>CAKSCN010000034.1 GCA_934444485.1 uncultured Eubacteriales bacterium | reverse complement strand
ACGCAGAGTTCTCCGGCTGGATGTCCGCTTCAAACACAAAGGAAATCCATATGCCCGGCGAGAAGGCAGCCGCCGATACCGTAGACACCGTATATATCGCAATGTGGGACGCAAAGAAACAGTCTGACGACGTCAAGGTTCTCGAATACCGCACATACTGCGGCGGCGTCATAGACGGCTCAAAGGTTCCCGACGCCACACTCGCATTCGATACCAAGGCGACGGTAGACGGTATCTACGCCGTTATGGCAAAGCCCAACCCCAAAGCGGAGATTAAGTACTTCGGCTTCGACGGCTGGGAGTACGCCAAGGCAGAGGTCGATATGCGTGAGTACAAGTACGCCGCTGTCCTCTACAAGTTCGATACCGCAAAGGAGCATGACGATCTTCATGTTGTCTTGAGACCTCTCGGATGCTTTACAAAAACCACGATGGCTATGAGTACAAATGCACTTGTCTACGGCAAATG
The DNA here is from genome assembly GCA_934444485.1 of uncultured Eubacteriales bacterium. Lineage (GTDB taxonomy): Bacteria > Bacillota > Clostridia > Oscillospirales > CAG-382 > CAKSUT01. The sequence continues at coordinate 16,616 of CAKSCN010000034.1, read as the reverse complement.
GGATCTTGCGGTGTTCGATTTCTCCGAATATGCTGCAGATGTAAGCGAAGAGAAGCCGATACTCAGACAGCTCCACGTACTCCCGTTCCAGGAGGGCAAGATAAGCGAGCTTGACGAGGGCGACGCCTTCTACCTCAGCAAGATAATATTCTTCAAGGAGAAGCCCGAGGCACTCCACGCACATTCCGCATTCATAAGCGGCTACTCCGACGGTACCTTCCGTCCCAACTACACAATGACCCGTGCTCAGGCTTGCACCGTCGTAACAAGACTTCTCACGAGCGAAGCAAGCATAAAGGGCGTTTACGAGTCGAAGTTTACCGACGTCAAAAAGGGCGATTGGTATTATGACAATGTTGCATACCTTGAAAACAAGGGTTATCTCAAGAGCTACAGCGGCGCATTTGAGCCGAATAAGCCCATAACGAGAGCCGAGTTTGCGGAGCTTGTATACAATATCGGACTTATCGAAGCGACCGAGGGCAAGAGCGTCACCTTTACCGACGTGACCGAAGCTCACCCGAGATATGCGGCGATAATGGCGGCAGCCTCCGCAGGTATTGTCAGCGGTTATGTCGACGGCACTTTCCTCCCCGACAGAACCATAACCCGTGCGCAGGTTGTCAAGATGATAAACAACGCATACGGCAAAAATCTTTACAAGAACGATTACATTGCACGGTTCGATTCCGCACTTCTTTACAGTGACGTACCCTCCGATTTCTGGGCGTACGTTGACATAACCGAAGCCTCCGTTCCTCACGGCACATGCAGACAGAGCGAAAAGGGCGAGGAATGGTTCTATATGGCAACACCGAGCGTCCCGGTTGACTACGCCGGCGCAAAGGCAAAGCTTGCCGAGGTTGATAAGCTCTCCGAGGAGAGAATAAGCGCAATCCGTTCGACCGAAACAAAGGTTGAAGTAACTGGCACGAAGTACTATGTAAGTGCCGACGGAAGCGACGACAACGACGGAAAATCTCCCGAAAAGGCATGGAAAACCCTTGCGAAGGTAAATTCGGCGAAGCTCACAAGAGGCGACGGCGTGTTCTTCAGACGAGGCGATACCTTCAGAGGAAAGATAGTTGCCGCTCAGGGCATAACCTACTCCGCATACGGCGAGGGTGAGAAGCCGGTTATCACGGCGTCCGAGTCAAACGGTGCCGACGAGAGCAAGTGGACTCTTGTCGAGGGTTCGACCGGTGTATGGAAGTATGCCGACACAACCTATGATATCGGCGGACTCGTCGTAAACAGAGGCGACGGCAAGGGCGGTATATTGGTTGAGAAAACCACGAAATACTACAATTCGGAAACCCTCACATATTTCAACACAAAGAACGGCGACTCTGCCTTTGACGTTGCGAAGGATCTTCCCGATATGCACGTATTCAGCGACATCAAGTCCACAGAGGTTCGCAAGGAAAAGGGCGACGTCTACTTCAGATGCGACGAGGGCAACCCCGGCAAGATATTTGAGTCGATAGAATTCATAACCGGCGGCGGTCACGTTATTACGGCAAACTATGATGTCACGGTTAATAATCTCAAGGTGGTTTACGGCGCACTTCACGGTATCGGTGCAGGTTCGGTAAATAACCTCACCGTCGAGAACTGCGAGATCGGCTGGATAGGCGGCGGTCTTGAGGGCGTAAAGAAGATTGCCGGCACATCGATGTACGAACCTGGAAGATACGGCAACGGTGTCGAGATATACGGAAGCTGCGACAACTACACCATAAAGAATTGCTATGTTTACAAGTGCTTTGACGCAGGTATCACGCATCAGTTCAAGGGCGAGGGCGGCGCGGCAACCGAAAAGAATATACTCTTCGCCGACAACATTATCGAGAACTGCTGCTACAACATCGAGTACTTCATGGGCGGCTCCTCCAATCAGTCAACAAGACTTCTTCAGAACATCGTTTACGAGAACAACATTCTCCGAAATGCCGGCTACGCCTTCGGACGCACCAATCCCACAAACGCTGCGCATATCAAGGGTTGGGACAGCGAGAACATGGCGACCGACTTCTACATCAGAAACAACATCTTCGACCGCTCCTACGGCGACCTTCTCCATATAGGCGCAGGCTCGCTCGGCTGGCTTCCCAAGCTCAGCGGCAACACATATCTGCAGTACGAGGGCGCAATGCTCGGTCGTTTGGGACAGCTCCCGACAACGGCATACAAATATGACTCCGCCGCAGGAAGCGTACTCTATTCCGTCTTCACGGAGTACGGACCGGGACTCTATTTCCTCCAAAAGTAACGGCGGCAGAGTGTATTCCGTAAAGCTCACAATATCCCGATAAGCGTAAATCGTCCCCATCGCAGTTGACGCTTTGGGGGCGGTTTTTTTGCGCTTTTGCGCACAAATGCAGAATTAACCGTTATTTTGTAAGAATCAGCACTGCTCATTCATTGCTTAGAAATAAATAATTATTATTTGAAAGATAATTGTGTGATATATTATATTTGAAAGTTCACAAAGCGCAATTTGCAAAAACAGGGGGGATAAGCATTATGCGGCGGGCGCCGAGTGGACAAAAATGTAATATTTTAAGGAGTGAATGACTTATGAAAAAGTTAAAAAGAACGTTGGCGTTTTTGCTGTGCATGATTATGGCGGTAAGTTCCATGTGCTTCGTAACGCCGGTTGGGGCGGCATGGAATGAAAACTATGAATACTCAGAAGACGTTGGGGAAAGAATTGCAAGAATTGCATATGCGCAGTTTGGAAAATCCGGAACCGAACTTGGGTATAGTGTTCCTTGGTGTGCTTATTTTGTATGGGACTGCGCGAAAAGAGCAGGTGTACTTGAGAGCGAAGAATTTAGGTATACCGGTTTGGCTTATTCATGGTATTTCTTTGGAAATGATCACTATAAAGAATATAGAATAGAGCCTGAAGAAGCAAAAAATGGTGATCTTGTTTTTTTGGGAAACGATCAAGGTCATGTGGGAATCTATTACAATGGAACGGTTATTGACGGTAATAATGGTACGGATAACAATAGTGCGAATAATCATGTCAATCAAAACAGCTGTAGCAAGTTGAACAGTATTTTCGGAAAAGCTGAATACTATCGACCCCATTATATCACTTATGAAACCATGACAAATAGTGAGTATTCGTCAACTCTTACTGACAATAACACAGGACACGTATATGCATATTATCTGTACCAAACTACGTGGTCTCAGGCAAAACAAAAATGTGAGTCTTTTGGCGGACACCTTGCCACTATCACAAGTGCCGAAGAGCAGGGAATAGTAGCCGGACTTGCTTCAAAAGCAGGTAAAGCTCTCTGGATCGGTGCAACACGTGACAGCTCAAACACGTACAGTGACTTCGGTTGGATAACAGGCGAAAGCTTCGGTTACACTAACTGGAATTCTAATGAGCCTTCGAGAATATGGAAGGGCGTTCAGGAGAATTGTGTTGCAATATACGCAAGCGGTAAATGGAATGACCTTGCCGACAATTCCGGAACGCCGAAAGGCTTTATCTGTGAGTGGGATGACGGAAACACGAGCGGCGATAATGCGGTTTATGCAACGAGCGTTTCAGATCTTAACGGTGAGTTTTATATCATCCCGTCTTATAATACCGGAAAGGCTATAGATATATATGCGCAGAAAAAGGAGGCGCAGGCTATAGCTCACCTTTGGGATTTTCACGGCGGAGACAGTCAGAAGTTCAAGGTGACGCACGTTGGCGACTATATCGTATTGACAAATGTAAACAGTAATAAGTCTCTCGACGTAAAGTGGGGCTCAAGAGACAGCGGTGCGCAGGTATGGCAGTGGGGAACACACAACGGAAATTCTCAGAAGTGGCTTCCGACATACTGCGGCGACGGTACCTTTGAACTTAAATCCGCACTCGGCAATTATCTTGACGCCAATGGCGGAAACTCAGATAACGGAACAAAGATACTGGTTTGGACCGGTAACGGCACAGCTGCGCAGAAATGGAAGTTCAGATATGTAAATGCTCCGTGCAGCCACAGTTATTCTTACGGAAACGACTCGGCTCATCCGCATAACAGATACAAAACTTGTACAAAGTGCGGTGAAAAGAGCTATACCGGAGAGACCGGTTACGATTCGTCGTGCAGTACGTGCAATCCTGTACATATTCATTCTTGGGTAACCGGTACGGAGAAGGCACATCCTCACAGAAACTACAAATACTGCGATGAATGCGGAGAGAAGACGTACACCGATGACGGAAATTACAGATCGTCATGCGATGAGTGCAATCCCGATACCGAATGTGTTCATAACTGGAACTACTACAACAAGTCCTCTCACCCTCATAAAGAATACAGAGAATGCTCAAAATGCGGTGAGGTAGAATACACGGGTAATACCGGATATGAATCGTCGTGCAGTAAGTGCAATGTTTGTAACCACAGCTGGAATTACTACAACGAATCGGCTCATCCGCACAAGGAATACAAGGAATGCTCAAAGTGCGGTGAAACAAAGTATACCGGAGCGACGGGAAGTGTGGATAGTTGCGGAAAATGTCATCCTGTAACAGATAGTGAAATGACACGTCCCTGCGAACATAATTGGAAATATTATACCGAATCTTCGCATCCGCACAAAGAGTATAAAATGTGTACTTCTTGCGGAGATGAGGTTTACACCGGAGCGACCGAGTATAAATCCAATTGCAGTATCTGCAATCCGCCTGATGAACGTTATTGGCGTGATTGGTCCGAATGGTCAACGTCATACGTAGAGTCCTCTGAAACAAGACAGGTGCAGACAAAGACGCAGTATGTTTACTGTCACTATCTGCTGACATACGATGACAACAACGTCGGCACATACCCGATGAACATGGCGACCGCAAATTACAATTTCAGAAATTTTGTAAATGCTCACGTAAAGGCGGAAAGTTATCATGAGTACTACAGTGACAGTCCTCTCTCAGCCATAACGACAAACCGTTACACTTGGATTGAGAACGGTCAACGTCAGATTGTTGACAAGTACCCGAATATGTGTACACAAGACAGCGGTAATTTCGGTGGCAATGCAAACAACCTTTACTATAAAGGTACAAGAACCCTTTACCGCTATAGAGATTTTAAGTAAAACTAAAACCCGCGGCAGGAGTTTTGGCTTCTGCCGCTCTTCAAGAATAACCGAAAGGATAAAAATATGAAGAGAATAATTTGCGCAATTTTTGCGGCTTTCGCATTGTCGGGAATGCTCGGCGCTTGCGATAAGGTCGGAGAATGCGAAACCTGCGGACAGCGTGAAAAGCTCAATAAATTTGTTGACAAATACGACGACGTACACCGGTACTGCGATCAGTGCTACGGTATGGCAAAGCTTATGTCATATTAACGGAGAGAATATATGGAACAGGAAAGTTTAAAAGCCTTTATGTCCGTCGTGCTTGCGATTATTACTCTTGTGTCGGAAAGTGTCGGTATGCCGGTGGGTGTAAAATCGGCAAATGACGTTGCAAACGAGAATGCATCTCTGAACGAAACACTTTCCGAATATGAGATGAGCGCAATAAGGGGAATGCTGTATGTAAACGCCGCAAGAGAATTTGAATCTGTTTCGCAATTAAGTGAAAGGGAGCTTGCCTTGGATGTGATGACTTTGTGCGATGTTACTTATCTTACAATCAACGCCGTGAATCTTGTGCCGTATACAACCGATTATACATACGATTATGTTACCGCAGATGATATGAAAGAAGCGATGCATTATCTTTATGGACGGCAATTGAGCGGAGAGTCTTTTTCATGGGATGAGGACAAAAGCGCTGACAGATATGCCGTTCGTTCAAATAACGGCAGAGGTTTTTACGGCGAGGTTGTAATTGATGACTATACGTACAGCGGAGGAAAATTAAGTGTCGATTACGCTTGGCGAGGCTATGATACGCCGCAGGAAGCACTTGACCGCACTCCGAGCAGAGAATACAGCTTTTTCGCCGATTTTGAAAAAACGGACTCCGAAAAATATCCGTTCAGATTGCTGAGCGTAAAAGCTCCGGAGAAGCCGGAGGGGGAAAAGGATTACGAGTTTGTCGGCGGTCTGTGGTTTGACTACTCACCGCAATATGCCGGCGGCGAAGCGTATGAGTTTATGAACGACGGCAAGGTAATTGTCCGTGAGTTCAGCTTTTCTCCGTTCCGTTACTACGGCTCGAGATACGAGTGTGAATACACATATAACAGTTGTACGGGTATACTCGGCATATACAGCGATTCTTATTCCCGAACGTTTCTTTACGACGAAGGGCATAAGTATATTTATATCGAAACCGAAACCTGCACAAACGGTTATCTTGCCGATGTGGACACATGGGTATCGAAGGTTCCGGGAGAGGAACTGAAATTCATTCCTCTGAGAAAAATAATGTTTCATTACGACGATGCTCCGTCCGATGAACAGATGGCGCATGACTTGGACAGCGATTACATAAAGGAATGGTAACAAAAACGAGCAGACCGACGAAAAACGATCTGCTCAATTCTTTTTTGTAGGGGAAATGCTCTGCGTCACCCATTATAGCTCTCAAGAAAAGCGATGAAATCCTCCGCCGTTTTCTTCTGGCGTGAGCCGAGTGAGCGGTACCTTGCAAGAAGCGCACGCTCCTCCGCACCGAGCTTGTCCGCCTCTGAGAGATCCGATTCACGGCGGCAGATGAAATTGTAATCCTCCTCGGTTATTCCGCAGTCGGACGCCGACGCAAGCTTTGCAATAAGCTTCTTGCCCGGAGGGTTTTCCTGAAGTCCGCCGCAGAGCTTTCTCATCTGTAAATAGCTGATGCCGCAGTCGTCTGCGAACTGCTTGAGCGTCCGCTCACCTTTGGCTTTCTCAATCAAAAGAGAGAGTATTTTTTTGCTGAAATTCTTTCCGTTTGCCGGTCTTCGCATATTTGTCACCTTTCGTCAATGCCGCTTTTTCTGCGGCTCATAATTTTCTTTGCCGATGCTTTTGCTTCTCCCCATATAAGGCATAGTCCGAATACCGCCGTGTATGTCAGCAAAAGCCGCATGGCATACCGCACCTTCAGCGACTCAAACCTTTCGAGAAGCACTGAGTTTATGATGAATATAAACAGCGGATGCGCAAGATATACCGCATAGCTGACACGGTCGATTTTCGCAAACAGCTTCGGCAAACGCTCTTCCTTTGAAAACAACACCGCCGACAGCATGAGGAAAAACATTATAGCCGAGATGATGTACGCAATATGTACCGTCTCGAGAAACGGTGCGGTTATCTCGCCTCGCCATACCTTCAGAGAGAATGTGCCGTCGATACCGGCCGTGACCGCAAACAAAACAGTCACCGCAAGCTTCCGTGAGGTGAGATTTTCGATAAAAGCTCCGTAATTGCTTCCGATGTAACAGCCGCAGAGAAAGTAAAATATATACGTCGTGAATGCACGGTCGTTGTACGCAAAGTAAAAGTCCTTCGCAAAAACTCCGATTATCTGCGGCAGATACTGACCGCAAACCACAGTCACCAAAAGTGCCGCCGTAAGAGCGGAAGCTGCGGAGTAACGGCTCACAATCTTTCGCCATAAAGGCATGAGCAGATAAAACTGCATTATTGCAATGACGAAGTAGAAGTGACCCACAAGGTCGCCCTTCACTATGTACGCCGCAAGGTCAATAAGCGAAAAATCAAAATACCCGAGACGCAAAAAGTATATGTAGTAAACGACTACCCACAACGCATATGGAAGAAACACCGTGCGAAAACGCTTTGCGATAAAAGCAGGGTAGGATGTTTGGGACTTGCTTTGCCCGAGAAACAGCTTGACTCCCGACAGCAGAAGAAAGCCCTGCACCGCAAACGCCGACAGACGCCACGGAATAAAGCAAATTGCCCACGAAAGAGTCGATTTGTCGAGCGACGACACCGGCTCTGACGACGAATGTATGAATACCACGAGAACGCAGAGCAGTATGTTTAAGAAGGATATCTCGGGAATGCGTTTTCGCTTCGCTCCGACCTCTGCCGTTATTTCCGCCATTTTGTCCTCCTCCGTGCCATTAACCTTGATTTACCGCTATATTCTACCATGCAACAAAGAAATCCGTAACGCCTGCGTGTTAATTTTCGGAAAACTTTGTATCTTCGTCACTGTAACTGCGATACGCTTCGGCGGTATTCGCCGGGTGAGATGCCGGTGTGCTTTTTAAAGAAACGGGAAAAATAATTTACTCCGGAAAAACCTGTCATGCGTGCTGTTTCGGAAATCGACGCATCGCTCTCACGCAGTAGTTCTTTCATGCGATTCAGCTTTGTGCGGTTGAGGTATTCCTGTAAAGATACTCCGCAGAGCCTCTTGAACTTGTGACGAAAATGCTCGGCGCTCAACCCAAACTCCGAAGCAATCTCCGCACGGTCGATGTATTCATCACAGATGTGTCTGTCAATGTATTCGTATACCTCGGCGAGAAATGCGTCGGTCGGAGAACCGCTTTCGCATACGGCGTTTTCAAGCTCGTACAGAAACTCATAAAACAGGCTTGCACACTTGAATTTACTGCCCTTTATTTCGTTGAACGCTTTTTCCAAACGTGAAATTACGGCGTCTGTGTACTTACAGCCGTTTTGTACGATAAACGGAACGCTCGGCAGAGGCTTTTCGGAGTCGAAGAAGATGCAGATTGTTTCGCCGTTCTCAAGGAAAGTCTTGTTGTACGGAATATTGCCGCACTTTTCCTTCGGCAGATACAGAACGCTACCGGCGCAATAATCGATCGTCTCGCCGTTGTATATAACCTCCGTTTTTCCCGAAAACTTCGCTCCGAACTGGTATATGTCGGTGCGCCCGAAGGCGTTCAATACAGTGCCTGCTTCGTGGCATTTCACCTTGAATACGTCAAGTATGCGTATCGCACTCCAATCATATTCTCTGAAAGCCGACATCATATTCTTTTCCTCCCTGCGGAATAATTTACGCAAATATTCTATCATAACTATGGCAGTGTGTCAAGAGAAAACAGCCGTTTTGTGCTGTTAACCGTTATTTCGCATTGACTTTGTGCCAATGTCATTGTATAATTGAAGAAAAAACTCATGAAAGGATGAGAAACATGGTGTCTCTCAAACAAACGGAAAAACTGATGAGGGAAAAACTGGGAAACAAGGAGTTCGATTCGTATGCCGTCTGCGTCGGCAAGGACGGCGAAGAGGCAAAAATCTTCTCGGAGAACGTGAACGGCGACACTTTCTTTGATATAGCAAGCATGGGAAAGGTGCTTGTTACGGCAACGCTTCTTCTTAAAGCCATGGGCAATGATAAGCTTACTCCCAACGATACCCTTGATATGTTTTTTGATAACGTGCCGGAGGAAAAAAGAAAGATAACGGTAAAGCAGATGATGACGCATACCTCCGGGATAATCCGCCATGAATTTCCGATGAGCGTTGCCGATAAGGGGAGGGAAGCGGTCAAGGACTTCATACTCGGTTTTCCTCTCGGCTTTGCTCCCGGTTTGTCGCAGAGGTATTCCTGTAATGCATATATTCTCCTCGGCTTCATTGCGGAGAAATTATACGGTATGCGCCTTGACGAAGCCTACAATAAATACATAAAAGAACCTCTCGGGTACACACGAAGCGGATTCAACATCGCCGTTGACGAGAAGAACGCCGCAGTGTCGTATAAGCGCAGAGACGCCGGCGAATACCGTGTTGACGACGAAAACGCATACAGCCTGAGAGGGATAGGCGGCAACGGAGCTCAATTCTTTACGCCCGACGACCTCTGTATTTTTGTGCAGGCTGTAATGCAAAAGAGCGGAAAGCTTTACCCAAAAGAAATATTCGACCTTGCTGAACGTGACTGTACCGGCGGCGTCGGCGAACCGTGGGGACTCGGCTGGCTCATTGTTGACGAAAACTACCCCCAAACGGGAAAGCTCTTTCCGCCCGGAAGCTTCGGTCACTGCGGTCACACCGGTACGTCAATGTTCATGAACCGCAATAAGGGACTGTACGCCGTCGTGCTCACCAACGCAACACGCTTTCTCAATATGCGCTCCGATTTTAAGGGCTACGACTACGGCAGAATAATGAAAATGCGTGAAGAGATACACAATGCGCTGTCTGATGATTTGTACGGCTTCCAAATGTAAACATTTTTTGTATTTTCAAAAAAACACTTTACAAACGCACCGTTCTGTGATAGAATAACAGGGTGAGTGCGCACCCATAACTCAGTTGCGGGAATAATGCCTTAATCCGTTTGCCGATATGCGGATTTAAGAGGATTTCACCCATCCGTGACCGGGAATGCGGCATGAGCTTCATAATAATATTAACGTAAAGGTGGAATACAACAATGATGCAGAAGGACGAAAAGCAGTCTATCATCGAGGAGTATAAGACCCACGAGGGCGATACAGGTTCTCCCGAGGTACAGATCGCTATCCTTACACACAGAATCAGCACTCTTACCGAGCATCTTAAGACAAACAAGAACGACCATCACTCCAGAAGAGGTCTTCTTAAGATGGTAGGTCACAGAAGAAACCTTCTCAACTACCTCATGAAGAAGGACATCACACGTTACCGTGCGATAATCGACAAGCTCGGTATCAGAAAGTAATGTAATTGCACCAAAGGCTGTTTTGCGTTTCGCTCCCATAGAAATGTCAAGGCAGCCTTTACGGCATTATCAACCACAGTGCGGATGAGGACGTTAAGACGCTTTTTTAGCATTTAAGCGGAAACATGAGCGTTTTTTCGTGTACCGGCTTAAGTGCTAAAACTTAACGTCCCTCCGGAAAAATCAAAAAAGACGGAGGAAAAAAGAATGTTTGAAAATTACAAGACATTTACCTGTGACTATGCAGGCAGACCTCTCACGATAGAGGTCGGAAAAATGGCGGGACTCGCAAACGGTTCCTGCCTCGTAAGATACGGCGACACCGCAATTCTTGCGACGGCGACCGCATCCGCCGCTCCCAGAGACGGCATTGATTTCCTGCCTCTTTCGGTAGACTTTGAAGAAAGACTCTACGCCGTCGGCAAGATCCCCGGAAGCTTCCTCAAGAGAGAGGGCAAGCCCTCCGAAAAGGCGATACTTACTTCCCGTGTAATCGACCGTCCGATAAGACCCCTTTTTCCGAAGGATCTCAGAAACGACGTTACCATAAACCTTCTCGTTCTCTCGGTTGACCCCGACTGCTCTCCCGAAATCACCGGCATGATCGGTGCGTCGGCGGCTCTCATGATCTCCGATATCCCGTGGAACGGACCTATTGCGGGCGCATTTATCGGTCTTGTAGACGGAAAGCCCGTCCTCAACCCGACTCTCGCCGAGAGAGAAGTAAGCACGCTTGAGCTTACCGTTGCAAGCAGTGAAAAGAAGGTAGTCATGATAGAAGCGGGCGCCAAGGAAGTTCCCGAGGACACGATGTTCGACGCTATCATGTTCGCTTTCAACGAATCCCAGAAGGTAATTAAGTTTATAAACGACATCGCAAAGGAAGTCGGCAAGCCCAAGTTCTCTTACCCCTCCGCAGAGGTTGACCACGATATGTATGACGACATCGCAGAGTATGCAATCGAGAAGGTTCGCTATGCTCTCGATACCGACGATAAGGTCGTAAGAGAAGAGAGACTCAACGAGGTTTATGCCGACGTGTTCGAGCATTTTGAAGAGAAGTACCCCGACGCAAAGGCGGCAATGACCGAGTGCCTCTACAAGCTCCAGAAGTTCGTTGTAAGAAGATGGCTTCTCGACGACGGCAAGCGTGTTGACGGCAGAAAGCTCGACCAGATCCGTCCCCTTGCCTCCGAGGTCGGCATATTCAAGAGAACCCACGGCTCCGCAATGTTTACCAGAGGTCAGACTCAGGTTCTCACCGTCGCAACCCTCGGACCTATCCGTGACGCACAGCTTCTCGACGGTATCGACAACGAAGAAACCAAGCGCTATATGCACCACTACAATATGCCCTCCTACTCCGTCGGCGAGACAAAGCCCTCGAGAGGACCCGGCAGACGTGAAATAGGTCATGGCGCACTTGCCGAAAGAGCGCTTGTACCGGTTATCCCCTCCGTTGAGGATTTCCCCTACGCAATAAGACTCGTTTCCGAGGTCATTTCCTCGAACGGTTCGACTTCCCAGGGTTCTATCTGTGCCTCCACACTCGCACTCATGGACGCCGGTGTGCCGATAACCTCTCCCGTTGCCGGTATCTCCTGCGGACTTATCACCGAGGGCGAAAGATGGATGACGATGCTTGATATCCAGGGTCTCGAGGACTTCTTCGGCGACATGGACTTCAAGGTAGCCGGAACCAAGAAGGGTATCACCGCTATTCAGATGGACCTCAAGATTGACGGTCTTACACCTGAAATTATCAAGAAGGCGTTTGCTCAGACAAGAGCCGGAAGAATATACATCCTCGACGAGGTAATGCTCAAGGCAATTGCCGCTCCGAGAGAGGAAGTAAGCGAGTACGCACCCAAGATGATCTCCACCAAGATCGACGTTGACAAGATAAGAGAAGTTATCGGAAGCGGCGGAAAGGTTATCCAGAAGATCTGTGCCGACACCGGTGCGAAGATCGATATCGAGGACGACGGAAGCATATTCATCTCCGCCGTTGACAAGAACGCCTGCCTCAAGGCTCTCTCGATTGTTGACGCTATCTGCAACGATCCCGAGGTCGGAACGGTGTTTGAAGGACGTGTAACAAGAATCATGGACTTCGGCGCATTTGTTGAATATGCACCCGGCAAGGAGGGACTTGTCCACATCTCCAAGCTCGACAACAAGCGTGTCGCAAAGGTTACGGACGTTGTCAACGTTGACGATATCATCAAGGTTAAGGTTATCGAAATCGACGATAAGGGAAGAATCAATCTCTCCAGAAAAGACTGCCTTTAATTAACGGTATTTACATTGATTACGGAAGCATCTCTGTTTGAGGTGCTTCTTTTTTTGCAGAATACGGTCACTCTTTGTCAAAACGCTCAAATTTCGCCGAAAAATGTAAACAATGCGGATTACCTCTTGATTATGCCGGAGGTTTGTGGTATTATAATAAGGTGAAAATTTAATATCAACACGGAAAACACGGTTCTGCGGAAGAAATTGCCGCAGATTAAAAAGGAAGTTCGGTGAAAAGCCGACGCAACCGCCATTACCGTAATCAACCGTCCGAGAAAGCACATATGTCATTGCGGCTATGCCGTGAGAAGGCGTGCTTTTGAGTAAGCGTGGAATGCGCTTTACGGTTCCAAGTCGGGAGACTTGCCATGTTTTTTGCCGATGTCGTTCTCGGGCAAGTGGGAGAATATGTATCGCAGTGAAAAGGGAAGAGGTTCTTGTCAAAAAAAGAAATTGACATAGAGCTTAGGTTGTTGTACCAATTTTTCAATAATTGCGGCAGTAGAGTTATCCATCCGGGACGTTTCGGCGTTTCGGATTTTTTGTTGTTTAAGGAGGATTACCGTGAAAAAATGTTTTTTGCGTCTTGTTTCGTTTTTGTGTGCAGCGTGCCTGCTCGGTTCTGTTGCGGTCAGTGCTGTCGATTATGACACAACGGCGGCGTATATCGTCGAAACCGTCGCATCACCGAAAAATGCCTCAATAGGCGGCGAGTGGAGCGTTATCGGAATAGCACGGGGAGAGTATAGCGGAAGCAGCAAGACAGCATTTAACGAAAACTACCTTGCGGCGGCGAACCAAGCTGTCAAAGAAAAGGGCGGAAAAATGAGTTCTGCCAAATCGACGGAGTATTCGAGAATGATTCTTGCGCTTTCCTCGTTGGGAAAGAATGCGAAAAACACCGCCGGATACGACCTATATTCCGGACTTTCCGATATGAGCTTTGTCACAAAGCAGGGACTCAACGGCAGTATTTTCGCACTCATTGCGCTTGACGCAAAGAATATCGCACCGAGGGGTAACGTCACACGTCAGGCGCTCATACGTAAGATTATCGCCGCACAGAATTCGGACGGCGGCTTTTCCCTGAGCGCCGCTGCGGACTCTGATGTCGATGTAACCGCCATGGCTTTGCAGGCTCTTGCACCGTATAAGTGCATACCCAAGGTCAGCTCTTCGATAGAGTCCGCACTCTCGTTTTTGTCAAAAAAGCAGAACTCCGACGGCTCGTATACAAACTACGGAAACAAAAACTGCGAGAGTGCGTGTCAGGTTGTCATAGCACTTTGCACTTTGGACATTTCACCGAATACCGACAGCCGCTTTGTAAAGAACGGTAAGTCAGTTTACGCAAGCGTACTTTCTTTCGGACTTCCCGACGGCAGCTTCAAACACGTCGCCGACAAAGGCGCAAACCTCATGGCTACCGAACAGGCACTGTGCGCCATGGCGGCATATAAACGCTTATCGGAGAATAAAAGCGCACTTTACGATATGTCCGGCTACACCTGCCCGTTTACCGATATTTCCTCGTCGGCAAGACGTGACAGCATAAAGCTTCTCGCCAAACTCGGCGTTGTGAACGGAACGACAAAGACGACCTTCTCGCCCTCGGCAAACGTGACAAGAGCGGAGTTCTGCACCATGCTTGCCAAAATGCTCGGTCTTCCTGCGGCAAAGGACGCCGGTTTTTCCGACGTTAAATACGGCGATTGGTATTACGGCTACGTAAATTCCGCATTCGCTTCGGGAGTCGTAAACGGCAAGGGCAGCGGAAAGTTCTGCCCGAACGACAAAATCACCCGTGAAGAGGCGGCAGTTATGCTCGAACGTGCTTCAAAAAAGTACGCCGCCGAATATAGGTCGCACGGCACCGGAGTACTCACCGCTTTTTCCGATGCGTCGCAGATATCGTCGTGGGCGAAAAACTCCGTTGCGTACTGCGTTTCGGAGAAAATGTACGTTTCAGAGTCCGGACGTCTGTCGCCGTCGAAGGCACTTACGAGAGAGGAGCTTGCGGCGATGTTCTGCGGCTTCTGGCTCGGCGTGTGAGGTGAACCGACATGAGATTTTACGATAAAGCGAACTTTGTACGGATAAAGCTCTCGGCTGCGTTTGTTCTTCTTGTAATTCCCGTGCTTCTGTTTTCGTCCTGCGCAAATGACGGTGCAAATAATTCGGACTTACCCTCCGTTAAGCTTTCCATAGACTGCACAAACGCTCTTGAAAGCGGTCTTCTGTCAGAAGAAATGACGGCACTTTTACCCGAAGACGGCGTTATACTTTCGTGCGACGCAGAGTTTTCCGAGGGTGAGAGCGTTGCCGATATACTGCTTCGAGAGACGAAAAACGCCGGTATTCTCACCGAGGTTTCGTTCACTCCGATGTACGGCTCAATATATGTTGAGGGAATAGCAAACCTCTACGAGTTTGACTGCGGAGAGCTTTCCGGGTGGATGTACAGAGTCAACGGGGAGTTCCCAAATTACGGCTGTTCAGGATACTATCCCGAGGACGGAGACGTCGTCGAGTGGGTCTATACGTGCGACCTCGGCAAGGATGTCGGAAGCACGGATTTCAGTTAAGTCAATTTTATAAAAGAAAGGATATACAGCAATGAAAAAATTTCTCTCTGCCGCTTTGGCTGTGCTCACGCTTTTGTCGATGTTCTCGATAACCGTGTCTGCCGAGTCGGTCAACCCCACGGATGCCGTTCTTTACGACGAAGCGTCCGCCGAAACAATCTCCGTTTACGTAACGGCACAGAACGACGGGAAGTTTATACTTCCGAAAACCGAGATCGTAATTCCGGCGAATTACGCCGACTGTTACGGAATCTCCGGCAAGGGCGACTACTCCGCTCTTGATGCGCTTGTTGCGGCAAACGCCGTTATCGACTCCAAGCTCACACCCGATAATATATCTGACTACATAGAGTTTTCCGAGTCCGGATTTCTCACAAAGATATTCGGCGTTGAAACCTCGAGCTTCGGCTTCACTGTAAACGGCGAACAGCCTCACGACGACACTCCCGTCACTTACCCCGGAATGCCCGAGAGCTACACCGGATATACCATAACCGACGCCGAGATAAAGGACGGCGACTCGCTTGAGCTCTACTTCTACCTCGACGAATATGCGATGGACAATTACGCATGGTTTGAAAATACTGACGGCGAGCGTTTGAACACGGTTTCCGCCGCTGAGGGCGATACGGTTGTTCTTCAGCTTGTCGGCTACACAATCGGCTGGTATGGTTGTGCGGTAAAACCCGAAGCGTTCTATGAGCCGCTTTCCGAGGCTGTAATCTATGTAAGTTCAAACGATGACAGCGGCTTTATTCCCGTAGATATGACCGATGACGACGGCTTTGTCGGAGTGAAATTCGAGAAAGAGGGCGTATACGTCGTTTCCGCTCTCCACGATACCACCAACGAGTACGCAACGCCTATCGTTATGCCGTATCTTATAGTAGCGGTAGGCGAGGAGGCTGATGCGTCCGATATAATCGATACCGTCGAAGCTCCGATTCCCTCGAAGATACCGAAGCCCGGCGACGGTGAGGTTCTCTCAACAATCACCGCACCCGAAGGAGCGACGGTTTTTGTCGGATATAAGACAAAAAACACTCACTTTATTCCGTTTGACGAGATAAAACCCGCATACGTTGAAGACGGCACATATTATTATCTTCTCAAAAAGAATC
>CAKSCN010000033.1 GCA_934444485.1 uncultured Eubacteriales bacterium | reverse complement strand
AATTCACGCACTCTCCAAAAACCTCATCTTTCCGTAATTTGTCGTCGAACGAAGTGAGGTACAAATTTCGGGAACGGGAGAAGGTAAAAATTACATTCCCCACAAAACCTGATGCCAAACTCACCTTCGACCGAGACTTCGTCGAGGTTGAACGGTATATCCAAAGTTGCGCACGGTCTTGCCTCATCTAAGTCGGCGGCTTGCGTTTATGGCGCGCATATATGCGCCTGACTTCGGTACTGCCTCCAAATTACTATAGGATAAAGTTCTTTGGTTCTTTCTTTCAAGAAAGGACACCACCGTAAGCCCCTCGTAAAGCCCCGTAATAAAAAAAGCGGGCGCCGAAGCAACCCGCTCGAAAGTACGTCGTCAGATTTCGAGAACTTCGCATTTTGAAACCTTGCCGCCGCTCCACTCCATGTTGAGAACCTTGCCGCCACGTAGGCGAATACCCTCGATTTTTCCGCTTTCCCACTCGGACGGAAGCGCAGGGAGAGGCGTGAATTCTCCGTTTTCGCCATACCCGATAAGCATCTCGATAATGCCGCTCGCCGCACCGAAATTGCCGTCAATCTGAAACGGCGGATGTGCATCGAAAAGGTTGGGGTACGTGCCGCCGGTAAACTGCCACGAGTCGATCTCGGGCGCAACGGGATTGAGCTGCATTTTGAGAAGCCTTAACGCATGGTCGCCCTCGCCGAGTCTCGCCGCAAAATTTATCTTCCATGCAAGACTCCAGCCCGTGCCGTTATCACCTCGGCGTTCCATTACCTTTCGGCAGGCTTCGGCAAGCTCGGGTGTGCCGTCCGGTGTGATAAGCCGTGCCGGGTGGAGTGCGTAAAGGTGCGACAGATGACGGTGCGTGATCTCGGTCTCGTCGAACTCCTCGTTCCATTCGAGAAGACGTCCGTCAGAGCCTATCTCAAGCGGCGACATTTTGCCAACCGCAGCCTCGACTTCGTCCGTGAATCCGTCCGATATTCCGAGAACCTTTGCGGCGCTGAGACAGTTCTTGAAAAGATCGTATGCAATCGAGTCCGACATCGCCGTGTACTTCGCAACCGACGCCCTTTTGCCGCCACCGTAAATGAACACATTCTCGGGCGAGGTCGACGGGACAACCGAAAGCTTTCCGTCACCCCTGTCGGTGAGAAGATCAAGGTAGAACAGAGCCGACTCACGCATTATCGGATACGCTGTTTCGGCAAGATATTTTTCGTCGAGCATGTATTCGTAGTATTCGTAAAGGTTGCGGCAGAGCCACCCCATAGCTCCGTTCCAGAAGCCCCACTGCGCATTGTTCGTAACGCCTGTCGTGTGCGCCCATATGTCGCTGTTGTGATGCATTACCGTGCCTCTCGCATGGTAGTAGTGCGACGCCGTCGCCTTTCCCGCTTCGCACCTGTCACGCATAAAGCCGATAAGCGGCTCGAAGCACTCGTCAAGACCGCACATAAGCGTACACCAGTAGTTCATCTCGGTGTTTATGTTGACGGTGTAGTTGCTTCGCCACGGCGGCGTCATGTTCTCGTTCCAAATGCCTTGCAGACAGGTCGCCTGCGTGCCTTTCCTTGAGGACGCTATCGTGAGATACCGTGCAAAGTCGAAAAGAAGCGTGTAGAGACTCACGTCGCCGCTGTCCTCGGCAAAGCGTTTCAGCCTTTCATCGGTCGGCATACCCTCCCTGCCGCTCTCGCCGAGGTCAAGTCTCACCCTCGAAAACAGCTCGGAGTAGTCGTCCACGTGGTTCTTTTTGAGCTTCTCAAAGCCGAGAGCTTCCGCATCGTCAAGTGTGCGCTCAAGCGGCACGATGTACTCACGCCCCTCAAGACACGGGTGCCTGTCGTAACCGTTGAACGAGGTCTTCGCCGAGAAAATTATTACCGCACTGTCGGCATTTTTTACGGTAAGTGACGGTGCGCCGCCGACCGTTTCGCTCATTTCACCGTCGGTTGCTATCCTTGCGCCGGCACGGAACATAACGCCCCTCTTTTCGGGAAGGTCGGAGTATTCGTATTCCATTACGTTCCTCGGGTCGTCGGCGTGACAGGTGTAAGGACACTCGCCGTCGAGATAAACGGTGTCGCCTTCGACCGAAACAGAGCTTTTGAGCCTCGACTCAAACGACAGCGTAAACGACACGCTCTTCGGCTTGTCCGCACTCACCCTCACGACAAGCACCGAGTCCGGATATGACACGAAATATTCACGTGTGATTTTCGTCCCGTCTGCGGTATACGACACGGTGAAAACGCCGGTTTCAAGGTCGAGACGCCTTTCGTAGCCGGTGATTTCCGCATCGGCAAAGTCAAGGAACATCGTACCCATAGGCAGATACACCTCGGAGTTTGTGCCGAGAAAGCCCTCAGATATAACCCTGTGCGCCTTTTCGTAGTCGCCGTCGAGAGCGGCTTTTTTACCTTCGAGGAACGCTTCGTATGCGCCCTCTTTTTTTATTGCCTTGGGAAGGCCCGACCAGAGGGTATCGCAGTTGAGAGATATCTTCTCTCTTTTTGTGCCGCCGTAAACCATAGCGCCGATACTGCCGTTGCCGAGAGGCTCAGCCTCGGTAAAATACTCCGCAGGCTTTGTATAGTAAAGGATCTTGCCGTTTGCCATATTGTTCACTCCTTGCGTCTTTTTTATCTTCCGTTTCGATTCTATCATACGGTGAATGACGTGTCAATAGGTTCTTCGGAAACGGTTTGTTTTTTGCAAGCGAAAGTCAGTTTTTTGCAAGAGAGTGTAAAGACCTTGATTATGCTCTCTCAGCGGTAAGCGGCGAATCTGCGTGCGGCGTTGAGGGTGTTCTGCATAAGCATCGTAATGGTCATCGGACCGACGCCTCCGGGAACGGGGGTTATGTACGACGCCTTTGCGGCGCAGGAATCAAAGTCGGCGTCGCCCGTGAGCTTGCCGTCCGCACCTCGGTTCATGCCTACATCGATTACAACAGCGCCCTCTTTTATCATGTCTCCGGTGAGGAGTCTCGATTTGCCGACAGCCATTACGACAATATCCGCATTCCGTGTCTCGGCGGCAAGGTCGGGTGTGCGCGAGTGGCAGATTGTGACCGTAGCGTTTGCGTGCAAAAGAAGCATCGCCATAGGCTTGCCGACTATGTTGCTTCGTCCCACAACGACGGCTTTCTTGCCGGATACGTCTATTCCGTATTCGCTCAGAAGAGCCATCACCCCGGCAGGCGTGCAGGGCAGAAAGTCGTAGTCGCCTATCATTATCTTGCCGACATTCACCGCATGGAAAGCGTCAACGTCCTTTGAGGGTGATATGTGGTCAACGATAAGCTTTTCGTCAAGCCCGTGCGGAAGCGGCGACTGTACAAGTATACCGTGAATCGCCTCGTCGGCGTTTAACCTCTCGATGAGAGAAAGAAGCTCGCTCTCGGTCGTCTCCGCCGGAAGTGCGTATTCTTCGGAGTGAAAACCGCATTCCTCACACGCTCTTTTCTTGTTGCGCACGTATATCTTCGACGCAGGGTCGTCGCCCACTATAACCACCGCAAGTCCGGGGGTCACTCCTGTCTCCTTTATAAAATCCGCCGTCTCCGCCTTTATCCGCTCACGTATCTTTGCCGAGGTGAGCTTTCCGTCAATTATCTTTGCCATGTCTGTGTTCCTTTCAATAAATATGTCTTTTGATATGTCAATACCCGTTATTTTGCCAGCTCCTTAAATGCACCCAGATTACGTTTCAGCACCCGTGAAGCGGCAACATCAATCTTCTCGTCGTCGGTCAATTCAAAATCTCCGTCTTCAATGTCGATTACGGCATATTTCGGCTTTCCGTCCTCGTAGATTGTTATGCGCCCGTCTTTCATGCTATCTCGATTGAAGTTGATTACCACGTTTTCGTTATTCGTGTTGGCAGATTTGCCGGTTCCGCTTTGATTCATATTATTGCCTCCTTACCGTATAACGCTGTCATTACTGTCCGATTTGCTTTTTCATCACGGTTCTTTTCCATACGATCGCCGCCGTGCAGACGACAAAGCACAGAAGCCCCACAAGCTGAGAGATTCGTATGCTTCCGATATAAAGGCTGTCGGTGCGGAAGCCCTCGATGAAAAATCTGCCGAAGCCGTACCATGAAAAGTACAGGAGTACTATCTCACCGTCGAATTTCTTCTTTTTGTAGTAAATGTTGATGAGTATAAATCCGACAAGATTCCACACAGATTCGTATAAAAACGTCGGATGAACCGTCAGCACCTCGACTCCCGGAAGCGACGGGTCTTTGCGGCTTATGCACATACGCAGAAAGAAATCCTTCGCAAAGTGCGGAGTCGCAAACTCGTGACCGAGAAGGTCTATCTTCGTTATGTCGCCGTAAGCCTCGGCGTTGACAAAGTTGCCCCACCGACCGAGTATCTGACCTATCATAACAGCCGGTGCGGTCGCGTCGAGCATCTTTGCAAGCTTTATTTTTTTGTGACGGCTCACCGCAACTATCGCCAAGAATCCGCCGATTATCGCACCGTATATCGCAATGCCGCCGTTCCATATCGCAATTACGTCGTAGAACGAATGGAAGTCGTCAAGGCTTGTCAGCACGTAGTACGCTCTTGCGCACACTATCGCCGTCGGCACGGTGACAAGCGTGTAGTCCATTACGTCGTCAACGCTTATACCCTCCTGCTTCCCACGGAAGCACACGTACAGCACCGCAAGGATTATGCCCGTGCAGATGATTATTCCGTACCAGTACACGCTGTGTCCGAATACCGAAAACGCTTCTCTGTTTATTGCGAATGTGTCTATCCCGAGTCCCGGGAACGAAATGTAGTTTGTCATAACGAAAAAGCTCCTAAAGTCGCTTTGAAATTGAGAATTGAGAGTTGAGAATGGAGAATTGGGGTGGAAAAGCTCCTAAAGTCGCTTTTCTTCAATGATTGTACAGTGCGAATTTTGAGGTTGTGCAGTGACGGGAAAGAAAGGCAGAATTCATAATTCATAATTCATAATGCATAATTGACGTTGAAAGGCTGCGCTTTTCTTCATTTATTATGTGGTGCTTATCGTTTGCCGCATTTCTACGGTACGGCAGACATAACCTTACCTTGGGTTCTTGCGGCGGGAGATAACCCCCCGTCCTACAGTATATCATAGAGCAAGTGCGAACACCAAAATACGCACTTTCCAAAAACTTTATCTTTACGTAATTTTGCGGTGGCGTGAGTCGCGCAAAATTGCGTGAACGGACGAGCACAGAAAGTTTAGTCCCCACAAAGCCTGATGCCAACCGCATCTTCGACCGAGACTTCGTCGAGGTTGAACGGCACTCTCTCCGATAAGATGAGTCCGCCCATTTCACGACGGAGTCGTTGACGATGTCGTGCGGTACTGCCTCCAAATTACTATAGGATAAAGTTCTTTGGTTCTTTCTTTCAAGAAAGAACGCCTCGCGGCGAGCGCCCTCGTAAGCCCACGTCCTGCGTCACAGCACTCTGTCGTCCACGTTTTTTGTAGCGCAGGCATTGAGGGAGAGGTCACGGAAGTCGGCACCACGCTTCACGCCGTCGATGTATTCGTAGTAGCCCTGCGCCGCAACCATAACACCGTTGTCACCGCAAAGCGACTTCGGCGGAAGATAGAGACTCACACCGTTTCTGCCGCACATCTCGGTGAGCGAGTCGCGTAAATGTCCGTTCGCAGCAACGCCGCCGGCAAGAACCAGCTTCTTCGATGCGGAAAGCTTTTCGTCGTTGAAAAGAAGCTCAAGTCTTGACGAAAGACTGTGTACTATCGCCTCGGTAAACGACGCCGCAAAGTCGGCAACATTAAGCTCCTCACCCTTCTGCGACGCATTGTGTATGTTGTTTACCGCAGCCGTCTTGAGTCCGGAGAAAGAAAAATCGTATGCGCTGTCACGTACTCTTGCGTCCGGAAATGTGTACGCATGAGCGTTTCCGCCGACTGCCGCACGGTCAAGCTTCGCACCGCCGGGATAGGGGAAGCCGAGAAGACGTGCCACCTTGTCAAAGCATTCGCCCGCCGCATCGTCACGTGTCGCTCCGACCACCTCAAAGGACGTGTAGCCGTTTACCCTGATGAGAGACGTGTGTCCGCCCGACGCCACAAGTGCAATAAACGGCGGTTCGAGAAGCTCTGCGCCGTCCTCGCCGTTGTATACGGTGTACGCCGCCGCAATATGGGAGCGTATGTGGTGTACCGGTACAAGGGGAAGTCCGCTCGAGTACGCAAGGCTCTTCGCAAAGCTTACGCCCACAAGAAGCGCACCTATAAGCCCCGGACAGCTCGTTACCGCCACCGCTCCTATGTCGCCGAGAGTCACACCGGCGTCGGCGAGAGCCTTTTCCGTCACGCCCCATATCGCCTCCGAGTGCGCCCTCGACGCTATCTCCGGTACAACTCCGCCGTAAAGAGCGTGCGTTTCTATCTGCGACGCAACCACATTTGAAAGCACCTTGCGCCCGTCCTCAACAACCGACGCACAGGTTTCGTCGCAGGAGGATTCTATTCCGAGTATCAACATTTTCGTGTGCTGCCTTTCATTAAACTGTTACCATGGGATTCTCTATCTCGAGTATCTTCGGATCCACATCCGCAAGTTCGAGATTGTAAAGCTTCGCATTCTCCTTAGGGTCGGAGTAGTAACCCTTGCGCCAGCCGACGTGAACAAATCCCAGCTTCTCGTACATATGCTGCGCCTTGAGATTGGTCTCCCTCACCTCAAGCATCACGGTCTCTATGCCGAGCTTCATGCACTCCTTGATGTAGTTTTTGAGAATCATAGTGCCGACGCCTCTTGCACGGTACTTTATCTCAACCGCAAACGACAAAATCTCCGCCTCGTCAAACGGCGTCAGATACGACGTTATGTAGCCGCACCGCTTGCGCCCGACAAACGCTATGTAGTTCAGCGCAGACGGACTGTCCAACGTTTTCAGCATACTCTCCTCACTCTCGGGAAACGTGAAGTACTCGCTCTCAAGCGTCGCCGCATAGTGAACGTCCGCTTTCTCGAGAGGGAAAAAGTGGAAAAATCCGCTGTCGGATATAAATTTTGATAAAAACATAAACGTAAAAATCCTTTCCGCAGACAGTGCGCCTGCATTCGGCAGTTTATGGTTCGGAGCTTGTCGGACGGCGTTTCTTCGCCGTGTCAGATTTTCCCGGCTTTGATTTCCTCGAGAAGCTTCGCCACGCCCTCTTTTATCCTGTCCCGGCATTTGCGGTATACCTCAAGGTCGCCGCCGAACGGGTCGGGAACTTCAAGGGGAAACGCACCTATCTTCGCCGCATATTGCGGAAGCGCACTTTTGAGGGACGCCGCATGGTTCGCAGTCATGCCGTATACCCTGTCCATGTAAATGAGGTCGTCCGGCATGAGCCTGTGGGACGGTGCGGAATGCTCTATTCCCACTTCACGCAATGCCTCGACCGCACCGTGAGAAGTCGGCGCACCGTCGGCGTACAGCCCTGCCGAATATGCCTTTGCGTCAATGCCCTCGCTCTTTGCCATGACGTTGAATATCGCCTCCGCCATGGGGCTTCTGCACGTGTTGCCCGTACAGACGAACAGAATCTTTTTCATTGTCTTTCCTCTCCTCGGAACCTGCCGGAAATCAGCCGCTTCGTAAACACCGCAACGCAGTCCTCCGCTTATGCCGACAACCGACAGTATAACACATATTTTGGCAAAAATCAAGCATAGTTACCAAAAAATTGCTTTAAAACGCCAAATATTTCAAATTCTAAGTAAACTCTTGCGAAAGTATTCTCTTTTGCTTTTCGGCAAAGCCGACTTTAAACCGCCGTGAAATAGGGCAAGACTCCGCTTAATATCCGAGCCTTCCGCCGAGACTGTCGTCGTCGTCAATCCACGAGGAAACGTCGATAACCGAAAACTCGGTCGGAGTGCGGCGAATGACGACCTTGTCGATGCCGGCGTTTATGACAAGCCGCTTGCACATCTGACAACAGCAGGCGTCCGCCACAAGCTCACCCGTCGCAACCTCGATGCCGACAAGATAGAGCGTTGAGCCGAGCATCTGCTCACGGGACGCCGATATTATCGCATTCGCCTCGGCGTGTACGGAACGGCACAGCTCATACCGCTCACCTCTCGGAATGTTGAGCTTCTCACGTGTGCAGCAGCCGAGGTCCGAACAGTTCGCACGTCCTCTCGGCGCACCGACGTAGCCGGTTGAAATTATTACGTCGTTCTTTACGATTATTGCCCCGTATTTGCGCCTTAAGCACGTTCCCCGTGACGCAACGGTACAGGCAATGTCAAGATAATAGTTTTCTTTGCTTATTCTTTCCATAAACAGAATATCCTCCGATTAAAAATTGACGATTGACAATTACTGTTTAATGCTGAATTCATAATGCATAATGCATAATTGACGTTGAAAAGCTTCGCTTTTCTTCAACATTATACGGTGCTAAATTTGAGCTTGTGCGGCAAAGGAATAGCGGATTTTTGCCGAGGTTGTTGGGGTTTGAGGCGGTGCGAAATTTGTATTTTCTCAATGGTATATTTTTAGGCGGCGAAGCCGCCGTGCCTGCCTTAGTGTAGCCGGTTGCAAAGCAACCTATGGAGGTGGCACGCCGCAGGCGTGACGGAGGGATTGTCGGACAAGAACTCCCTCAATGATATTTTGTGTGGACAGAGAGAAATGTGAGTTTACGAAGCATTTGCTCTCGAGTTGACACTTGTGTCAACTTTACAGTCCCTCAGTCCGACGACTTCGTAACGACTTCGTAACGACTTCGTCGTGACAGCTCCAGAGGTTGCTTTGCAACCGGTTACACAGGGGATGCCTCCAAAGTTGGCTCTGCCAACTCCTGCTTTGCCGCCTCCAATACACCCGAGAGCAAGTGCTAATCTCAAGCCATGCACTTTCCAAAAAGCTCATCTTTCCGTAATTTGTCGTCGAACGAAGTGAGGTACAAATTTCGGGAACGGCAGAACCTCGGATTAAGTCCCCGCAAAATCTGATGCTACGCCCACCTTTGAGCGAGGCGTTGCCGAGCTTAAACGCTCCGACCTCGGACAAGATTAGTCTGCCTCATCTAAGTCGGCGGCTTGCGTTTATGGACGCCGACTTCGGCAGTGCCTTTAAATTACAGTATAATCCGTCCCATGCAAAGCGCCAGCTTTGCTCCTTAAAGTCTTTTGGTTCTTTTCTTCAGAAAAGGACACTCCCGTAAATCCCTCTGCGCCTTAAAGCTTCAGACCTTTGAGGTACTCACGGAACTTATCGCCGTAGTCGGGATTTTTGAGTGCGACCTCGACGTTAGCCATGAGGTAAGAGAGCTTGTTTCCGATATCAAAGCGCTTGCCCTCGAACTCGAGAGCCATCATACCTCGGGTACGTGCAACGGCACGCATAGCGTCGGTCAGCTGAATTTCGCCGCCGGCACCGGGAGTCGTCCTCTCGAGTATGCCGAAAATATCCGGGTCGAGAACCACCCTGCCGAGAATTGCAAGGTCGGAGAAAATCTCGTAAGGATTAGGCTTCTCTATCATGTCGCTCACATAGAATAAATCATCCCTGCCGTCGGCGCTCTCGGCTTTCAGTGAACAGTACTTGCTCACAAGCTCCGTGGGAACGTGCTTCACGCCCGCCGTCGGCTTGCCGTACTTCTCGTATACAGCCGCAAGCTGTCCTATCGCAGGCTTCTCCGAAATTATAACGTCGTCGCCGTACATAACCGCAAACGGCTCGTCACCGACGAAATTCTTCGCACGGAGAACCGCATGACCGAGTCCCTTTTGCTCGTGCTGATACAGAAAATATAAATTCGCAAGATCGCACGGACGCCTTATAAGCTCGAACATATCCGTCTTTCCGCTCGAAAGAAGCTTCCTCTCGTATTCGTGCGCTATCGTAAAATGCTTCTCGATGGACTCCTTGCCTGCCGCCGTTATTACCAGTACGTCGGTAATCCCTGCCGCCGCCGCTTCCTCGATAAGATACTGCAAAGCCGGCTTTGCGTCAATGGGCAGCATCTCCTTCGGTACTGACTTCGATATCGGAAGCATTCTCGTTCCGAGTCCTGCCGCCGGTATTACCGCTTTTCTTATCTTTTTCATGCGCCGCTTACCCTCCTTGATTCAGATCTTTCCCTTTTTACATTCTTTCGTATTTCGTATATTGTCATGCGCCGCTCTTGCCTATCAGAAGCGACCCCGAAGCGTCGTCGGCACCCGTCTGCACAGGCATTATGTGACGGCTTCGTGTGTCGGTAAAGCTCTCGCCGTGGGGTACGGTGATAAAGTCAAGATTGTCGGTCACGAACATCGGCTTTCCGTCACGGTAAATGTAAAGCGAACGCCGTGAGTTGCCCAAAGAGTCCTCGCCCATGTCCTTTGCGTATACGAACTGAGAAAAATCTCTCGTGAACACGCACGTGTACTCCGGTATTATGCCGCTGTCGGTGAGCCTCGGAGTTCCGGACGAACGCTTGAGATACGCCTCGTTCGCCTTCGTGTAAAAGAGCGCCTTCGAGTCGTCCGACGAGCGTATGAACGCCGCATCCTCGGTGAGATACTGCGCTGCGGCACTGTCGGTTCCCGCTGTCGGAAGCGTGTATACCCGATTGCCGCTTTTTTCCTTTACGTAAAGCGTTTTGCCGTCCGGAGAGATGTCGATGAGCGAATAGTCGTTTCCGAATTTCTCCGACGCAAGCCTCTTTGACGCCTTTCCGGAAAGCTTTGCAACGTAGAGGGACTCCCCGGACGTAAACGCAATGTCTCCCTCGTTGTTTACAACCGCCGCATCAACCGCAACGTCAAAGTATGGCGCTTTCGAGCCGTCCTCGAGTACACGGTAAAGCGTGTTTCCGTCGGAGTCGTAGTAAAAATACGGGAACATACCGCCCTTGAGTACCGAAAAGCGCACCGACGGAAGAGACGGCGAATACACGGGATTTACGTATTCGTCACGAAGAAAACCGAAGTCGGAGGACGTGTCGAACGTGACCTCGCAGAAGCCCCAGCCCTGCGCCTTAAAGATGACTCTGTCCCGGAAACGGAGAGCCGCCGTGTGCATATCGGCAGACATCACAACCTCGCAAAGCTCCGCATTGCTGGGAAGCACCGTGTACTCGGCAATGCCGCCGTCAACCGTGTTGAAGTGTACCTTTCCCTCGCCGTCGGTCTTGAAGTAGGCGAAGAATTTTCCTTTGTTGTCTATCGCCGCCGGCACTGCGTTTTTCGCTCCCGTACCCTGCGCCGACTTTTTCGATATGCGGTATTTCATGAGCTGAGAACCCTCCGGGTCAACCTCGGAGTACAAGAGATACCTGCCGTTCGGCGATACCGCAAGGTCGCATGAGGTCACCCTGTCCGAAAGCATGACACGCTCCCTCTTACTCTTGGCGTACCACAGAACATAGCCGCCCTCACCGCTCTGCGAAGCCTCGGAAACCGAAACGGTACTCTCCGTGCCGCCGTCCCCGGAAGCTGCCGTATCATCGCCTGCCGGTGCGCCGACGACCTCTTCCACTGCGCTCAGCGCATTTTCCGCCGCCGAGGTGTTGGGTACGACGCAGTATAAGTGTTCTCCGTCGCCGCCCGTCACATACGACACTCTGCCTTTTTCGCCCTTGGCGATTATCTCAACCTTTTTGCTGCCGGCAATGCGCACGACGTAGTCACCCTCACGTGCGGATTCTGTGTCTGCGGTTATCCTGCCCGAATAAAGCGCATACACTATGCCGCCGTCCGAAGAGCAGTCGTATTTCAGTACGCTTCCCATTCCCAGCTCAACCGTCTTTCCGTCGTGGAAAAGAACGTAGTCTCTGCTTCCCGAACGGTAGATAACAGGTATGTAGGTGCGTTCGTCCGCACGGAACACGGGAGCTTCAAGTCCGGAAAGAGTGGCGACCGCCGATATGAAAAGAACCGCTGCGACAATTACACAGCCGAACATTGCGGCAATCGCCTTTCTGCGGCGGCTGTCGGTGTGCGTCGCAAGATACGTAAGCTCTCCCCAAAATGCGCCGAGACGTTCCGAAAGCTTTCTTCCGAAGCTCTCTCTTTTCTCATTCTCCGACGCTGTCAGAAGATACCGCTTGCCGCACCTCGGACAGACTCCGTCCCTTGAGGGTATGTGCCGTGCGCCGCAGTAGGGGCACTCGATTTTCCGAAGCGACGACACACTCTTTATCTTTATCGAAGGCAATTTAAGCTTCATTTGCGTTGTTTCTCCTTGCTTGTCTAAGAGAAAGCCGTGTTTTTACACGTAAAATTCTCCTACTTTATTGTACACCATAACACTCGGTTTGTCAAGGGGAAGTTTGAGAGTAAAAGAAGACGGCGGCGTATATTCCGTATTTTGGCACACCGACGCACCGAAACATCACCCGAAAAATGCGAAAAAACCTTCGGCGTGCGGCTTTTGGGGGGTCTGCACAGTGTAATATTTACATAAAAATTCAAAAATTTCATGCGTTTTACCCCGATTGTCAGCTTTGTAACATGAAATTCACAAGCGGTATGCAGAAATTTTTAATTGCATGAGTTATAATAGTAGGAAGAATAAAAGTGTCCGGTTGTATTTATAATAGAAATCGGCACGGAAAAATCCGCATTAACGGCGCAAAAGCCGAAGTATAAGGAATGGTGAACCGTATGAAGAAAATTAAGGTCTGCCCGGGAGTCAATCTCACGGCAGTGTATACCGATAAGAGCAAGTTCAAGACCGAAACGCTCACCGCCGCATATGTTATTCCGCTGAAAGAGGAGACTGCCGCTTCGGCGTCGCTTCTGCCGTCGGTTTTACGCCGAGGCACGGCGAAGTACCCCGATATGCTCTCTCTCATGAAAAAGCTCGACTACCTCTACGCCGCAAGTATGTCGCCTCTCGGAGGAAAGGTCGGCGAATCACAGACTCTCGGC
Organism: uncultured Eubacteriales bacterium; assembly: GCA_934444485.1. Lineage (GTDB taxonomy): Bacteria > Bacillota > Clostridia > Oscillospirales > CAG-382 > CAKSUT01. Next base: position 4,555 of record CAKSCN010000033.1, on the reverse strand, counting down.
TTCAGAACGGAGTTTTTGAGAGAGGATCTCGTGCCGCAGGGAACCGACCTTTTCGGCGAGACGGTTTCGCTTATGTCCGAGCTTCTCTACTCTCCCGCACTTTCCGACGGCGCATTTGTCCCCGAGTACGTCGAGAGCGAAAAGAAGAACCTTGCCGATTCGGTCAAGGCTATTGTCAACAACAAAAACGCCTACGCCTGCCGCAGGATGACGGAGCTTATGTGCGCAGGCGAGAACTATTCGGTGTGTGAGCTCGGCACGGAGAAAACTATCTCCGAGATAACCGCACAGTCGCTTTTCCGCTTCTGGAAGGACGTCACCGAAACCGCACCCCTTGAGGTATTCTACGTCGGCTCTCTTGACGCCGAAGCCGTTGCCGAAAAGCTTAAGGCGGCGATACCCGAGAGGTCTTCCGGCGGTTTTTCTCTCCCGGTGTGCGAGACGAAGGTAATAAAGACGGTAAAGAGCGGGAAGGAATACACCGAAAAGATGCCCGTAAATCAGGGCAAGATTTCAATGGGCTTCCGCACGGGCGGCTCTGCGGCTGACGGCAATGCGCCGGTGTATATCCTCATGAACGCAGTGTTCGGAGGCGGCGTCACAAGCAAGCTCTTTTTGAACGTCCGTGAGAAGATGAGCCTTTGCTACTACTGCTCGTCAAGCTTCGACGCCGACAAGGGCGTGATTGCCGTAAACTCAGGTATCAACGTCGGGAACTGCGAAAAGACAAAGACTGAAATTCTCCGTCAGCTTGACCTCATGAAGTCCGGCGAAATAACCGACTCCGAGATAACCGACGCCAAGAAGGCTCTTGCCAACAGCTATATGGAGGTTTACGACGACCCGGATTCTCTCGTTGCGTGGTACAAGCGGTTTGCCGTCAGAGGTGCGGCGCCCGTCGAGCCGAGAGAGTATATGGAAGCGGTAAACGCCGTAACCAAGGAAGAGGTAATCGAGGCGGCAAGGACCGTCACTCTCGACACCTTCTATTTCCTTGAGGGTACGGAAAAAGCGTCCGATAACGACGGCGAAGAAGACGAAGCGTGAAACGGAGGGTGAAGAAGTTGGTATTTACAAAGAAAGAATTTCCGAAAATAGATGAAAGCTACTACGAGGGTACACACGCCTCCGGACTCCGTGTTTACGTCATACCTAAAAATCACGGCACGTCCTACGCCGCATTTGCGACAAAGTTCGGCTCGATTGACAACAATTTCCGTCTCGGCGGCGAGGAAAAGGCTCTCCCCGACGGTATTGCGCATTTTCTCGAACACAAGCTTTTCGAGAACGAGGACGGCACCGATACCTTCAGCCGTTATGCGGAGTACGGCGGCAGTGCCAACGCTTATACGTCGTCCGATTCGACGGTTTACCTCTTTTCGGCGGCGGACAACGTAAAGGAAAATCTCGGCATACTTCTCGATTTTGTAACGCACCCGTATTTCACCGACGAAACGGTGCAGAAAGAGATGGGTATTATCGGCGAAGAGATAAGAATGTATGACGACAACCCCGGCTGGAGGCTTTACTTCAACCTCATGCGCGCGATGTTCCGCGACAACCCCGTGAGAATAGACACCGCCGGCACGGAAAAGACGATAGCCGAGATAACTCCCGAGAAGCTGTTTCTTGCGTATAAGAGCTTCTACAACCTCCACAACATGGCTCTTGTCGTCTGCGGAAGCATAAGTCCCGACGACGTTGCCGAGGTGTGCGACAAATACCTCCCCGAAAAAGAGGTCGAAAAGCCCATAGTCGAGAGAATATACCCCGACGAGCAGACCGCCGTGTTTAAGAAAGAAATCGTGCAGAAAATGCAGGTCGCTTCTCCGATGGTCAACATCGGCATAAAGGACGCTCACAGCTATCTCTACGGCGAGGAGCTTGCAAAGAGAAGTGCGGTTTACAGCATAGTTCTCGACGTAATGTTCGGCAGGAGCAGTGAGTTTTACACAAAGTACTACGAAAAGGGCATAGTCAACTCGACCTTCTCCGCCTCAGACGACCTTCACGAGAGGTTTTCGTACTGCATTATAGGCGGCAACACCGATTATCCCGACGAGATGTGCAGTGCGGTATTCGAGGAAATCGAGCGTTTTGTAAAGGACGGCATTCCGGCGGAGGACTTCGAGAGAGTCAAGCGCAAGCTTTACGCACTGAGCATACGTGTATTCAACAGCACCGACAGCATCGCAAACTCGTTCCTCGGCTTCAAGTTCTGCGGAGCGGATTTGTTCGACTACCCGGCGACTATAGCGTCGGTGACTCTCGACGAGGCGAACGCACTGCTTCGTGAGGCGTTTTTACCCGAGAGGTTTACCGTATCGAAAATTCTGCCGCTCGACTGAGAAGGCTGTTTTACCGGAGGATTTCCGCATTTTCTGTGGAAAACTCTGTGGATTGTGTGGATAACTTGCAAAGATTTACGCAAAAGCGGCGCAATGCCGTGTGGAAAAGCCGAAAAGTTATCCACAGGCACTCGAAATAAAGCTCGAAAAAGCGTGGTTGCTCCCGAACACGGGCGAATGAACACGGCGCACGAAAAAACGCCGCACGAGAGAGTGCGAATGGTTAGTAAATCAAAAGGCGCAGGTTTTGCAGACCGACGCATAAGGAAGGAAAGATAATTGCAATGAGTAAGGAAAAGGAAAACGAAAACGAAGAAAAGTCAATATCACCGGCGGTCATAAAGAGGCTGCCGAGGTATTACCGTTACCTGAGAGAGCTTATACGGAACGACATAATGCGCATAAGCTCCGCCGACCTTGCAAGGAGAATGAACGTGACAGCGTCGCTTATCCGTCAGGATCTCAACTGCTTCGGCGGCTTCGGGCAGCAGGGTTACGGCTACAACGTCAAGTATCTTTACGGTGAAATATCGAAGATTCTCGGTGTCGACAGGCACTACAGCGCCGTTATTATCGGTGTGGGAAATCTCGGAAGTGCGCTTGCGAACAATCCTCTTTTCGAGAAGAGGGGGGTATCGATAAAGGGACTTTTCGACATATCGCCCGAGGTAATCGGCACGAAGTGCGGCACGCCGGAGCTTACTGTTCGGAGCATGGACGAGTGCTGTGAGTTCTGCCGTGAAAAGTCGATTGACATAGCGGTTCTGACTCTTCCGAAGACCGAAGCACCCGAGGTTGCGCACAGGCTTGCCGACGCCGGAGTGAGGGGATTCTGGAACTTCTCCAACATGGAGCTTTCGCTTCCGGAGCATGAGAATGTGAAGATAGAGAACATACATCTCGGCGACACGCTTATGACGCTCTGCTATGAGCTTGCTAAGGAAGAATGACAACAGGATAAGGATAGACGCAATGAAAAACATAGTGGTTGGAATAGACGTCGGCGGAAGCACGACGAAGATAGTGGGATTTACCGCCGACAGCATGAAGATGATATCGCCGATGTACGTAAAGGCAGGCGACCCGGTGGCGTCGGTTTACGGCGCGTTCGGAAAGTTTACGTCCGAAAACGGCATAGCTATTGCCGACATTGAGAGGGTTATGATAACCGGTGTGGGTTCGTCGTTCATCGGCGGCGAGATATACGGCATACCGACGGATCATGTGACGGAGTTTACGTGCATAGGACTCGGCGGACTGTATCTTTCGGGGCTGTGCGAGGCGGTTGTTGTGAGCATGGGAACCGGTACTGCGATGGTTCACGCAAGGACAGACGGCGGCATATCAAAGGGTGCGGAGGCTGCAAAGACGGTAAAAACCGACTATCTCGGCGGAACGGGCGTCGGCGGCGGCACGATAATCGGAATGTCGAAAAAGATGCTCGGCGTATCCGATGTGACACACCTTGTGGAGCTGGCAAACGGCGGTGATCTCGGAAATATTGACCTGACGGTTGCGGACATAACGTCGAAGGATATTCTTCCGGGACTTCCGCTCACGACGACGGCGGCGAATTTCGGCAAGCTCTCCGACGTTGCGCACAAGGCGGACGTTGCGCTCGGCATACTCAACATGGTATTCGAGTCTATAGGAATGCTCGGAGTATTTGCGGCGAAGCGTGTGGGTACGAACGACGTTGTTCTCACCGGCAACCTGACGACGATACCGCAGTCGGTCGAGGTCTTCTCCAAGCTCTCGGAGATGTACGGTATGAATATGCTCTTCCCCGAAAACGCACGCTACGCTACCGTCGTCGGTACTGCCCTTGCTTTCTTCGCAAGGTAATTACGGGGGTGTCCTTTTCTTGAAAGAAACGTGCGACGCAACAAAGTTGCTTTCGCCAAAAGAACTTTATCGATTTCAAAGCTATCGCTTTGAAATGAAAGGGTTTTGATGTAATTTGGAGGTTGTGCCACGTTCGGTGCGCATATATGCGCGCCATATACGCAAGCGACCGAATGAGATGAGGCGGACTCATCTAATCCGATGTCGGCGCATTTAAGCTCGGCAACGCCTCGCTCAAAGGTGGGCGTAGCATCAGATTTTGCGGGGACTTAATCCGAGGTTCTGCCGTTCCCGAAATTTGTACCTCACTTCGTTCGACGACAAATTACGGAAAGATGAGGTTTTTGGAGAGTGCGTGAATT
>CAKSCN010000032.1 GCA_934444485.1 uncultured Eubacteriales bacterium | reverse complement strand
AAAACGATGTTGTCGGAATCCGAACGCTTTACGCCCGTTGCGACTGCCGGAGCACGTCCGTGAGCCGCCTGAACCAGGTCAACGTTGAAGTAATTATATGCGAACACCGAACAGCCTACCGAGGCGACGCCTATCGTTCTTCCCTCAATGCCGAGTTCGTCTATCGCTTCGGCGACGAGTCTGTGAATGATACCGTGCGTACATCCGGGACAGTAGTGGAGCGGTGCGTCGGTAAGAGCCTTGGGCTTTTCAAATACTGTCATACTTCTCAACCTCCTATTTTATCGGCTTCAGCTATGGCGTCGAGTACGTTCTCGACGGTCGGGATCATGCCGCCGCTTCTTCCGCAGAAGAGAACGGGCTTCCTGCAGCGTGTCGCAAGCTCGACGTCTTCGATCATCTGACCCTTGTTAAGCTCGACCGAGATGAACGCCTTGACCTTGTCCGCCGTTTTGAGAAGCACCTCTTTCGGGAACGGCCAAAGAGTAATCGGACGGATCATTCCGACCTTTATGCTGCGCTTTCTCGCTTCGTCAACCGCATTCTGCGATACTCTTGCCGCAACTCCGAACGCAACGATGCAGATGTCTGCGTCCTCGGTCTTGTATTCCTCGTACATAACCTCGTTCTTCTCGACGACCTCGTACTTCTTGAATCGGTTGTCGTTGAAAACCTCGAGCTCCTCGGGCTTTAAGAAGAGGGAGTTTACGATATTCGGCTTTCTTTCGCACTTTGTGCCGGTGAGTGCCCACGGCTTGTCGTACTTTGTGACCTCGCCCATATCGAGACTTACAGGCTCCATCATCTGACCCATGGTGCCGTCGGCAAGAATCATAGAGGTCATTCTGTACTTGTCCGCAAGGTCGAAGCCCTTGAACACGAGGCTTGCCATTTCCTGAACCGACGCCGGCGCAAGGACTATCATGTGGTAGTCGCCGTGACCGCCGCCTCTTGTCGCCTGGAAGTAATCCGACTGTGACGGCTGAATACCGCCGAGACCCGGACCGCCTCTCTGTACGTTTACGACGAGTGCCGGGAGGTCGCAGCCGGCAAGGTAGGAGATACCCTCGCTCTTAAGGGATATTCCGGGACTTGACGACGAGGTCATGACTCTTTTTCCCGTGGACGAAACGCCGATAACCATGTTTATTGCGGCAATTTCGCTTTCGGCCTGCAAAAATACGCCGCCCTCAATCTTGGGGAGTCTCTTTGACATATATGCCGCGACCTCGGTCTGCGGAGTGATGGGATAGCCGAAGTAGTGGTGACAGCCTGCCATGATAGCCGCTTCCGCCATGGCTTCGTTGCCTTTCATAAGTACCTTTTCGCTCATTATATTCATTCCTTTCTATTGTCGCGGGACATTATTTTTCAACCGTAATGACGCAGTCGGGACACATGGTTGCGCAGAAAGCGCAGCCTATGCATTTCGATTCGTCCGTGAGTCCTGCCGGGTGATAACCCTTTGCGTTGAGCGTCTCTTTAAGAGCGACTATCTTCTTCGGACAGACTGTCGTGCAGAGTCCGCAGCCCTTGCAGAGGGATTCGTTGAATGTTGCCTTTGCCATTTTGTTCATCCTTTCGACTAAATAATAATTGAAAATTGAGAATGGAGAATTGAAAATTGTGGTTGAAAAGCTTCGCTTTTCTTCATTGATTGTGTGGTGCGGAGTTGAGGCTGTGCGGTGACGGAAAAGAAAGGCAGAATTCATAATTCATAATTCATAATGCATAATTGACGTTGAAAAGCTGCGCTTTTCTTCATTTATTATGTGGTGCTTATCGTTTGCCGCATTTCTACGGTGCGATATACATAACCGTGCGTGCGGTTCATGCGGAACGAGCAATCTACACAGATGCTCGCATCCTGTGTGTCCCTACAAAGTTTCATCGAGAGAATACGCATTTTAAATTACGCACACACCTAAGAAACTCATCTTCGCAAAAATGAAATTGTCGAGCTTTGCGAGGCGTTTCATTTGCGAACGGGAGAAGTTCGGATACATTCCCAACAGAGCCTGATGCCAATGTTCCCTTTGAGCGAGGCGTTGCCGAGCTTAAACGCTCCGACCTCGGATAAGATGAGTCTTGCCCATTTCACGACGGAGTCGTTGACGATGTCGTGCGGTATTTCTCCAAACTATACAAAAGACTTTTCATTTCAAGGCGATAGCCTTGAAATCGATAAAGTTCTTTGGTTCTTTCTTTCAAGAAAGAACACCATCGTACACCCCTCGTAAGCCCTCGTAACCCCTCGCACCGCTCACATAAACGACTGGTGTATAAAGAGCTTCATGGGGAAGAGGTCGGGGACATCGGGAAGCTCGGGGACGAGGTTTTCGTTCACCGAGGTGAAGAGTATCGGAAGTCCGGAGAGAGCGGAAACCTCATTTGCATATCCGAGGCTTTCACGCACCACAGCCGCCGTTGTTTCCGCACCGAGATTTGTGTTGTTGACAATCCCCGTGAACCGCAAGCTCGCACTGTCCTCTATCTCGCGCATAACCTCGAGAGTTCCTGCGGCGTCAGATGTGAGAGGGCGGCTCTTGTTTATGACGAAAATCATCTCGTAATTGTTCTCTTCTTTTATCGAGGGAACGTATCTTCCCAGAGCGGTCGCGCCTCTGTCGTCGCCGCCGACATCGATTACCGCATAAAGCTCTCTGTCCTCAGCCGCCGCATACGCCTCAGCCGGGAGCGCCGGGGTGTCAACGTTCGAGTTCGCATACGGCGACGAAATGAGATGCACTCCCTTTTCCTCAAGCATTCCCTCGGCGTCCTTCGTGCGGAAGTACGGATTCACTATGTCAAGGTCGGCTATCGCCACACGCCCTTTGCCGCTCTCTTTCAGCTTCAAAGCGTAGTTTACGGCAAGGTTGCTCTTTCCGCTTCCGTAGTGACCGGCGAAAATCGTGACTCTTTTAGCGTCTCTCATCACAGCTCAACCGTCCAGCCCATCGTGTCCTCGGTCTTGCCCCACTGAATGCCGGTGAGCGTGTCGTAAAGCATCTGAGTTACCTCGCCTATCTTGCCGCCGTTTACGGTGTAAGCCGTTCCGTCATACGCAAGCTCGCCTATCGGAGACACAACCGCCGCCGTGCCGCAGCCCCACGCCTCTTCGAGTGTGCCGTTCTTCATCGCACCGACAAGCTCGTCAACCGAGAGAAGTCTCTCGTGAACCGTGTAACCCTTGGACTTGAGAAGCTCGATGCACGACTTTCTCGTGATGCCGGGAAGAATCGAACCCGTGAGAGCCGGAGTGACAATCTCGCCCGCAATCTTGAACATTACGTTCATTGCGCCGACCTCTTCGATGTACTTTCTCTCAACGCCGTCAAGCCACAGAACCTGCGTGTAGCCCTTTGCCTCAGCTTTCGCTCCGGCTCTCGTGGACGCCGCATAGTTGCCGCCGCATTTTGCGTAGCCCGTGCCGCCCCTTACGGCTCTTACGTCGTCCTTTTCAATCATGATTTTTACCGGGTTTATACCCTCGGCGTAGTAGCTTCCGCTCGGAGAGGTGATAATCATAAAGGTTGCGTGCTTTACGGCGTGAACACCGAGATGCTCGTCGTTGCCGAACATAAAGGGTCTTATGTAGAGCGACTCGCCGTCACCGTGAGGAACCCAGTCCTCCTCAACCTTTACGAAGGTCTTGATAGCCTCGAGAAGATCCTCCTCGGGAATGAGGGGAAGCTGCATTCTGTCGGCGGAGTTGTTCATACGCTTTACGTTCTCCATGGGTCTGAAAAGCTGAACCTTGCCGTCGGCACGTCTGTATGCCTTGAGTCCCTCGAAAATCTCAGCACCGTAGTGAAGCACGGTGGACGCCGGATGAATGGAGAGGTAGCCGAACGGAACGATTCTTGCGTCGTGCCAGCCTTTGCCCTCGGTGTAATCCATAATAAACATATGATCCGTGAAAATTGTGCCGAAGCCGAGGTTTTCGGTCGGCTTTACTTTCGGGTGTGTCGTCTTTTCGATTCTGATATCCATGATGTTTCCTCCTTTAATTCGCTGTACGTATTTAAAATGATAATTGATATTTCAATAAAGGCTTGACCGAAACTTAAAAACAGTCTCAATCCTTTGTCGTGATGCCGGACACCTTTTTAATACCGAGTCTTTCCGCCGCCTCCTTGCGCATCTTGTACTTAAGTATCTTTCCGGCGGCGTTTGTGGGAAATTCCTTCACGAAGTCGATGTACTTCGGACACTTGTGCTTCGCCATGTGCGAGAGAATATACTCCTTCATCTCATCTGCCGTCACGCTCATGCCGTCCTTCAGGATTATGCACGCCATGATTTCCTCGCCGTACTGCTCGTCGGGAATGCCGATAACCTGCACGTCCTTGACCGCCTCGTGCGTGTAGATGAACTCCTCGATTTCCTTGGGGTAAATGTTTTCGCCGCCTCGGATTATCATGTCCTTGAGTCTGCCGGTTATGCGGTAGTTGCCCTCGGGAGTGCGAAGCGCAAGATCTCCCGTGTGAAGCCAGCCGTCACGGTCAATTGCCGCCGCCGTCGCTTCGGGCATCTTGTAGTAGCCCTTCATGATGTTGTAGCCTCTTGCGACGAATTCTCCCGTTACGTTGTCGGGAAGCTCTTCGCCCGTTTCGGGATCGACTATCCTGCATTCAATCTCGGGGAGCGCACGTCCGACCGTCGAAACTCTCACCTCGACCGAATCGTCCGTAGAGCTCATCGTGCATCCCGGAGAGGACTCCGTCTGACCGTAAACTATTGTTATCTCTTTCATGTTCATCTCGTTCACGACTCTGTTCATGACCGCCTCGGGACACGGCGAGCCTGCCATAATTCCCGTTCTCATGTGTGAAAAGTCGGTCTTGGGGAAGTCCGGATGCTCAAGCATCGCTATAAACATCGTCGGCACTCCGTGGAACGCCGTGACCTTTTCACGGTCGATACAGGCAAGCGAGCTTTTCGGGGAGAAGTACGGTATCGGCAGGAGCGTCGCACCGTGGGTCATCGACGCCGTCATTGCAAGCACCATTCCGAAGCAGTGGAACATCGGCACCTGAATCATCATGCGGTCGGCGGTAGAGAGATCCATGCGGTCGCCGATACACTTGCCGTTGTTAACGACGTTGTAGTGCGTGAGCATAACGCCCTTGGGGAAGCCCGTCGTGCCGGAGGTGTACTGCATATTGCAGACCGAGTGAATGTCAACCGCATTCGCCATCATGCGAACCTCGTCGCGGCTCACCGTCTCGCCCATCTCGAGAGCTTTTTCCCATGTGAGTGCGCCTTTCATCTTGAAGCCGACCGTCACGACGTTGCGGAGAAACGGAAGTCTCTTGGCGTGGAGCGGTGCGTTTTCCGGTTTTGTGTCAAGCTCGGGGCAAAGCTCGTGAATTATTTCGGCGTAGTTTGAATCACGGTAGCCCTCGATGAGTATCACTGTGTGCGTGTCCGACTGACGGAGAAGATATTCCGCCTCGTGAATCTTGTACGCCGTGTTCATCGTGACAAGCACCGCGCCTATCTTCGCCGTTGCCCAGAACGCTATGTACCACTGCGGAACGTTGGTCGCCCAAACGGCAACGTGACTTCCGGCTTTCACGCCCATCGCTATAAGCGACCTTGCAAATTCGTCAACGTCGTCACGGAATTCCGAGTAGGTTCTCGTGTAATCGAGAGTCGTGTATTTGAAAGCGTACTGATCCGGGAACTCCTCGACCATCGCGTCGAGTACCTGAGAAAAGGTTTTCTCGATAAGAGCGTCTTTTTTCCAGATGAACTTGCCCGTGTGCGCCTTGTTTTCGTAGAGTACGGCACGTGCCTTTGAGGGGGAGGTGTACTTCGACATATACCGTGAGAAGTGCGGGAAAACGACGTCGGGACTCTTGACCTCGGGGAGCCATTCGGGATTCCACTCAAAGCTTACGAAGCCGTCGAAGTTGATGCTCCGCAGTGCATTCATGAAGTCGTCAACCGGAAGCGTTCCCTCGCCCATGAGCCTGTACTCGCCGTTGTCGGCGGAATCCTTTATGTGAATGTGCTTTATGTATGCGCCGAGGTTGGTGACGGTCTTCTCGGGGGACTCGCCGCTGACACGGTAGGGGTAGTGGAAATCCCAGAGTGCTCCGAGACTGTCGCTCGCAAAGTATTCGAGAAGCTCTCGGAGAGCCGCTGTGTCGGAGTACATTCCCATGGTCTCGACGAGTATCACGACTCCCGCCTTTTCGGCTTCGGGGAGTGCCTTTGCGATAAACTCACGTCCGTTTCCGACCGAGGTTCTCACTCTTATGTACGGTGCTTTGAGCTTTGCGGCAAACCTGAGCGCCGTGACGAACTCTTCATATGCCGTGCCGATGTCCTCGGAAATGTCCGCTTCAACGTCAATGCACGGAATTTTGAGCTTCATCTCGAGGAGCTTTCTGTACATTCCCGTGAGCATTCCGTCGGTGATGCCGCCTATTCCGTGAAGCTCGATACCGGTGTATTTGTACTCCGAGGCGATGTTCATGAAATCGTGCAGATCAAGGGACGTCCACTTGTTGGTTGAAAAGGAAATGTTCATCACTGTACCTCCTCTTCAAAGCATATCTTGTTGAGTGCGTTTATGTAGGCGTTTATGCTTGCGCCGACGATGTCGGTCGAGATTCCGCTTCCCGAGAAGACCTTGCCGTTGTGGCGGAGCTTAACCAAGGTCGAACCCATTGCTTCGTGACCTCTCGTAACCGCACGGATGCGGAAATCGTCAAGCTCGTAGTGGTGTCCGGTTATCTTCTCTATCGCAAGGAACGAAGCGTCGATCGGACCGTCGCCTATGCAGAAGCCTCTGAGGGACTCACCGTCCTTTGTGAGCTCTATGTTTGCGGTGGGGGTGATGATGTCGCCGCTGTTTATAACGTAGCTTGCAAGCTTGTAGGTGGGAGCTACCTGCATTGCGGTTGCGGCGATTATGTTGTCAAGCTCTGCCGCTCCGACGCTCTTCTTGTCCGCCGCCTTGCGGAACTCTGCGTATACCGCCTTGAGGTCGTCGTCCGAAAGCTCATAGCCCATCTTCTCCACAATCTCCGAAAGCGCAGCAATGCTTTCCGTGCCGTCGATGACAATCTCGCCGAAGCCGCTTCCCGTGCCGCTGTCGAACGGGGAAGAAACCTTGTCCTTTTCGGAGCTCTCGGCGGTGAGAAAGTCCATCTTTGCGACGGCGTTTCCGAGCTTTGTCATGTCGAGGTAGGTCTCGACTCCGAGCGCTTCTCCCTTTGCACGCAGTACCTTTGCAAGGCTCTCAAGGTATACGCCGCCGGGGATGAGGCTTGTCTTTATGCACACAGCGCCGCTCTCTATTGCCGCAACTGCGTCAGCCGAAGCCATTCCGATAGCGTCGCACGGAGCGACCGCAAGAGCGACGCCGGAAAGAGTCGGTGCGTCCTTCAAAAGCGACGATACAAACTCTCCGAATTCACCCGGGAGCATCGTGCCGGCGTCGTCACAGACGGTAACGGTATTTGCACCGCACGAAACCGCACATTCGACCGCCTTCACGAGAAAATCGTGTTCCGCACGTGTTGCGTCCGAGAAAGAAACCTCAACGTCGCCGCAGAGGGACGCCGCTTTTTTCGTGAGCGTCTCGAGCATTTCGAGAACCTTCTGCGGCTTCTTCTTGCAGATGTACTCCATGCCTACCGTGGAAACCGGGACGCTCACCAAAAGTCTCGGCTTTTTCGCACCCTTTACGGCGCTGTAGGTCTCTTCGACCGATTCCTCGGTGTATCCGACGGGGCAGGCAATTGCGCTGTACTTGATGAGCGAGGAAATCGTGTGCAGGAAAAGCACGTCGGTTTTTCCTTCGGTTATGGGTGCGGTCTCTATCACATCGACGCAAAGTCGGTCAAGCGTGCCGGCAACTTCAACTTTTTCGTTAAAGCTGAGTCGGGGGCTGTCCGAAGTGCTTACTTGTCTCAAGGTGATGTCGGAAACTGAAATGCTTTTCATGATTGCTCTCCTTTTTGTTTTTGTAAGTATAATAAAATCGGCGGCTCTGCGAAAAAGCAAAACCGCCGTATTATCAAAATATTTAACTTCGGGTGTCCGACCCTGAAGTTTTTTGATTTACGCTTTCAATCTGCCTTTTCGTTTTATTCCGTTTTCGTGGGTAATGTTAATTATAATTATCGACGCCGTAATCACAAGTAGAATAATTATGGCGGAAATTATAATTATGCCTCTTATTATAAAGGACGAAAGGGCAAAAATAAATGCAGCCGCTGCAAAGACAGAGACTGCATGAAACACATTATTCACGTTTTCGGAGCCGGCGCACGCAGACGCAGAGACAGCACGGGACGAAGGTGCGGACGCATATTCCGCATCTCTGCACGAGGTATTGAACTTTGAGAATTTCATGAAGCTCATGTCCCTTACTCCTTGCTCCGATTTAAGTCTACCGAAATGATAGCACATAAGCACTGTTTTGTCAAGAGGTTATGCAAAAATGTCGTTTTATAATACATATTTGTCGAAACGTGCCGAGAACTGCGTTTTTTCCTCGGCTTTGAATTGCGGAAAACTGCTCTGTTATCCTCTGTTTCCCCTTGTTTTGTTATAGCCGTTTCCGTAAAGTAAATTATCAGCCCGAATGCAGCGGAAAAAGCCGAAAGGCATATTTGAAGAAAGAGAAAGCTTCGGCGGTTTTGCCCACAAGCATTAAAATACCGGATCTGCATAAAAACATACAACTTCGGAATAACACAAACGATATAAATAATGATATACTTATTTCTCAGGGCAATAAAAAACGGTGCGGCACCGAATGTTAAACCCAAGGTTCATGCCGCAGAAAGCGGGAAAGACCGGTCCGGAGGTAAAAGATGGCACACGAAAGATTTCATTATAAATCATTGGAGGAGGTGAAACGGCGAGCCGCCGAACTGGGTGCGGAACTGCCTTTTGCGCAGGACACCCATGTGCTGGCACAGCCGCTGACCGTGGGGAAAATTATTTTTCCGAACCGCCTCGGTATTGCGCCGATGGAGGGTGCGGATTCCACACCGGAGGGCGAACCTACGGATTATACCGTTCGCCGTTACATAAACGAAGCAATCGGCGGCAGTGCGGTCATCTGGTTTGAAGCTATTTCAATCGTTGAGGAAGGGCGCTCTTCCAAAACACAGCTTCTGCTGACACGTGATACTCTTGAGGCGTTCAAGAAGATGACTGCCGCCGTCAAAGAGGCAGGACTCAAAGCTAACGGTTATACTCCGTATCTTATCATGCAGGCAAACCACAGCGGCCGCTATTCCAATCCCGACAACAAGCCGGCGCCTATGATTGCCTATCATCACCCGATTTTGGAACAGTACCGTGCCGCAGACGATTCCTGCATCGTGACGGACGACTATCTGAAAAGCCTTGAGGAAAAATTCGGTGAGGCTGCGCTGTTGGCAAAAGAGGCAGGCTTTGATGCGGTCGATATCAAGAGCTGTCACGGCTATCTTCTTGCAGAGCTTGCGTCCGCCTACCGCCGACCGGGAGAATACGGCGGCAGTTTTGAAAACCGTTTCCGTCTGCTGAAAAACGGTATCCGTGCGGCAAAGGTCTATGAGGACGATACGTTCTCTGTCACCTCACGCATCGGTATCTATGACGGCTATGCTTATCCGTTCGGTTTCGGTGTTGCCCCCGGCGGCGGCACGACTCCCGACATGACCGAGCCTATCCGCCTTGTGCGTGAACTGCATGACGAACAGGGACTCTCCATGGTGAATCTGACGATGGGAAACCCTTACGCAACCACTCATGTGACCCGTCCGTTCGACTTCGGCAAATATGAGACGGACGAACACCCCTTTGAGGGGCTGTCACGCATGATCTGCGGCATAGGCACCGTGAAAAAAGCAGTGCCCGAAATGACGGTCTGGGCGTCGGCACCGACCTATCTGCGCGCTTACTCGGATCTCTTCAGTGCCGGTGCGGTGGAGCAAGGTCTCTGCGACGGTATGCTCTTCGGACGCATGGCTTTTGCAGATCCCGATTTTGCGAACGAAATAGTGAAGCACGGCCGCATAGATCCGAACCGTGTCTGTCTCACCTGCGGAAAGTGCGGTGATTTGATTCGCGCTCACAAGCCGACGGGCTGTGTTATCCGTGACAGCAAAACGTTTATGCCGTTCTACAAGGAATTCTTGGAGATTAAAAAGACTCAGCCGGCAAACTTCCGGGGCTGATTGAGAATGGAGGAACAGAAAATGAAGAAGACGGCGATTGTTACCGGTTCAAGCAGAGGCATAGGTTTTGCCATTGCCAAGCAGCTGGGGCTTGACGGTTACAATATTGTTATGGTCGCTACCGGACCGCAGGAAAAAAACCGGTTCGCATTGGAGGAGCTGAGAGCAGATGGAACGGAATGCGCCTATGTTCGGGCGGATATCGGAAAAAGCGAGGACCGCAAAAAGATTCTTGACGGCGCACTGAACGCTTTCGGCCGTGTGGACGTGTTGGTCAACAATGCGGGTGTGGCACCCAAAGTCCGTACCGACCTTTTGGATATGAGCGAGGAAAGCTTCGATTACGTCGTAGGCATCAACACCAAGGGCAATATGTTTTTGACTCAGCTTGTGGCGAACCGTATGATAAAACAGGAACCGTCGGAGGGGCGTAAGGGCGTCATTATCAACGTGTCAAGCTGCAGTTCGGTTGTTTCCTCCACAAACCGAGGCGAGTACTGCGTTTCAAAGGCAGGTATTTCGATGCTTACCACTCTTTACGCCGACCGTCTGGCTTCTGAGGGGATTATTGTCAATGAGGTGCGTCCCGGAGTTATCGCTACCGATATGACCGACAAAGTAAAGGAAAAGTATGATGCTCTGATCGAAAAGGGTATATTCCCCATTGCTCGCTGGGGTACTCCGGAGGATGTTGCAGGTGCGGTCAGTCTTCTTTGCAGTGACCGTTTGCGTTATACGACGGGCATCTATATCGATGTGGACGGCGGTTTCCACATACGTCGTCTGTAGGGGGACATTGTTATGAACGAGATTTACCGTGCCGGAAAATACAAGGCAAGGGTATACGGCTGCAACACTGCTGTTGTGGGAAGCGGTGCGGCCGGCTACAATGCCGCTGATCGCCTGTGGCAGTTCGGACAGCACGATATCGTACTTGTTACCGAAAACCGCACCGGAGGTACAAGCCGCAATACCGGCAGCGATAAGCAGACGTATTATAAGCTGACGCTTTCCGGCGGTGAGCCTGACAGTGTGCGTGAAATGGCAAAAACGTTATATGAGGGACGCTGTGTGGATGGGGATATTGCTCTGTGCGAAGCCGCTCTTTCGTCCCGGTGCTTTTTTAAGCTTGTTGAGCTTGGCGTGCCGTTTCCCCATAGCCGCTGCGGAGAGTACGTCGGCTATAAAACCGACCATGATCCTCGCCGCCGTGCAACCGGTGTCGGACCTTACACCAGCAAGGTGATGACGGAATGTCTGGAGCGTGCCGTGCAGGAAAAAGGCGTGCCGATACTTGACAAAATGCAGGTGATTAAAATATTGAAAAACGGTGATGCGGTCTGCGGTCTTCTTTGCCTGAACATTGCGGCACGGGAGGACAATGAAAGGTTCGTTCTGATACGCTGTAAAAATATCATCTATGCCACCGGAGGTCCTGCCGGAATGTATGCCGACAGCGTGTATCCCCACAGTCAGTACGGCGCAACGGGTCTTGCACTGGAAGCAGGCGCAAAGGGTAAAAATCTGACGGAATGGCAATACGGTCTTGCGTCGGTTGCGCCGAGGTGGAATGTATCCGGCACCTATATGCAGGTTCTGCCGAGAGTTTATTCCACAGCGGCGGATGGCAGTGATGAACGGGAGTTCTTAACGGATTTCTTTGCGGATACTCACGATATGCTCAGCAAGCTGTTCCTAAAGGGATACCAGTGGCCGTTTGATGTACGCAAGGTTGCGGACGGAAGCTCGATTATCGACATTCTGGTTTACCTTGAAAGCCGTAAGGGACGGCATGTGTACCTTGACTACCGCAAAAACCCGGCAGACGATATGTTTGACCGCAAAGCCCTACTGCCCGAGGCACGTGAATATCTTGAAAGAGCCGGAGCTTTGTTCGGCACACCCATTGAGCGGTTGGCGCACATGAACCGACCTGCCGTCGATTTTTACCGTGAGAAGGGCATAGATCTGTACACGCAGCCGCTTGAGATTGCTCTTTGCGCACAGCACAACAACGGCGGTTTGAGTATTGACTGTTGGTGGCAAACCGATGTAAAAGGTCTGTTTGCCGTGGGCGAAGTTGCCGCAAGTCACGGCGTCTGCCGTCCCGGAGGAACAGCGCTGAATGCCGGGCAGGTGGGCAGTACCCGTGCGGCGCAGTACGTGGCGGCTCGCTGTCGGGGAGACGCACCGGCAGGATTTACAGAGGCGGCTTCGGCGGCGTTGACGGAAATGGGGTCGCTTGCCGACGGATGTGCGGCGGATACCGGCAATGTGCGGAGTCTTTGGAAACACGCCGCTGAGGAAATGAGCCACTGCGGTGCGGCTGTCCGTGATCCCGAAAAAATACGGTCGTATTGTGAAGAAGTGAAAACTCTGCTTGCGTCCTTCGGAAAACGGGTTAAAGCATCCGACCGAGCGGAGCTGTCAATGCTCTACCGTCTGCGTGATATGCTGATGAGCCAATATGCCTATCTGAGTGCCATGACGGACTACATTGACCACGGCGGCAAGAGCCGCGGAAGTGCGCTGTATACGGATACGGCGAAAGGCACCAAACCCTTTGAACAGCTGCCCGATACATTCACGTTTGCGTTGGATGAAGAGGAAAATCCGTTGATTCAGGAACTGCGCTGCGAAAACGGCATCTGCAGGACAGAGTGGCGTTCCCCTCGTCCCGTTCCGGAGGACGATGACTTCTTCGAGAATGTCTGGCGCAGTTATCGTGAAAACGGGAATATAGACTGAAAACGGAGAGCTTTTTCGCAAAAAAGAAAGCCGCCCGAAGGCGGACTCTCTGCGCTGATTATTATCAATTGCAAATCGATTAAAAACCGAGCATAGCTGCGCCGATGATGCCGGCGTCGTTACCGAGAGCGGCAATTCTTATCTCGGTCTTCTTTGTGCCGTTTCTGGTGTACTGCTCTTCGTCAACGTACTTCTTGAGCGGTGCGGTGAGGTATTCCTTCTCATTGCAGATACCGCCGCCGATAACGAGAACCTCGGGCTGGAAGATGTTGATCATGTTTACGATACCCGAAGCGAGGTAGCGGATGTACTCGTCAACAACCTCGGCGCCTGCCTTATCGCCTGCTCTCATTGCGTTGAACGCCGTTCTGCCGCTGACCTTGCCCTCTTCCTCGACCATTTTGTGCATTATGGTATTCTTATCAGCCGCAAGCTTGTCCTTTGTCATGTTGATAAGACCCGTAGCGGAGCTGTAAGCCTCCCAGCAGCCTTTTCTTCCACAGGAGCACTGACGACCGCCTACCTCGATTACCGTGTGACCGAGTTCGCCGCCGGCGTAGTTGAAGCCGGAATATACCTTCTTGTCAATAATAATGCCGCCGCCGAGACCCGTGCCGAGAGTGATCATGAGGGAGTCGTTGCAGCCCTTGGAAGCGCCCATCTCAGCCTCGCCCTTTGCCGCCGCATTGGCGTCGTTTTCAACGAGAACTTTCTTTATGCCGGAGAACTCTGTGAGCTTTGCGGCGATGGGGTAGTTGAGGAAGGGGAGATTGTTTGCGTATACGACATAACCGCTGTCGTGGTCGGCTGTGCCGGGAGTTGCGATTCCGGCGTACTCAACGTCGCCGACTGAAATGCCCTCCTCCTTGATGAGGTCGAGGCAAAGAGCCGCCATATCCTTTATGATTTCGTCGGGTTCTCTGTCGGCTTTCGTGGGAACGCTGCCCTTTCTGAGAATTTTGCCGTTTTCGTTTACAAGACCTATTGCGATATTAGTACCGCCGAGGTCAACGCCTATATAATACATAGCTGTACCTTTCCTTTCATGTTTGCACCGCATTCGCATACAGTGCATATTTTTCCAACTATCTATGATTATATTCCCACTCGCCCCTTTTGTCAAGCGTGACAGTCCACAATTTACATTTTATTAAGAAAACGCTTACGGGGCTTACGGGGGTGTTCTTTTCTGAAGAAAAGAACCAAAAGACTTCAAGGAGCAAAGCTTACGCTTTGCAGGGAAATTAAGTATAGGCTCATGTAGAACATGGAAAGAAATGCGAGCTTGCGAAGCATTTACTTTCGTGCAGACTACGAAGTGTGTCTGCACAGGTACCGCACGACATCGGCTAAGCCTCCGTCGTGAAATGAGGTAGGACTCATCTTATCCGAGATAGTGCGGCGACCCGACGCCATATACGCAAGCGCCGGGTCGTGATTTTTTCGGCATCAAATTTTGTTGGGACTTAATCCGAGGTTTTCCCGTTCCCGAAATTTGTACCTCACTTCGTTCGACGACAAATTACGGAAAGATGAGGTTTTTGGAGAATGCGTGAATTGAGGTTGGCACTTGCTCTCGGGTGTATTGGAGGCGGCAAAGCAGGAGTTGGCAGAGCCAACTTTGGAGGCATCCCCCTGTGTAACCGGTTGCAAAGCAACCTCTGGAGCTGTCACGACGAAGTCGTTACGAAGTCGTCAGACTGAGGGACTGTCAATTTAGAACCAAACGTAAGGTTATGTATATCGCACCGTAGAAAACCGACAAACGGTAAGCACCATTCAAATATTGAAGAAAAGCGAAGCTTTTCCACGTCAATTATGCATTACGCATTATGAATTCCGCATTAAACAGTAATCGTCAATTCCTGAGTCTTTCACTCGTTCACAAAAAATTAACATTTTTCCTTTGCAAACCTCTTGACAAAATTAAAAAAATGTGGTAAAGTTATCACATTAGCACTCGATGGTTATGAGTGCTAATGAGTAGGAACGAATCGGAGGTGAACGCCGTGGAACTCAGCGACAGAAAAAAGCAGATACTGAAAATGATAATCGACGAGTACATCGACTCGGGAGAGCCGGTCGGGTCGAAGTATCTGACACAGCACGGCGGACTCTCACTTTCCCCAGCAACCGTCCGAAACGAAATGAGCGAGCTTGAGGAAATGGGCTACCTCGACAAGCCGCACACGTCCGCGGGACGCATCCCGTCCACCGCCGGATATAGGTTTTACGTCGAAAAGCTCATGGAGGACTACCGCCTCAACATGGAGGAGTTGGCACTCTTAAACGACCTCACAAAGTTCAAAACCGCCGAGACCGAGAGACTTATCGAGCGTGCCGGAAAGATTATGTCCGGTATCACAAGGTATGCGTCGGTGTCGCTTGCGGCAAAGCCCGGATGCACGGCAATAGTACGTTTCGACGCCGTGTGCGTTTCGCAGAACAGCTTCCTGCTTGTTATGATAACCGATTCCGGTGAGGTCAGAACAGGCATTGTCCCCTCGGGAGTGCCGATTTCCGAGAAGGATATGGAGAAAATCAAGACCGCTCTCAACGATAACCTTGTCGGCATTCCGCTTGACGGCGTGAAAATCGAAACGGTATTTGCGGTCGAAGAAGCTCTCGGCAGACTCCGTTCACTCGCAAGTCCGATAATCAGAACCGCTTACGATGCGTCAAAGAGCGGCGGCAGTGACGACGTCAGGGTCGAGGGCGTGACCAACCTCTTGGAATACCCCGAATTTTCCGATGTCGGAAGCGTGAAATCGCTTATGGAGGTTATCGAGAGACAAACCGGACTTCGTGAGCTTATCTCATCTCCCGAAACGGGAACTGATAACGACGAAAGCGGCGCGGAGACCGAACACGGAGTTCACATTTACATCGGCGACGAATCGAAAAACCCGGCGCTCAAGGACACCTCGATTGTGTTCTGCTCAGTGCCGATAGGCGGCGCAAATGCCGTGATAGGCGTCATAGGACCGAGACGTATGGACTACAAAAAAGTGGTCTCGAGCCTTAAATACTTTGCCGAGGAACTCGGAGAAACACCGTCGGCAGGTGTAAAAGAACCGCCGAAGCCTCTCCCGGAGCCGAAAGCGAATGAGAACGCCGGCGACAATACGACAAGGAGCGAAGACAGATGAATAACGAAGAAAAAAAGAACGAAAATATCGGCGAGGAAGAAACCGAGAAGCCGAAGAAGTCCTGCAAGGGCAAAAAGGACGGCGAGGAGCGTGAATGCAAAAAATCCGCAAAGGCCGCCGAGGAAAAGGACAAGGAGATAGAAAAGCTCAAGTCCGAGATAACCGAAAAGGACGACAGGCATCTTCGTCTTCTCGCCGAGTACGACAACTACAGAAAGCGCACCCAAAGCGAAAAGGACGCCATTTATTCCGACGCCGTGTCGGACACCGTGGAAAAGATTCTCCCCGTGCTTGACAATCTCGAGCGTTCGCTTGCGGCGTCTTCCGACGACACCTCCCCTCTTGCCGAGGGCGTGCGCATGATAGAAAAGCAGTTCCGTGAGGTTCTCGGAAAGCTCGGAGTCGAGGAAATCCCCGCTGCCGGCGAAACCTTCGACCCGGATCTTCACAATGCAATAATGCACGACGAGGACGGCGACAAGGGCGAGAACGAAGTTTCCGAGGTGTTCCTCAAGGGATATAAAATAGGAAATAAAGTAATAAGACATTCAATGGTTAAAGTGGTAAATTGACAAAGCACCGAGTGCATTTTTGCACGGAGCGCATTGTTGATATATAATAATAGTAAATTCACGGCCGCACAAGCGGCATATAACGGAGGTAATAAATATGGGAAAGATTATAGGTATAGACCTTGGTACAACAAACTCCTGCGTAGCAGTATTTGAGGGCGGCGAGCCCGTCGTAATTCCGAACTCCGAGGGCATGAGAACAACTCCCTCCGTCGTATCCTTCAAAAAGGACGGCGAAAGAATAGTCGGTTCTGCCGCAAAGTGACAGGCAATCACAAACCCCGAGAGAACGATAAGCTCCATTAAGCGTTCTATGGGTACGGACAGAAAGGTCGAGATTGACGGCACGTCCTATACCCCTCAACAGATTTCCGCATTCATTCTCCAGAAGCTCAAGGCTGACGCCGAAGGCTATCTCGGACAGCCCGTAACGGAGGCTGTTATCACGGTTCCGGCTTACTTCTCCGACGCTCAGCGTCAGGCAACCAAGGACGCCGGCAGAATTGCGGGTCTCGACGTAAAGCGTATCATCAACGAGCCGACTGCGGCCGCTATCGCTTACGGCATGGACAAGGAAAAGGAACAGAAGGTCATGATTTACGACCTCGGCGGCGGTACGTTCGATGTATCTCTTCTTGAGATAGGCGACGGCGTATTTGAAGTTCTGGCAACCAACGGCAACAACCACCTCGGCGGCGACGACTTCGACGAGTGCATCGTAAACTACATGGCTGACACCTTCCTCAAGGAGGAGGGCATCGACCTCAGAAAGGACAAGTCCGCTTCGTCCAGACTTAAGG
>CAKSCN010000031.1 GCA_934444485.1 uncultured Eubacteriales bacterium | reverse complement strand
GGCGTACTGTCCCTGAGAGAAGAGGTTCATGTTGAAGTTGTCGATATCTCTCGCCCTCCAGAGTCGGAGGTTGCTCACGGCGTCGCTGTCCGCACCGGAAATCATCATATCGTAAGGCACTGCCTCAAATTCCTCGCAGTCCTCATAGAGGATTTCGCACTTTCCGTCGCTTCTCCAATTCTCCTTGA
The DNA here is from genome assembly GCA_934444485.1 of uncultured Eubacteriales bacterium. Lineage (GTDB taxonomy): Bacteria > Bacillota > Clostridia > Oscillospirales > CAG-382 > CAKSUT01. The sequence goes on along the minus strand of CAKSCN010000031.1, from coordinate 17,362 downwards.
TATGACCGCCGAATCTTACGTGAAATACACGGTCGGTTCTCGGCACAAGCCAAACCTCTCCGCCCGGAAGCCATATATCGGGAAGCTCAACCTGCATACCGTCAACTATTCTCTGCTTGAAGAGTCCGTACTCATAGCAGATTGAGAATCCCGTTGCCGGGTAATTGCAGGAGGACAGGGAGTCCATAAAGCACGCCGCAAGTCTGCCGAGGCCGCCGTTTCCGAGACCGGGATCTGGTTCAAGCTCGTAAAGGTCGTCGAGGTCAAAGCCGAGACTGTCAACCGCCTTGCGGTACTCGCTTGTGAGTCCCATATTGCCGAGGTTGTTCTTGAGCGAGCGTCCGACGAGAAACTCCATGCACATATAGTAGACACGCTTGCCGCCGACCTTATTGACCTGCTTTTTGTAGGTGTTTCTCTTTTCGGTGAGCATATCCTTGACCGTCATTGCGACCGCCTTGTACACCTGATCTTTCGACGCCTCCGCCGGCGAACAGCCGAAATATCTTGACAGTTTGCTTTCTATAAGTTCTCTTATTTCTTTGGAATCCGGTTTGTAATTCATTGGTAACATCCTTTCGGGGGAAAATAGAAATTATGGGTAAATACGTAATTAAAGCTTTGCGTACATATCGAGGTAAGTTTTTGCCGACTTATCCCACGAGAAATCAACGTTCATGACACGCTCGACAAGCTTTTTCCACTTCTTGGTATCACGGAAGAGGTTTATTGCGGCAAGAGAGCGCTCGGTAAGCTCTGCGGCGCTGTAGTTTGCAAAGGTAAAGCCATTGCCGTGCATACCGTTTTCGTCCTCCCAATAGCCCTTGATGGAGTCGTAAAGTCCTCCGGTTTCACGGGTTACGGGAACGGCACCGTAGCGTGACGCTATCATCTGCGAAAGTCCGCAAGGCTCTGTGAGCGACGGCATGAGGAATATATCCGCCGCAGCATAGATGCGCTTCGAGAGGTCACGGTCGTACTTAATAATTGAACGAACCTTATCTCTGAACTGTCCCTCGAGTACTCTGAAGAAGCTCTCAAAGTGCGGATCTCCGCTTCCGAGGACGACAAACTGTATATCCTCCTCGAGAAGTCTGTAGACCGTCTGAGTAACAAGATCAAGTCCCTTATGTGCGGCAAGTCTCGAAACTATCGCCACCATCGGAACGTCACGTCTTTCGGGAAGCTGCATTTCCTTCTGGAACGCAACCTTATTCGCCGCCTTGCGTGCAACGCTCTTTGACGTATAATGCTGTGCGATTGCAGGGTCGGTGCCGGGGTTGTAGTAGTCGTAATCGATGCCGTTGAGAATACCGGTGAGCTTGTAGTCGTTCTTCAAAAGTGCGTGATAAAGCTTATGGGAATACTGCGGATACTTTATCTCTTCGGCGTATGTGGGGCTTACGGTCGTAACCATGTCCGCACACTCTATTGCGCCCTTCATGAGGTTTATACAGCCGTTATACTCGACGGTCGCACGGTCGAAGCCGGAAAGTCCGAAGACGTCGCCCAAAATCTCAAAGCCATACTGTCCCTGATACTCTATATTATGGATTGTGAACACGCTTTTCATGTGCGAAAATTCACAGCTGTGGCGATACTGACGGTTAAGATATATCACCGAGAGAGCCGCCTGCCAGTCGTGTGCGTGAAGTATGTCGGGGTAATAACCAAGCTCCTGCATCATGCGCATAACCGCCGTGCAGAAATACGCATAGCGTTCTCCGTCGTCAAACTCACCGTAGAGCTTGTTTCCTCTTTTGAAATAATATTCGTTGTCTATGAAGTAGTAGGTCACGCCGTCCTTTTCGAGAGACTTTACTCCGCAGTAGAGATTTCTCCATGCGAGCGCAACATTGAACTCGCGAAGAAGCGTCATTTCGCTCCTGTACTTATCGGAAATCGTTCCGTACAGCGGTATAACGACTCTTACGTCAAGCTCCTCCCCCGCCGCTCTTTTGAGAGCCGCCGGAAGAGAACCGAGTACGTCGCCGAGACCGCCCGTTGCGGCAAAAGGCATTGCTTCCGCACCGACAAACAACAGTTTTTTCATATCATCACTCCTTTTTCGATGAAGAACGGGAGTGTTTCGTGACCCGAGAGGTCTCTTCCGTCTCTGATGATGACATTCTTATCGGTTATAACGCAGTTGAGGCTTACGTTGTCGCCGGTGTACGTGTCCTGGAACATAATCGAGTTCTTGACAACGGTGTTCTTGCCTATCTTAACGCCTCTGAAGAGAATGGAGTTCTCGACCGTTCCCTCGATGATACAGCCGTCGGCGATAAGCGAGTTGGAAACCGAAGCGTTTGCCATATACTTTGTCGGGGCGGAGTTTCTTACCTTGGTGAATACCGGGCGTGACGGCACTCCGAAGAGGTCCGCTCTGACGTCCGGCTTCAAAAGCTCCATACTGCACGCAAAGTATCCGGGAAGCGAGTTTATCTGGGAGAAGTAGCCGTCGTACTCGTACACTCTTATGTTGTCTTTTCTGAGGCTCTTGGCAATAACGTCGCCGAAGAAATGTTTATATCCGTGAGCTATCGCATTGAGAAGTGCGTTGTGGAGGTACGTGCGGTTTATCACCATTATATTAAGGCATACGTCGTGGAAGCCGACCGAAGTCACGGAATGCTCTGCGGTGTCGGTTATTCTGCCGTCCTCATCGTGCGTGATGATAATCTGCTTGCCGGCGTCCTCAATTCCGACGTAGGTATTCTTTGCGACTATTGTGACGTCCGCACCCGATTCGGCGTGCTTTTCTATGACGTCGCTCATGTTTATATTGCAGATAACATCGCAGTCGGAGAGAATGATATAATCCTCCTTACAGCGCGAGATGAAGTTCATGACGCCCATAAGAGCCTCAAGTCTCGTTGTGTAGAGCGAGTTTGCGACGCTGTTTTCATATGCGGTGATGAATGGTGGCAGTATTTTTATACCTCCCGAACGTCTCGCAAGATCCCAGTCCTTACCGGTGCCGATGTGATCCATAAGAGACTGGTAGTTGTTGTGAGTTATAACGCCGACCTTGGATACGCCGGAGTTAACCATATTGGAAAGAGCAAAGTCGATAAGTCTGTATCTTCCTCCGAAAGGAACCGATGCCATAGTACGGCGACGTGTCATTTCGGATATATTTATATCGTGAATATTTGAAAATATAAGTCCTGCCGCAGTCATGCTTATCCCTCCTTTTAAAGCTCGGAAATCATTTCGTTATCGCCGATAATGCTGCCGGACGCAACCTTGACGTCCGAACCCACAACGGTGATACCCGAAGATTCGCTTCGTTCCTTTCCCACGGAGGCACCCGCACCGACCTCGACGCCGCAGTCGAGAATGGAGTACTTGACGGTTGCGCCGTGTCCGACAGATGTGTCCGACATAACCACGCTGTCCTTAATGTACGCTCCCCTTGCAACCTTTACGCCGCTGAAGAGAACGGAGTTTATGACGGTTCCGTAAACCTCGCAGCCCTCGGAGACAATTGAGTTGTGTATCGACGCTCCCTCTCCGACAAACTGAGGCGCCCGCGCATCGTTTCTCGAATATATTCTCCACTCCTCGTCGTGAAGAGAGAAGTTGGGGTATTCGCCGAGAAGATCCATATTCGCCTCCCACAGGCTCGAGATTGTTCCGACGTCCTTCCAGTAACCGGAGAATTCGTAAGCAAACATCTTCTCGCCTGCCGCAAGCATCGCAGGAATTATATCCTTGCCGAAGTCGTGAGACGACTTTTCCTTTTCGGCGTCGGCAATAAGATAATCGAAGAGCTTCTTCTTTGTGAAGATGTATATACCCATCGACGCCTTTGTGGAGTCGGGATTCTTGGGCTTTTCGGTGAATTTATAGATAGAGCCGTCGGGATTTGTGCTCATAATGCCGAAGCGGCTCGCCTCTTCAAGCGGCACGTCGAGTACGGCTATCGTGCAGTCCGCACTCTTTTCCTTGTGATAATCGAGCATCTTCGAGTAATCCATCTTGTAAATATGGTCGCCGGAGAGTATTATCACGTAATTGGGGTCGTAAATATCGATGTAATTTATGTTCTGATATATCGCATTTGCCGTACCGAGATACCAGTCGGACTTTTTATTGCCCTGATAAGGGGGGAGAATCTTCACGCCGCCGAACGAGCGGTCGAGATCCCACGGCAGTCCGTTTCCGATATAGTCGTTGAGCACAAGCGGCTGATACTGAGTAAGTACACCCACTGCGTCAATATCGGAGTTGATACAGTTGGAAAGCGGAAAGTCAATTATTCTGTATTTGCCGCCGAAAGGCACAGCGGGTTTTGCGGTCTTCTGGGTGAGGGCATAAAGTCTGCTTCCTTGACCGCCGGCAAGGAGCATTGCCACACATTCTTTTTTTCTTGACATACGCATTGTCTCCTCTTATGTTTTTGGGAATAAACTTTCGCTGTTTTGTCATCGATCCTTTGCCGATGCTTTGTTTACCACTCTTAAATTATATTCTTTTGTTTGCGTCCTATTCCGATTTTGCCTTTGCCGCACCGCTCGTTTTTGCAAGTATTACCGCACCGAGAGGCGGAAGTGTAAGCTCCACGGAATAAGGCAGTCCGTTCCACGGAATCTTTTCGGCTTTCACCGTACCGTTCACAACGCCGCTGCCGCCGTATTTCTCATCGTCGCTGTTGAGTACTTCCTTGTAAAGTCCGGGCTTCGGAAGTCCCACACGGTAGGTCTCTCTTGTAACGGGAGTGAAATTTATCACCGCCGCAAGCTCACGTCCGTCACGGTTTATGCGCCTGAACGCTATCACGCTCTGCTCGTTGTTGTCGGCACTTATCCACTTGAAGCCGTCCCACGACGTGTCAAGCTCCCAAAGCTCGCTTCTCTTTAAGTAAAGCTCGTTGAGGTCACGGACGAAGTCCTGCAGTTTCTTATGCATATCGTAATCGAGAAGAAACCACTCGATCTGTCCCTTGTAGTCCCACTCTCTGAACTGACCTATCTCGCTTCCCATGAAAAGGAGCTTCTTTCCGGGGTGAGTCATCATATACGTGAGAAACGCACGGTCTCCGGCAAATTTCTGCTCATACGTTCCGGGCATTTTGTCGAGAAGCGACTTCTTGCCGTGGACAACCTCGTCGTGCGATATCGGGAGAATGTAGTTTTCCGAGAAGGCGTACATGAGCGAGAAGGTCGTTTTTTCGTGCTTGTACTTTCTGAAAAGCGGATCCGTGCCGGCATAATCGAGCATATCGTTCATCCAACCCATGTTCCACTTGTAGTCAAAGCCGAGTCCGTCGTTGTCAAACCTTGTGACGTTCGGCCATGCCGTCGATTCCTCGGCAATCATGAGCGTTTCGGGGCAGAGGGTTTTCATTGCGGAATTGAGCTTTCTGAAAAATGCTATAGACTCAAGGTTCTGATTTCCGCCGTAGACATTCGGAATCCACTCGCCGGGGTTTTTGTCGTAATCGAGGTAGAGCATCGCCGCAACGGCATCGACTCTCAATCCGTCGGCGTGGTACACCTGCGACCAGAACACTGCGTTAGACACAAGGAAGCATTCAACCTCGTTCCGTGCGACGTCGAACTGTCTTGTTCCCCAGCCTCGGTGCTCCATTCTGTCCTTGCCCTGATATTCGTAGGTCGGCGTACCGTCAAACTCGTAAAGTCCGTGTTCGTCCTTGGGAAAATGCGCCGGGACCCAGTCGAGTATGACGCCTATTCCGTTTCTGTGAAGCTCGTCAACAAAGAACATGAAGTCATGCGGAGTGCCGTAGCGGGAGGTCGGCGCATAATAGCCGCAAACCTGATATCCCCACGAACCGTCAAAGGGATGCTCCATTACCGGCATAAGCTCGACGTGCGTATAGTGCATACTCTTGAGGTAAGGTACAAGCTCCTTTGCAAGCGCACGGTAAGAGAGGTATTCTCCGTCGCCGTCAAGCTTCCATGAACCGAGGTGAAGCTCGTAAATGTTCATCGGAGACGAAAATCTTCCGTCCGACATCTGCTTTTTGTTCTTTTCACGCCACTTTTCGTCGTGCCACTCGTAGCCGTCTATGTCGTAGTAAACCGATGCTGTAAGCGGCGGCACCTCGGCGTAATATCCGTAAGGGTCTGCCTTATAGTGTTCGTGTTCTCCGTTCACCACTTTGAACTTGTAGCGCACAAGCGAAGAGAATTTGTCCGAACCGATGAATGCCTCCCATATTCCGCCCTCGGTGGTGCGCTCCATGGGAAGACTTTCGTCCCAGTCGTTAAAATCTCCGACGACGTAAACCGCATCGGCTCTCGGCGCCCACGTGCGGAAAACATAGCCGTCTTTTCTGCCTCTCTTCTCCTTATGGACACCCATATACTCATACGTCTTGTAGTTCGTGCCCTGATGGAAGTGATAAGCGGCGAGATCGTCTTTTCTTTCTTTCACGTTTATATCTTTCCTTTCGGGGTAGTAAATAGTTGTTCCGAATACTTTTTCACACATTTATTATATCACATTCTTTGTTAAATTTCAAGAGCGGAAATGCAATTATTTTGGGATAAGAGCATATAATTACGTAATTTTTACGACTCACACCGCACGGATTTTACATAAAACGACAATAGAGAGAAAAATCTCCGCAAAAGTTACATTACCTCTGCGGAGACGGTTGACTTATATTTACTTTTCGGTCTGCCTCATTCGGCTCACTGCACTGCGCTGAACTGACTGTTGTAAAGCGTGCTGTAGAAGCCTCCCTTGGCTAAAAGCTCATCGTGAGTACCCTGCTCTATTATCTTTCCGTCACGCATGACAAGGATAAGTGACGCCGTGCGGATAGTGGAAAGTCGGTGAGCGACGATAAAACTCGTTCTGCCCTGCATGAGCTTTTCAAACGCTCTCTGTATGCGAAGCTCGGTTCTCGTGTCGATGTTGGAGGTCGCCTCGTCGAGTATGAGCATAGGCGGAAGCGTGAGCATTACACGGGTTATACAGAGAAGCTGTTTCTGTCCCTCGCTGATACTTCCCTCTCCGAGAACAGTGTCGAGTCCCTTGGGCAGTCTCTCGATAAAGCTCCAGCTGTGAGCCTCCTTTGCGGCACGGATAATTTCCTCGTCGGTGGCGTCGGGCTTGCCGAAGCGTATATTCTCACGGACGGTATCGTTCTTTATCCAGGTTTCCTGAAGAACCATGCCGTAGCTGCTTCTCAAAGCGTGGCGTGAAAGCTCGTTTATCGGCTTGCCGTCTATGGATATAACGCCGTCATCGACATCGTAGAAGCGCATGAGAAGATTTATGAACGTCGTTTTTCCGCATCCGGTCGGTCCTACAACGGCAACTCTCATACCGGGCGTTACCTTGAGGTTGAAGTTTTCGATAAGCTTGCGGCTCTTGTCGTAGCTGAATGCGACGTTGTCGATATCCACATTGCCGACGACCTTTTCGAGTGTGCCGTTTTCGTCGGGAGTCTCCTCCTTTTCCTCGAACAGCTCGAATATTCTCGCCGCACACGCAAGAGCGTTCTGCATTTCGGTGACGACTGAGCTTATGTCGTTAAAGGGCTTCATATACTGGTTTGCGTAAGAAAGAAGCACCGTGAGACCGCCGACGGTAAGCGCGCCGCCGGGAATGAGAAACGCACCCACAAGCGCAACGCCGGCGTATATGATATTGTTTACAAAGCGTGTCGAGGGGTTGGTAAGACTGCTGTAGAACACCGCCTGCTTGCTGTAACGGCGAAGCTCCTCGTTTATTTCGGAGAAACGTGCCGACGCTCTGTCCTCGTATCCGAATGCTCTCACCGTTTTCTGATTGCCTATCATCTCATCGACAAGCGCCGTCTGTCTGCCTCGTGTTTCGCTCTGGAGACGGAACATCTTGTAGGAGCGTGACGCAACGAACTTTGCGACAATGAAGCTCAGCGGCGTAAGAATGAGAACCATTATCGTTATCGGCACGTTCTTTGAAAGCATGAACACAAGCGTCACCGCAACCGTAACAACTCCGGAGAAAAGCTGTGTGAAGCCGAGAAGAAGTCCGTCCGAGAGAGAGTCTGCGTCGGCAATTATTCGGCTTACGATATCGCCCGAGCTGTGGCGGTCGAGGTACGAAAGCGGCAGTCTCTGAATATGCTTTATCGCTCTCGAACGTATATCTCTCACTATGCCGTAGCTCATGCGGTTGTTGACGAGGCTCATTATCCACGATGTCGCCGACGACAAAACGGCAAGGAGGATTATCCTTTTGAGGTATACCCACATTGCGGCAAAATTTACGCTTCCCGTGTCCGCTATCTCGTCTATGGCATTTCCGAAAAGCACCGGCACATAAAGCTGCATTACAACGGTTACGGCGGCGAGTATTATGCTTGCGGCAAGAAGAAGTCTGTAATTTGCAATAAAGTGAAATAGCTTTTTGAGAGTACCCTTTTCGGTACATTTTTTATCGTTTCCGCTCACTTCGCCTCACCTCCCGTCATTTCCTTTGCTACGGCAGCCGGTCTTTCCTCCGGGAACTGCGAATAGTAGATTTCACGGTAGACCTCACAGTTTTCCATGAGAGAAACGTGGTCTCCCTTTCCGGCGAGTCTGCCGTTGTCAAGAACAAGAATAAGATTTGCGTTCTTTATGCACGACACACGCTGAGACACGATGAAGGTCGTTATCCCGGAAAGTCCGCTTATCGCCTTGCGCAGAGCCGCATCGGTTGCAAAGTCGAGTGCGCTTGAGCTGTCGTCAAGTATCAGTATCTCCGGGTTCTTCACAAGCGTTCTCGCAATCGAAAGCCTCTGCTTCTGACCGCCGGAGAGGTTGCGACCGTTCTGCTCTATCACAAAATCAAGCTTGCCCTCTTTCTTCTCGACAATCTCCTTTGCCTGCGCAACCTCAAGCGCTTTCCAAAGCGTTTCGTCGTCGGCGTTTTCGTTGCCGAACTTCAGGTTGTCACGCACAGTCCCCGAAAACAGCACCGACTTCTGCTGAACGACGCCGACCTTTTTGCAGAGAGTTTCTGCGCTGTAGTCCTTCACGTCAGCTCCGTCGAGAGACACTTTTCCCTCCGTTGCGTCGTAGAAGCGTGCGATAAGGTTCACAAGCGTTGATTTACCGCTTCCCGTACCGCCTATTACGCCGACGGTACTTCCCTTTTCCGCCGCAAACGATATATCCGAAAGGCTCGGTGCGCCTGCGCCATTATACGTAAACGAAACGCCGCCAAATTCAACTGCCGGTGCGTTTTCGACAGTCTCGGCGTCCTTTTCGGCGTAGCTCATGCTCGGCTTCACGTCGAGTACGTTTCCGACACGGTCGGCACAGGCGACGGCTTTGTTGAGGGTTATGACAAGCGCCGCAAACTTGATAAGCTCGACTATAATCTGGAGCGTATAATTGTAGAGTGCGACGGTCTCTCCCTGCTTCATACCGCCGATATTCACTTCAAATGCCGCCGTGCTTATGAGTACGACCGTTGCGATATTTATAAGAACATATGTGAGCGGATTTATGAGTGCGGAGATTCTGCCGACAAATTCATTGAGCTTTGTGAGTCTGTCGTTGCTCTCGTCAAATTCCGCAACCGCATGGTTTTCACGGCAGAAAGCACGTATGACCCTCACGCCCGTGAGGTTTTCTCTTGTAAGTCCCGTAACTCTGTCAAGAGCCGACTGCACCTTCTTGAAAAGGGGTATGCTCACAAGCATAATCGCAAGCACCGCCGCAAAGAGAATCGGGATTGCGACCGCAAAAATCAGTGCGCACTTTACATTCACCGTAAACGCCATTATCATTGCGCCGAAAACTATAAACGGACTTCTCAGCGCAAGTCTCAAGGTCATATTGACGCCGTTCTGCACCTGGTTTACGTCGGCGTTTATTCTTGTGACGAGCGTGTCTGTGCCTATCGTATCAAGCTCGGTGAACGAAAGCTTACCGATATGGTCGAACATCGACTGGCGGAGTGCCGTTGCAAGACCGACGCTTGCGTTTGCCGCAAAGTACTGCGCCGTGAAACTCGAAAGAAGTCCGAGAGCAGCCATTGCAAGAAGAAGCAGCGTGCTGCGGACGATGTACCCTCTGTCGTTCGATGCGACGCCGACATCAATCATACCGGCGACGATGAGCGGAACCATAAGGTCGAACACAACCTCGAGAAGCTTGAACAGCGGCGCAAGTACGCTCTCCTTGGTGTAGGGCTTAAGATATGCGAGAACTCTTTTCATGTTGTCTGTTATCCTCCGTGTAATGCTCTGAAGCTTATGTTTCAATCGGCAGTCCTTGACCGCCGAATACTGTGTATTTCTTGTCTGCGAGAAGCTTATATATTTCGGCACGCTCCTCCGCCGCAAGTGCGGGATCGGTATCAACCGACGTCATGAGAAACGGAGCGAGCCTGTTGAACCTTGCCTGCGGCTTGGTGAAGCCCTTTGTGTTGACGATAATATCGCCGGTGAACGCAATGCCGAGACGCCTTTCAATGTAAAACGCCTCTCCCCTGACGTGACCGCCCTTCGCCTCGTACACCTCAAAGCAAAGCTCGCCGAAACGCACCTCACCAATTCTCTCGGCGGTCTTTTCAAGCGAGTCTGAGCTTCCTCCGATAACCTCGATAATCCCCTCCGGAATCGGTTTATATCCCGAAAGGAGCTTGCTTATACGCACATACGGCGCATGGACGGGGTTCTGCTCCCTGAGGTTGGGTTCTCCCCGTGCTTCGAGGGCAAAATTGTCGGCGCACTTTTTCGTGACATAAACCTTATCGAAAACGTCGGCAATTCCAACGTGGTCAACGTCCGCATGAGTAAGCAGCATTACTTTATGCATACCGTCAAAGCCCGGATAAAGCTTTCGCAAAAGTGCGAGACTGTCGTCACGGCAGCAGGGAAATCCGCCGTCAACGCACAGAAGTCCACCACCCGTTTCGGCGACGCAGAGGTTGCTTCCGCAGGGCGGCTCTATGAGCGTGAAGCGCACGTTTTCAAAGGTGTATTCCGTAATTCTCGGCGCAAATTCCTCTCCCGTTCCCTCTCGGAGATATTCCGCAAACTTTCCGATGTACTCAAAGGTTTTGTACGGCGGACTGTTTTTTCTCGTGAGCATATCCATTATGAGGTTTGAGTCAAGAAGAAGCTCTCTTTTTTCATCCTCGCCGAAACCGTATTCCTCGGCTATCCTGTCGGCAAACGACATATAGAAAACCGTGTTGTCGAGGGCAATGCCCGTGGGGTTATAATCGAGAATTTTCACGCCGCAGTATTTCGACGCTTCGTTCAAAAGTGCAGCTGTGTCGTCGTTTTCGGTGACGAAAAGTCCCATGCGGAAATACTGATAGTCGGTGCCGTTCTCGGCGGAGCTTAAATAGGATATGTTGATATTGCAGCGTTCGATAAGCCCGAGTATCGGCTCAAGCGTTCCCGGCACATCACGCAGCTTAAACTCGACGAGCATAACGCTTCCGTGTCCGTCGCCGTCGTGTCCGAGAAAGCCCATGCCGTAAAGCTCCGACTCCGCTTTCTTCATACTGCCGCTCTCTCCGCACACCTCAACAAACAGCATATGCGTGTCCACGGCTTTATTATAGCTCACTCTCGTTATATTGAGTCCGAGAGAGGAAAATACTTTCGCCGCCTCGAGGAATGCGCCCGCCTTGTCGGGCATAAGCGTTGCAAATGTCTTTTTGACGGTCATTGTCAATTTCACCTCTCGTCCGATGCAAATCGGGTAAAATCATTTCAAAACCGACGCTTGCCGCAGAGCTTTTCACCCGGTACGGCAAGCGATTTACGGTGTTTAATTGTAAGTTCCGGGTACGTTGTTTCTGTGGTAAACGTATATATGCTCCCACTTAATGGGGTCTGTGAAGTAAACCGTCGCATTGTCCTCATCCATAAGGCGCATGGTTTCTTCAATGTTGCCGTCGTACTTGAAGGTCGTCTTTTTGCCGAGGTACGACGAATAGTAGTAGGCATAGTCGTTTCCGCAATGCTGTACGTATGTGTTTCCGACAAGATATGGCGCTGAAGAGGCGTATGCCGTACCAACCTGCATGAGCATATGCGTCGAGCGGTCGATTATATTGTTTCTTATCACAAAGCCGTCGGTGAGATTGTTGTGCGTCCAACCCTTTATTGCGGCAGGTGCGGGGTCGGGTCTCTGCTGTCCCCAGCCGTAGCCGGCAAGACGAATTATATTGTTCTCGAAGAGTATGTCCTTCATCTTTCGGGTAGCATCGCTTCCATCTGCGGCGCTTCCGGCAAAGTATTCTATGTTGTACGTACAGTACTCAAAGACGTTGTTCGTGTAGTCCACGTTCTCCATGTAAACATTCGCCGTTCCGCCCGAGGAATACTGATGCGTAACGCCGGCGTCATACGCTTCGTAGACGTAGCAGTTGTCTATCTTATAGTTGTAGAGACCGCCGTATATCTCGACTCCGTTTCCGAATCTCGTCACCCGTCCGGCATTGGCGTTTGAGGTGTTGTAGTGCTGTATAGCACCGCCGATCCAACCGATCTCGCAGTTTGTGACCGTAAGATCCGTGACGGTTCCGGCACCTATGCCGTGGTTTCCGACAAACTTTATCGCAAGGTTATCCACCGTTACTCCGCTCTTTGCCGCAAATCCGTTGTGTCTTGCCGCATACTCTATTTCGTCATAGACCACCGCAGGGTTTCCGGCGTCACAGCGGAAATAGAGAACGCCGACAGCCGAGCCGAGGTTCGGAACTCTGAGAGTAACGGTCTCGCCGTTTATTGTCGTCTGTTTAAGGTAGCTGAGCGAGCTGTCGGCAAGGTTTACGTATTCAAGGTCGTTGTCAAGCTCTTTTGCAACGATAAAAGGTGTGTCTTTATCCGCTCTCGTTCTCCATGCGGTGTGACCCTCGCTTCCCTCGTCTGTCGTGTAAAGGTACTCCTGGAAGTAGGATGGTATCTCCTTTGCCGCAACCGTAACAACCTCTCCGTCCTTCATGAGGAACAGTGCGCCGCAGTCACCGATATCGTCAGAGTACTTCCAGATGCTTCCTCCGTCGGAGGTGTAGGTGTAAAGCTCCCAGCTTCCTTTTTTCGTGAGGTCGAAATGCGAACCCCAAATCTCGGGCTTTGCGCCTTCGCCGTAAGAGCTGTAGGTCACGCCGGCAACCGTCTGATAAACGCCATCTTCGCGGTAAACTCCGCCTCTCTCAAAGAACACGGCGTCTCCGACGGCAAGCTCCGAACCCATGCTTCCGAGCTTTTTCAGAGTTTTTATCGCAGTCTCGGGAGTCTTTCCGTCGTTTGTGTCACTGCCGTTTTCGGACACAAAGATTACGTTTCCGAAGGTCTTGGGGCTTTCGAGGTACTTGTCGTAGTATTCGTTTCCGGTGCTTCTTATCTCGGCAATTCTGTTCGCCGTCGTGACGTCAAGCAGCCTTATGTAGTCGTTTCCCTGTGCGTACAGCACTTCGTCAACGGCATATCCGGTGTTGTTGCTGACAAGGGGAGAAATGTACATACCCTTATTGGGAACGGTAATGCCCCGCACTCCGAGAAGCGCCCATACGGAGGCGTCGGCGGAATAAGGATTTACGTCGGTAAAGCTCTGTAAGGAAACGCCCGACACAATTCCTCTGGGAAGATTATTTCCCGTATATGTGCTTACGGTTTCGGCAAGAGCGCCTCTTGTGACATACTCCGAGCTGCCCGTCACCGCAAGCGCACCGACAGTCTCGAGTGACGCACCGTCCGCAGAAACGGCGACCGCAACCGCAAGCTCTGCAAGCTCCGCCTTTGTGACGGGACTTCCGGGTCTGAAGCTTTCGCCCTCTTCGGGATTGAGTACTCCGAGGTTTTCGAGAAGGAGGATATACTTATTGTACTTATTCTTTGATGTCACGTCGGCATACGAAGACTCGCCGTCGAGATCAAGCGCATCGTTTTCAAGTCCTGCCGCTCTTATTATTGCAGCGCAAGCCTCGCCTCGGGTTACAAGCTTTGCCGGACGTATACTACTATCCGCTTCGGGAGCAAATATGGCGTCGGTCACGTCAAATTCAAACTGATTCTTCGAGAAAACAAGCTTTCCGATGTAAAGCTCGTCGTCGGGGTCAAGGTCGCTCATTTTGACATCGGAGAAAGGATTTATGTGCATCTGGCGCAGGTAGTTTCTGCCGTCCGCCGTTTCGGTCGCCTTATTGCTGAAAGAGGTGAAGTCGATATTTATTACCGCCCAACGGTTTGCCTTCATTTCGTTGTAAAAAATCGAACTACTTTTCGCTATTCCTCCGTTTGTGAGAAAAGACTGCTGCCACTTTGCCTTTGCGGGATTATTCGACTTGTAGTAGTAAACTATTGCAAGGTGGTGATAGTCTTTTATATCGACGCAAAGCTCGTTATAATTCCACGAGTCTATCTTTGCGCCTGCCGCCGCAATACTCGTGTCGGGCTTGAACTTATAGAGATTATCGACGCCATCGAAGCTTTCGCCCTTGGTGTATATACCGTGATTCACCTCTCCCTTGCCGCCGTTTATTCTGCCGAAGCAGTACTTTCCGATATCGGCAACAACAAAATCATTCACTCCGGCAAGAGATGAGTGTTTCCAGTCTGCGGTGAAAATCTCTTTGGAGTTTACGGTTACGGTATCTCCAACCTGATATTTTTTGTTTCCGTGCCAGCTTATCCAGCCATCGAACTCGAAGCCGTCACGAACGTAGGGACTATCAGGAAGTACGATGCTCTCTCCTGCGGCGACCGTGGTATTGCCGTTTGACACGCCGTCGGGAAGGTACGCCTTGTAAAAGCCCTTTTCAAAAAGCACGGGATAACGCTTGTTCTCGGGAACACCGTAGCCGAAGGTTATCTCGGAAAAGTGGAACATATCGAATTCGTCAAGCACGCTCGCCGCAACTTCACCGTAGGGGTAGAAGTGCATCTGACGAAGATTTACGTTCGTCAGCGTTTTTCCGTCAAACGCACCCTCAAAATCAAAGGTGAGCGTCTGCCAGCTGCCGGTGCTGTAGGTAAGCTTTTCCTCATAGGCGTAAACCGAAACCGCCGAGGTAAGTCCCTTATCGCCGTTCGGGAGAATTCTCAGCATGGGTCTGCCGAGAGTTTCTGTCTGACCGTCGTAGCGATACTTTATCACGATATATTTGAGGCTATTGAGCGGAACGGTTGTTGCCGAGCCGTTCACTACAAGATTTCCCCACGAATATGAGTCGATGTTTATCGGCTTTAAAGCGTCGCTTGCCGTCGGCTTCGGTATAACCATGGCACAGTTCACGCCGCCGTGAGAGTGCGTAGACACAGCCGCATTGTTCTTTCGGTCAACTATTCCGTTCTGGTATTTCGCAAAATCCGCCGTTATGTCGTTAGCAGCAAAAGCACGCTCCGAGGGAATTACGAGTGTAAACGCCGCAAGCGTCATAACAGCCGCAAGGCAAAGGGAGACAATCTTTTTCATAACATCCTCCGATTATTAAAATACCGCAGAAATACATCTTAAATTATACCACTCTTTACTTGATATTTCTTGTACAATCGGTAAATGTTTATGCAGTATACGTAAATTACGGAATAATTTTCCGCCGTGCAAAAAGAAAACAGAGCCTGCATACACAAGCTCCGCTTCTCGGTATTCACAATCCTCAAAAGAAGATTTGCGATCTCAGTATTCTATGTATACTCTCCGTCCCTCGTCGGAGGAAAGGCAGAGTGCGTCAAGTATCTTCTGCGAAACAACGCCGTCGTCAACCGTCGGGAAGTACTCCCCTCTTTTTCCGAGGCAGGCGTCGATAAAGGTCTGCTCCTGCGACGCTCTGAACTTCGGCGGAACCTTCACCGTGTGAAGTCCGTCGCCGTTTATGTCCGCCTCGCCTATGCAGATGCGGAGTATATCGGGGTTGTTGAGGTCAAAGGAGATGACTCCCGCATCGCCGAAGATGTCGTATTTTATCGTGTTTGAGTGTCCGTGGCAACAGCGCGATATCGCAAACGACACCGGTATTTCGCCGTTTATCTCGGCGGTGAAGTTGCATATATCGTCGGTGGTAACGTCGCCCCATTCGTCGGAATCGGGCATCTGACGACGCTTTACGATTACTTTCCGGTCACAGCTTACGCTCGTGAACTCTCCGGCAAGGAGTCTCGCCATATCGATAAGGTGAACGCCGAGATCACCCAAAACTCCCGTCCCGGCAAGCTCCTTTCTGAAACGCCATTCAAGGCGGCGTCCCTCCCAAAGCGCGCTTGACTTTAAGTACTCGACGTTTATGCCGAGTATTCTGCCTATCGAGCCTTTATCGATAAGGTATTTTGCGTACCGCACGGCGGACATAAATCTGTACGAGAAGCACATCATCCCGAACGTGCCGCTCTTTTCCTCCGCCGCCTTTATCGCAAGAGCTTCATCGACGCAGAGTCCCATCGGCTTTTCAAGCTCAAGCGGCTTTCCTGCGCCGAGTACGGCAATTGCCATTTCTGCGTGAAGATTGTTCGGCGTACACACCTCGACGGCGTCAACCTCTTCGCAGGCAATAAGATCACGGTAATCGGCAAAACGCTTGTCGGGGTCTATACCGAGCTTGTCGCCGCAGGCTTTCAGTTTATTTTCGTCAATATCGCATATTGCGGTGATTTTTACGTTCGAGGCATTTCCGAGTCCTCTCAGATGCGCTCCGTTCGCTATACCGCCCATTCCTATTATTCCGAGACGTACTATACCGTTTTCCATAGCTTCGCACCTCACTTGTTTACGGATTCGTATTTTCCGAACGTAGGCTTTACCACCTCGGGGGAATACGCCCAATCGACGGCGTTCATGATAACCTTTATTATGTCGTCCCTGTAATATGTCGGATATTCCTCGTGACCTGGACGGAAATAGAACACCTTGCCGAGACCTCTCTTGTAGCAGCAGCCGCTTCGGCAGACCTCACCGCCGGAAAACCAGCTTATGAACACAAGCTCATCGGGAGCGGGTATATCAAAGCGTTCGCCGTAGGTTTCCTCCTCGGGAAGCTCGATATATTCGGGGAGTCCTTTGGCTATGGGGTGTCCGCCCTCAACCACCCACACACGCTCGGTGTCGCCGCTTTCACGCCACTTGAGACGGCAGCCCGTACCCATGAGAAGCTTGAACGGCTTTGAATAGTGTCCGGAGTGAAGAACGATAAGTCCCATTCCCTCACGCACATGCTGTGCGACCTTTGCGGCGATTTCATCGGGTACTTTGTCGTGAGCGGCGTGTCCCCACCAGAGAAGAACGTCGGTACTCTCAAGCACTTCATCGGTAAGACCGCACTCGGGTTCTGCGAGAGTTGCCGTTCTCACGCTGTACTTGTCCGCTCCGTACCTGCCCAACATTTCGGCTATAGCTCCGTGTATGCCCTCCGGATATACCGCCGCCACCTTCGGGTCGCTCACTTCGTGGAC
>CAKSCN010000030.1 GCA_934444485.1 uncultured Eubacteriales bacterium | reverse complement strand
CCGAACATCCCCCGGACGTTCGCAATTTTGCAAGCAAAACCGCCCTTTTCTCATCTCTCGTCACACCAACGAAAAAAAATAAATGACCTTACATTCACCATGTAAAGTCACCTATTCTGGCGGAGAAGGAGAGATTCGCCCGCTTCGCTACCGCTTGCGGCACGCACTCGGGCTTTCCGAACATCCCCCGGACGTTCGCAATTTTGCAAGCAAAACCGCCCTTTTCTCATCTCTCGTCACACCAACGAAAAAATAAATGACTCCACATCCACTATGTAAAGTCACTTATTCTGGCGGAGAAGGAGAGATTCGAACTCTCGAACCGCTTTTGACGGTTACACGATTTCCAATCGTGCGCGCTCGACCAGCTACGCGACTTCTCCATAGTGTTCGTTATAAATCGGATACTTTCGTTCCGACGACTGTGTTATTATATCATAAATATCTGCGTTTGTCAAGAGCTTTTGCAAAAAAAATTGAAAAAGTGCGAAAATTCACATATTGGCCATTTGAAGTGCCGCACAAGAATACAGTCCCCGCTTTTTTACGGAGACTGTACGTTTTTTGAGAAAATATGCGGACGTATGCAGTCAAACGCACGTGCTTTGCCAACGTATATCCGGTCAAACACGCAAAGCGACTGCGAATACGGCAGCTCAGAGGACAACCATAACTCCGTCCTTTTCGTGAACGGTATTGTCAAGGAGACTGCCGATGTTGTCGTCCACGGGGTGAATGACCTCGTCCATGCCGAAGATACCGAAGCTCTTGCCGCCCTCCTGGACGTAGGTATTTCCGCTCATTTCGGGAAGCCATGCGTCGTTTTCGTCGCCGACGTGGAGAAGCATATACTTTGAACCGCAGAAGATGTTGTCTCTTATGCTGTAGTTCCACGCCTTATTCGTGTGGTGCCAGCCCTTGATATGCGCCGCTCTCGACTTGTCGGGACGCTGATCGCCGAAGCCCATGCCGCAGCGGCGGAGAATGTTGTCGTGCATGGAGATATCCTTCATGTAACGCTCGGGCTTTATTTCGACGTCAACCGCCTCGGTGAGGAAGTACTCGATGGAATACGAGGTGTCCTCGACGAGGTTGTGCGAATACTCGATATCCGCCATTACAACGGCGTCCGGACCGTTCTTGTACTGATGCGTAATTCCGGCGTCGTATATCTGATAGATGTAATTATACCGCACCTTGTAGTCACGTGCGCCGCCGTATATCTCTATTGCGTTGCCGTAACGGGAGAGTATATCGGTTCTGAACCACGAGCCGCCGATGAAGCCGAACTCGCAGTACTGGACGGTAAGACCCATTATGTGACCCGTACCGATACCGTGCGCGCCGCCGTACTTGAAGCAGAGGTTATCGAATATGACGTCGTTTACTCCGGGTACTCTTACGATATTCATTCTCGTGCCGATCTCGATACTCTTAAAACGCTCGCCGGGGTTGCCCTTGTCACTGCGCAGGTAAACGTACCCGGTCTCTTTCATGGGAAGCGGAACATCGTGCCACATTGCAAGGTCGCAGTCGAGGTCGGAGAGCTTTCCCTCGAGGAACTCCGGACGTCCCTTTATGCGCTTTTCGCTCCAGAGGGTGTCGTCAAAGACGGCAATTCCGGCGTCGTTCGTGAGCGGAATTGTGAGCTTATAGACATTCGGAGTGTCGGTCTCCTCCCAGATTGCAGGGTCGGCGTAGTTGCGGAGAGAATTTGTGAGAAGCGGCTTTTTGCCCTCGCCGTATGCCGAGTACGTGATACCCGTCTTTGCGGTAAGACAGCCTCTGAAGGTCTCCCCTCTCTTAAAGAGAACCGCATCTCCCGATACAAGAGGCAGCTTTGCCACTCCGTCAAAGGTCTTGACGGGTGTTTCCGGCGAGATGCCGTCGTTTGCGTCGTCGCCGTTTTCGGAAACGTAGTACTTTGTCCCGACGGGGCGAACCGTATCGTGCGCCGTGAGAATGATATTTTTAAGCTCCTCGGCTTTTCTGTCGATTTCGGCAACGTACTCCGCCGCCGCTTTTTTATCGGTTATTACTGTATTCATGACTGTGTCCTTTCGGGACGGCATCGGTAGCGTCCGTCAGCCGCCTTTTATGCTGTTGTAAAAAGTCTGCGCTCACTTTTCGAGTGCCGGGAGGAAATAAACCTTTGCGTCGCCGTCTCCCGCACTCTTAAGATATGCCTCCATCGTGCCGATGAACTTTGTGCTGTTTGCGCCGATATTGCCGAACTGCGAGTCGAAATTCTGAATGTAGGTGTTGCCGCTTGTCTTGGGCTCCCATGCCGTAACCTGAGCGCCGACCATTATCATATTCGCTTTGGAGAGGCAGAAGGTATTGTTCGATATCGTGAAATTCTCCGCTTCGTTGTAGGTATTCCAGCCCTTGATATGCGCGCTTCTCGACGGGTCTGCACCCCAGCCGTAGCCGGAACGCATGAAGAGGTTGCCGGAGATATCGACGTTGACCATTCTGTGAACCTTGCCTGCGTCAGGCTTATGAATGAAGTACTCGACGGTATAGATTGTGTCGGTGATGACATTATTCGTATACTTTATGTTCTTCATCTCGATATCGATATTTCCGCCCTCGGTGTACTGATGCGTAACGCCGGCGTCGTAGATCTGATATATGTAGCAGTTATTGACCGTATATCCGTCGCATCCGCCGTAAACCTCGACAGCGTTGCCGTAGCGAGAGAAGGTGTCGGTTCTGAACCACGAGCCGCCGATCCAGCCGAACTCACAGTTCTGCACTGTAAGACCGTTTATATTGCCTGCGCTGATACCGTGTGCGCCGCCGTATTTGAAGCAGAGGTTATCGACGACAATGCCGTCGGACGCCTTGAGTATATGCTCTCTCGGGTTTACTTCGATTGAAGTGTAGAGAGAACCGGGGTTGCCCTTGTCACTGCGGACGTAGAGATATCCCTCGACATTCGTCGGTGCGGAAACGTCGTGCCACATACCGAGGTCAACGTTTATCTGCGAAAGGTCGCCCGTGAAGCCCTTTGCGCCCTTGATGAACTTCTCCGTCCACGCCTTTCCCTCGTCGAACACGACAAGACCGACGTCGTTCTTAATCGGAGTCTTGAGCTTCCATACGTTGGGCGTGGAGGTAAGCTCCCAGTTGTCCGCGCCTGCGAAGTTTGCCGGGGAGGCGTAGAGCTTGGGTTTGTCGCCGGTGCCGTATGCCGTATAGGTGACTCCGCTTCTGCCGATTATGCCGCCTCGGAAGGTGTCGCCTCTCTTGAAGTAGACGCCGTCGCCGGGCTTGAGGGAGAGCTTGTTGAGTTCCCCTATTGTCTTCTTCGGCTTCGCCTCGGAAAGTCCGTCGTTGGCGTCGTCGCCGTCGTTTGCAAAGTAGTACTTCGTACCCGTTACCGTGACCTTTGTTTCGGTCGCTCTTATCTCGGCGATGCGCTTTTCTTCGAGTGCGTTTACCTCTTCAAGCTTCTTCTTACCCTCGGCAAGAACCGCCTCCGTAACCTCTGAGGAAACCGCTTCACGGTAAATCCACTCGTACTCGTCAACGCCGGGGTTCTTGAGAGCGACGTGGGAAACTGCGGAATCTACTATTGCGCCCGCCGCCCAGGAGCTTTCGTCAACGTCGGAGAACATACCGCCGTATTCGTTATACCGCTTAGCGAGAGTGTGTCTGCCGTAGGCGTTGTTTATCACGGTGACAACCTGCGCACGTGTTATTGTTCTGTCGGGGAGGAACGTTCCGTCTGCGTAGCCCGTGACAAGACCTGCGGACGCCGCCGCCATTATAGCCTCGTATCTCGGGTGACTCTCGCCGACATCGGTAAAGGTTTTCTTCTCCGCACCTGCGGAAACTATTCCCATATTGTATACAAGCTCCGCAAACTCGGCTCTTGTGATGTTGCCGTTAGGCTCATACTTGCCGCTGTAGGACTTGAGAAGTCCCTTTGCCTCGCAGTAGGAGACGTACTTGTAGTACCACGCACTGCTGTCAACGTCGCTAAAGGAGGTTGAGTCGGCGGCAGTGACCTTTTCGTCGGAGCCTGCAAGGAGTCTTGCCACAACCGTGCAAGCCTGCGCACGGGTCATGGTCTTATTGGGACCGAATGTGCCGTCGGAGTAGCCTGTGATATACGCCGGAGCGTACTTTACGTCGTCAGGCTTTTCCTTGCTGAAAATCATACCCTGAACATATACGGCGTCGCCAGCGGAAAGCTCGTTTGTCTGTATCTTGTTGCCGAACGGGTAAACGTGTACCTGAGCGAGGCTGTGAACGCCGCTGGGGTCGGTATAGTTTTCCGTAAGGTCGGGGATTTCATAGGCAGTTGCGCACCACTCGCCGTTTCTTACAGTGTTGTCGAGACGCTTGAGTGGGACGCCGTTCTTGAACATACCGCTGTTTCGCGTGAACTGAACGTGAGGTGCGGTTATTTTTTCGTTTTCGGTGACGATATCCTGTCTGTAAACGAGAGTGACGTACTTGTAAACGTCAAGGTCAACCTTAATCTTGTTTTTGAGACTGAAAGCGTCGAGAATGAGCATACCGGGCTTTTCGTCAGTGGGAACGGGCTTTGCAAGGATTGTGTCGATGCCGTTTACCTGAACTGTCTCCGCTGTTGCATTGGTCTTTTTCTCGCATATTTCGCTGAATATGCCGGTTGCATAGTTGAAGCCCTTGGAGTTGCTCTTGTCGGCGGCTTCCTTCCACACAGCGCCTATCGTGAGATCGTTTGAACCCTCTGCGATAATGACGTCGCCGGGCTTCTTTGTCTCGCCGTTTACCTCCCAGCCGACGAACTCAAAGCCTTCAACCGTCCACGGGCATTCTGCGAGCGTGACCTCTGCGCCTGCGTCAACGGTGGACTTTGCGATATCCTCGCCGACAGCGCCGCTGATACTCTTGATGTAGGAGACCTCGTACTCCGTCTTGGGGTTGGGGTCAGCCTTGTGGAAGCCTATCTTGCCGAGGTAAATGACGTCGGTGGTACGGAGCTTTGAGGAGGTGGTGTTGAACGGGCGCACATGAATGTGATTGAGCACGTGCTCTTCGAGATCCGCCTTGAGGTTAGCCTTTGCCGGAGTGATATCGAAATATGCAGTCGCCCACTTTCCGGAAACGAGCTTCGCCGACTTTACGTTATTCTTGCCGTCGGGCTTCTCGAAAATCTTGTTGGAGTTTGCAAGGTATATGAGTATCTCGGTGCTTAAAGGCTCTTCGGAGGGAGCGTAGAAATACTCGAGGGAAATATAGCTGTATTCCTCGTATGTAACCTTGGAGGGGAGCTTTGTCGAAAGACCGCTTGTCTCTATCGAAACGGTTGCGTTCTTGTCGGGGGAGTCGGGGTTGGGCGTATATTTGAGCGCCGGTCTGCCGTCCACCGTTACCTTTTCGAGCGTGCCGCTGTCCTTTTTATCGACGAAGCTGCCGGTGAGCGAGGAAAGCTCTACCATAACGTCGTCTGCGCCTACCACCTTTGGGAGAGACTCCGTGTTCGGACCTCCGAGAGCTTCGGGAGTGACGGTCGTCGCAGGGGACGCCTTTGCCTCGGTCTTTTCGACGGGCTTTGCCTCAACAGTCGTTCCGCCGGGCTTGAGGTTTGTTTCGGAGAAAGTGAGCTTTCCTATGTAGATTACGTCGCCGGCGTCAAGAGCGTTCACCTTTGTGCCGCCAAACGGACGAAGCTGGATGTGATTTATGGGATGTGCGTCGAGAGCAGTCGCAAGCTTTGTGTCAACAGCCGTCATGTCAAAGTACGCCGTCGTCCACTCTCCGGTTTTGAGCGTTTCATCCGCCGCAACCGTCATTCCGCCGCTCTCGAAGACCTTGTTGGAGTTGCAGAGCTGAACCGCAAAAGCAACCGCCTTCGGCGCAGTCGAAACGTACTTATACTCTATCGAAGCGTATCTGTAGGTGTCGTAAGCCGCACCGTACTTCGCAAGCCCGTAGCCCTCGATTGCGAGAGCCGCACCGGCGTTTTCGCTTGTGAGGTCGGGGGTGAATTTGAGTGCCTTTCTGCCGTCCTCTTCGACGACCTCAAGCGTGCCGCAGGTCTTTTTGTCAACGAAGCCGTTAGTGCCGCCCTTGTTGGAATCGGCGTAATCGAAGCTTATCGGTTCCGCCGCCGACACGGATATGCCGGTTATTGAAACAGCTCCGATGAGCATAAGAATTGAGAGAGCGATTGACAGTATTCTTTTCATGTGTTTCGTCCTTTCTTCTTCAATAATCATTAATACTGTACAATTATTATATATTACGCCGGGCAGAATTGCAACACTTTTATCGGAAATTACAAAATAGTGTACTTTCGTAGCAAAAATGATATCACGCCTCATTTACGGTTTACCGCTCTTCCGTCAGAATAAACAAAAAACCGCAGCGCATTTTGTGCGTTACGGCAGATGTCTTATTTTCTTGTTCTGTCGAGGTAGGTTTGCAGGATTATCTGCGCCGAAAGAGTGTCGATGTTCTCCTTGCGCTTTTTGCCGTGCGTACCGGTTTCGTTCATATAGCCGGCAGCAAGAATGGTTGAACGGCGTTCGTCGATGAAAACCGTCTCGACGCCGCACGCCTCAGTAAGCTCTGCGGCAAACCTTTTAACACGTGCGGCACGCTCACCCTCGCTTCCGTTCATGTTGACGGGAAGTCCGACCACGATAAGCTCCGCCTTCGTTTCTTCGGCGAGTATTGCCGCCTCTTTCACGGCGCTTCCTATTCCGTTCACCTTCGCACAGCAGAGTCCTCCGGCGAGAAATCCCGTCGGGTCGCTCACTGCAACTCCCATTCTTGCGTCGCCGTAGTCAATTCCGAGTATACGCATACAGTCCCCTTTCAGAAAAAAAGGGGGAAACAAAGCTCCCCCCTGAAATTCATATGTGTGTCGGATTCTCCGTTATCTTCCGACAACCGCACCCTCTTCGCCGGCAAGATATCTCATCATGGCACGGATATCCTTGAGTGTACGCATGCCGTCAAGGTCAACGTCGGACGCCTCTTCGTCGGCAACCGTTTCCGCCTCCGCAGAGGAAGCCGCATTTTTGAGGTAAAAGAGTATGTCCTCGGCATCCACCTTGCCGTCGCCGTTGACATCTCCGTAAAGAAGCACCCTATTCGTGCCGTCCTCGGTGAAGTTAAGCTTGCCGTAAACGGCAGCCGCCGCATCGGGAGCGCAGACTATAACAAGGTTTTCACCGGCAAGAGCCGTGCCGTCAATATTAACGACGTTTCTCGGAACGATTATTCTTGCGCCGTCAACCGAAGCGAATGCGCCCTTGGCAAGAGTGGTTACGTTGCCGGAGACGATAAAGGTTTTGAGTCCGGAGTTCCAGAAAAGTCCGAAATCGAGAGTCGCCGGGCTTGACGCAAAGGTCGCCGCTTCAAGGGACTTACAGTTCCAGAAAGCGCACTCTCCGAGACGTGTGAGCTTTTCGGAAGCGCAGGTGAAGCTCTGCATGGAAAGTGCCGACGAGAACGCACAGAAGCCTATGCTCTCGATGTTTTCTCCGAACTCAACCTCACGAAGAAGCGAGCAGGAGGCGAAAGCAAAGTCCCCTATATTCACGAGACTTTCGGGAAAAGTGACCGAACCGAGGTTATGACAGCCGTAAAAGGCGTTGTCGCCGATATATGTTACGTTCGCCGCCGACATATCAACGCTTGTCAAAGCGGTATTTCCGGAGAAAGCGTCCGTCACCCCCTTGACATTCGATGGGAGAACAACGTGTTCATCACTGCCGTTATACTTTATGAGTATGCCGTCGCCGAGAATAACGAAATCGTCATCGAGCTTTTTGAACCACTCCGAGCCGCCGAAAGGATTCGAGCCGATGTACTTTACGTTCGCACCGAGACCGTTCACGGCTTTGAGCGTCGGAATATAGAAGAACGCACCGCCGCCGATACTTTCAACCGTGGTCGGCAAAGAGAGCGTTTCGAGTTTTGTATATGCAAATGCGCTGTCTGAAATAGTGCGCACACCGGTCAAGTCGAGGTTTTTAAGAGAGGAACAGCCGAAGAAGGCTCTCTCGCCTATCTTCACATCCGACTCAAAGGAAACTGAACCGAGAGTCGTGTGATCGGCAAAGCCGTCGGGGGCTACCTCGGTTACGGTGTAGGTTTTGCCGTTTGCCGAAACAGACGCAGGAACAAGCGAATCCGCACCGTAGGCGAAATCGTTTACGGTTATCGTTTCGTCGTCGGGGCCTAAAATACCGACCTCGGTTTCTTTTACGCTGTCCGCCGCACCGTCGGGGTTGCCGTAAACGCTTGCGGTGAGAGTGTCCTCGTCAAGGACATACGCAAACTTCGTTGCGGCGTCGATGTACTTGCCCGACGCTTCGTCGTAGGTCACGTTTCTGGTTGTCGCTCCGACCGTCATTCCTCCCATGCACAGCACGGCAAACACCGCCGTCACCGCAGAGATTATAGCTGTCTTTTTCATTGCACTACTCCAATATACAAATTTGCCCGTAAGCTCGCCTGTAAATCAATGCCACTTTATATTGTACCACACAAGCTCTGCCATTGCAATACGCAAAGCACGTGATTTTATAAACAATTGTCAAACGTCGGGTGAATTATTTTCCCTCTCATTCCGACAAATTACGAAAGTCCGCCTCCGGCAATCTCCAAGGCACGACCGGCGGATCTGTCGTCGGCATACTCCACCACGGCAAAGGGGATATCGGGATATCGACCGAGAAAATCGTCCCACTCCTTGTAAATGCCCTTTGGACAGCAAAAATATCTGCTCCCCTCTTCACGTTCCTTGAGGTGCAGAAGCCTTGCACGTGCATGAAGTTTTACGCAAAGCTCCTCCGGCACGTTATCGCTCCCGTCAGGCTCTCCGCCCGAAAGGGTGAAGCAATACCGATACGGCGAAAGGGTAAGTCCGAGGACGCCGCTCACTCCGGCAAGGTCTTCGACGCCGTCCAAAAATTCGAGATACCCCTCCGCTCCGCTTTGGAACACGGGGTCAAGCTCGGACGGCTCTATCGATACCGTTATGTCACGCTTCATCGCCTCGAGTGCGACAAACGCAAACGCTTCGCACACACGCAAAAAGTCGTCTCTCGTGTAGGTTCTGCCGCTCACCGCAGCCCCTCTTATAGGTCTTGCCGCCGCTGAAAAGCCAAGTTCGGTGGAAATCGTGCGTATACCCGCTGTGTCGGCAAGGTCAAGGTAGCGTGAAAAGTCGGCTCTCGCCTTGCGTTTGGCGTAGGCACTTCCGCACCAGAGATTCGGGAAAAGCGCAAGGGCGGAGATTTCGAGTCCCTCTCGACGGTAGGTATCGCATATGCCGATAAACTCCTCCTCGCCGGGACACTTCGCTCCGCCGACTGTATTGTATTGTCTGTAGGAAGCGTCGTTCTGACAAAGGCAAAGCTCGACCGCACCGTAGCCGAAACTGCGTACAGTCCTTGCGCACTCGGCGACGCTTATTCCGCCGAAGCACTTTGTGCTTATGCCTATCTTCATTCCGACACCTCCATGGTATTCTATCCGTCTCTGCGGATTACGGCGACGCCGTCACGCTCTGCCCACTCTCACCGACGCCGCAAGAAGTGCCGGTTCGGACTGTGCCGCAACCGATTCGGGCTGTGCCGTAACCGTCTCGGCAACCGGAGAGCTTTCGAGAAGCTCCGGGTTCTTCAGGTACTTTTTGAGTATGCCGAAGAAGAGAGCATACTGTGCGCCCGACGTTATTCTCTCGTCGATTACGACGCCGACGGGGTAGCACGATTCAGTACTCACGGTGCCGTCCGCCGCTATGCGCATACGCTTCGACTTTCTTCCTATTCCCATAAAGCCGGAGGTCGTGCCGAAGTTGTATATGTGGTGGTAAATCGATCCCATTCCGATAGACGCCATGTTGCTGACAAAAAGACTTGTATGGAAAGGTGAAACGTCGATAATCTTCTTGGGGAGCAGTCCGTATCTGTCAAGGACACGTATGGTCTGCACGCCGAGGTTCGCTATAATGGGCATTGTGAGAAGAATGTTTACAAGCTTATCCGTCGAATTGGAAGCGGCGAGACTTCTGTTTTTCTCAATTGCCGCCGAAACCTTATCCGCCACGTCAAAGATAGTATCGTCCTCGGAGAAAGCGACTTTGACCGGCGTTTCCTTGCAGTGCTCCTTGGTATTCGACTTTAAGACAATGAAGCTCACCGTAAGCTCGTTGCGTTCGTAGATTCTCTTGTTCATGACGAAGCGGTTTATCGTCGGCATCTCTTTTACCGCTCTTATATAAGCGGCAATCAGAATGCTCATGGGCGAAAGTCCCGCGTTCGTCTTTCTGCGCTCGCCGATAAAGCCGTCTATAGGCTCTGACGGGATATTCATCTTATAGTAAACCTGCGAATCGTTTCTTCTGCGCATAATATAAGGCAGAACACGGATTATGGGGTCTATACCGGAACGCACTTCCCGTCCGTCGGGTCTTCTTCCGAACATTTATCCAACCCTCCCGAAAATTTACTTTGCCGGGCAATTATCTGTTGCGGCCGTTATATCTGCCGTAGGGTTTTCTTCCGCTGTAGGAGGGAGTAACGGGGTTTTCGGGAGTTCCGAGAGCTATTATGACCTTTCTGTCGTTATCCGAGCCTACCGAGTAGGTGTACACACCCTCGTAATTCTGAAGCTCGGAGTGGATTATTCTTCTCTCGTATGCGAGCATAGGCTCAAGAGCGATGTTTCTGTGCGTGTTGAGCGCCTGCTCCGCCTTGCGTCTTGCGAGAGCCTTGAGAGTTTCCTCTCTCTTTACACGGTAGCCCTCGATATCGAGGCAAATCTTGACGTAGTCCTTCTTTTCTCCGGACGCCTTCTGCGCTCTGCCTGCTGCGATGTTGGCAAGGTACTGGAGAGCATCGAGAACGTCGCCGTGACGGCCGATGAGAGTGCCGAGACCCTCGCCGTTAATCTCGACGTAAACATTCTTCTCGGGGTTGTTCTTTCCCTCGGGAATTGCCACCGTCGTTCTGACTATCTCCGCTTCGGCGTCAACTCCGAGGTCGGAAATGACCATATTGAGAAAATCAACCGCCGCAGTCTCTGCGATGCCGGGTTCTTCGTCGAGTATTTCTCCGCCGTCTTCGCCGCCTTTGCCGGTATACTCCGTTTCGCCGTCGCCGCTTTCGACCTCAACCGCTTCCGTGTCCTCCGCTGCCTCAGGCTCTTCCTCGGGTTCTTCCTCGGGTTCTTCAACGGTGTAATACACTCTTACCTTGGCGTCGGTCGCCGGGCGCATACCGAAAAATCTTACCTTCTTCGGCTCTTCAAGCACTTCAAAAAGCACGTCCGCAACTTCTCTGCCGAGTTCTGCGGCACCGTTTGCAACCGCTTCTTCGATTGTCTTTGCACTTACGATTCTTTCAATTACTTCCATGATAATACGCTCCTTCTGTTTTTTTACTTGGGGTGGTCATATTATAATTTCACAATAAAAGCAAGCTCAGATTTTTTTCTTTGCCATAGGCACTCTGCCGGTCTCTCTGACCTTTGCGAGAACCTTTTTCTTGACAAACGCCTTCTTGTTCTTCGGACCCTTATCCTTGGACGACTTTTTGGGAAGCTCCTTTACCTCGTCCGCAGGGCGCTTCTTTACGTTTTTGTTCTTCTCGGTTTTGCCCCTGAGAGCAAGCTCCGCCGCACGATACTCCTCCTCACTGCACTTGGGAATGGGGAAAAGTTTATACAATGCGAACTGCTGAACCGAACCGAGGAGGTTCTGCATCATCCAGTAGATACCTATAGCCGCCGGATACATGAACGAGAACCAAACCGACATAAGCGGCATCATAAGGTCCATTATCTTCATAGAGGACGCCGTTGCGTTGTCCTGCTGTTCGTTTCCGGTGGAGGGCTGATAGGTGAACTTTCTCGTCAGCTTCATCGAGCCGTAGACTATGACGAAAGTGAGAATCGGGATAAGTATGAGCCAGTTGAGACCGACCGTCGGCTTATCGAGAAGGTTTATGCCCGTGCCGAAAAAGTCGAAGTTGTCGTGGAACTTTATAATTTCGTCGAGCTTTACGCCCTCGATTTTCGCAAAGCCGTCGGTGACAATCTGAGAATCTCTGTTTAAGACTATCTCCTTAATCCAGTTTATCTCCATTGCGTCAACTCTCGAACCGGCTGTCTCGGCAAGCTTTGTTGCGATTTCCTTTATCGCCTCGATGTTTTCCTTGCCTATTCTGAGAATGTAGGTAAGGGGTGCGGTTACGACTCTGAACACCGCAAGGAGTATCGGAAACTGAATGAGAAGAGGCAGACAGCCGCTTGCCGGGTTGAAGCCCTCGGATCGATAGAGTGCGAGAACCTCCTCCTGCATTTTGGTCTGGGTCGCCTTGTCGGTACGTCCTGCGTACTTTTTTCTTATTGCCGCCTCCTTGGGACGGAGCTTTGCCTGCTTCTGCGAGTTTCTCTGCTGCTTTATGCTGAACGGGAAGAGTATGAGCTTGATGATTACCGCAAAAACAAGGAGAGTTGCGAGGTAGTTGCCGAAAACTCCGTAAAGACCTCTCATGAGGTATCCGAGAGGAATATAGAGTATGTCCATTATGCTCTGCATTTTGACACCGTGTGCGCCGACTTGCGCATCCTTTCTTCTTTCATTTTGATTTTCGTACCGCAAGGTACATTTTTATGTAAACAATAAATTGTTTTCGATTTCAGCGTCCGTCTTTATCGTTTCGCTTTCGTCCGAAAAAGTAAGACGGAGTTATTTTCTCGGGGACTCTGTCAATTCCTCCCCGGCAAAACGGATTGCACCTGAGCACTCTCCACACCGTGAGCAGCAGTCCTCCGAAAAAGCCGTGCTTCTCAAACGCTTCGATTGCGTATTCCGAACAGCACGGAACAAATCTGCACGAGGGTTTCGCCTTTTGAGGGGAGATGTACCTTCTGTACAGCCGCAAAAGCATGACGCAAAGGTTCTTCATATCCGCAAACCGTCACGCTTTCGGCTTCTGCGGTTTTGCGCCGCACGGCTTTTTTCCGCCGTTACCGCCTTTGCCGTTCTGCTTCGGTTTTGACGCACCGCTTTTATCGTTTCTCGGCTTGCGTCCGTCCGTGCCGACGAAGGTCTGACCGTTATACAGTCCGAGCTTTGAAAACGATTCCGCAAGAAGGTCTCTCACCTTATCCGATTTTACGTTGTCGTAAAAGATTGCGCTTCTTGCCGAAACGACCACTATTCTTCCCTCTTGGATATTGTCGGCGCATTCTCTGTACGCCTGACGAATGAGTCTCTTGACGCGGCTGCGTTTTACCGCACCGCCGAGTTTTCTGTTGACGGTGATGCCGAGCTTTGTGGGCAGGGGCTTTCCGTCCTTGTCTTTCTTGTAATTTTTCAGCGCATACACGGCGGTGAGTTTGTTTACGTCGGTTGCGCCGCCGGAATACGCCTTGGAAAACATATGGTTCTCCGTCAGCGGTATAATTTTCTTCATTATTATGTTACGCCTTTTTACACTGTCTTTTTTGCGAAAAACGCAATAAGAGGGCGGCACCGACTAAAAGCACAGCGCCAACGCCCTCTTAAAACACGATTTTCAAATTGACGCAGCCGCTGATAATCCCGTCCGTCAAAACCGGGTACCCATATCCCGACTCTCACGCAGGGTTTGCGGCAACACGGACCGCAAGGCTCCCATTCCTCACATTCCGCCTACGCCGACAAAATCAATAGGTAAGTCTTGCTCTACCCTTAGCGCGTCTTCTCTTGAGTACTTTTCTGCCGTTTGCAGTCTTCATGCGCTTTCTGAAGCCGTGCTCCATCTTTCTCTGGCGCTTTTTGGGCTGATAGGTTCTAAGCATTGACAGCACCTCGCTTTCGTAATTGCATTTTTAGCCGATATACAAGTATTATATACCTTTTGCGATTCAAAATCAAGTGCTTTTTCTTATAAATATTCGTATAAACTTAAATTTTTTATGAACGCACGGCACTTCACCGCCGTTTGGCACGCAGCTTTCCGAAGAAATTCTCCATAAGCTCCGCAGATTCTTCTGCGCACACTCCGAACTCGACCTGCGATTTATGGTTAAAGTCCATGTCGTTGAAATCGACGCTTCCTCCGAAACAGCCGAAGCGCTTGTCGTATGCTCCGACGACGACACGGGGGAGTCTTGCGTTTATTATCGCACCGGCGCACATGGGACACGGCTCGACGGTAACGTACAGCGTACAGCCGCAGAGTCTCCAGCCTCCCATACGGCGGCAGGCACGGTCTATTGCCGTAATTTCAGCGTGTCCGAGAGCGTTCCTTTCGCTCTCACGGGTGTTCTCGCCCCATGCGATTATGCGCCCGTTGTAAACGACCACAGCACCTATCGGGACTTCTCCCCGCTCACCGGCGTGTTTTGCGTGCATAAGCGCACGGCGCATATAGTATTCGTCGCTTTTCGGCAGTGCCGGCTTTATAAGGTCTTTCTTTTTCATGACGTCTCACCGTTTCAGTAAAGCACTTCCGACAGTGCGAAAAACATCATAATGCCGAAGTAGAGACCGAGAATCGGATTTGCGGTGAGCGAAAAGCGTTCACGCTCGTTAAGCTCTCCCTTGTATCCGTCGCACAGCGAGAGCTTTTTCTTTCTGCCGAAGAGAACGTACAGCGAAACGAAGCCGAAAAAGAAATACACAAGATTTGATGCCGACGGAATTATATCGGTATACTGCGGGAAAGACTCCGCAAGCAGTTCATCCGCAAATACTATTGAGTTGTTCATGACGTGCATGATAATTCCCGGTACAAGAGAGCCTGTATTCGCCGCCGCAATGCCATAGAATATTCCGGAAACGAAAGCGTAAGCCATGCCGGAAAAGCCCGAGTGCATGGAAGCGAACACCGCCGCCGAAACGACAACCGCAAACCGCTTGCCGTAAGGGAGAAGACTGCGCTGAAGCACGCCTCGGAACGCAATTTCCTCGAGTACCGGAGGGAAAAACGCAAGCGAGGCATAATAGAGCAGGGTTCCGACATCTGTCGTCGGAAAAGCTTCTTCCGCTGTTGAAAAATCGCCCGTAACGATTGACACGAGCCACGAGAACATCATCGACGCAAAGAGCGAGAAGAACATAATCGGAAGAATATTCCGCACGGTAAAGCTTCTTTCACCGCCGTCGGTCTCGGGGATGTCTTCGGTACGCACGAAGCCTTTGTTGCGCAGTATCCGAGCCGTCACGCTGAATATGCATATCTGGGAAAGCATCATGAACGTATATGACGCTATATCGTATATTCGGTAAAAAATATCGTCTGCGGCGTCCTCAATATATGCGCCGAAGCGCAACGCACAGAGCTTATCGGCAAGATACGAATACCCGTCGATAAAAAGGTCCGTCAGCGAACCGAGGCAGAAAATCTGAAAAAGCAGATCCGCCATACAAGCGGCACCGAATGCGGTAAGCACTGCGTAAAGCACACGCTTCTCAAAGGCTCTGCCACTCATCGGCGAAAAGGCGGCGTAAGACGAAAACTCCGTACTCCCTGCGAGGTCTGCTTCGGGTTGCGTATTCTCGGCATTATTTCCGCCTGTCACATTATGTTCGTTGGGTTCACCGTTCACGAAATCACCTCATCTCGGCTGACCTGCGGCACTCTCACTTTTCGACCTTCTTCGTCTCGAGAGCCTTCTCGACCTTCGCTATTGCATTAGCCGCCGCCTTGTCACGGCGCATTACGACGTAGAGGTAGAGAGTGTCGATAATGCAGAGCTGCGCTATTCTCGAGGAAAGTGCGAGCATGGTAAACTTCGTCTCGTCGGCGGCGGTGTTAAGCTCTATGTCGGAGACCTTGTCGATGGGAGTCTTTCCGTAGTTGGAGATGGATATCGTCGTTGCGCCGCAGCTCTTTGCGACCTCCATTGCCTCGATTATGTCCTTCGATGAGCCGGAATGCGATATTGCGAGAACAACGTCCTTTTCCGTAAGGTGCGACGCAAGAATGACCTGCATATGGTTGTCGGAGGAATAGGTGCAGTCGATGCCCTCGCGCAGGAATTTATGTGCGGCGTCCATTGCGACGGAGGCCGACGCACCGAGACCTATCACGAGAAGCTTCTTTGCGTTGTGTATCGCCTCTGCCGCCGCCTCGAGCTTTTTGTCGGAGAGTACGGCACGGGTGTGCATGAGGGTTTCGTCAACGTCGCCTATCACCTTATCGAAGATTTTGCTGCAAGTATCCGCCTTTTTTACGCTTTCGTGAGTCGGCTTGTAGCCTCTCGACTCGTCCTGAGCAAAGGCAATTTTCATCTCCTGATAGCCGCCGTAGCCGAGCTTGCGTGCGAATCTCGCTATTGTCGCCTCACTTGCGCCCGTTTTTCCGGCAAGCTCCACAATCGAGAGCTTTATAGACTCGTCTCTGTGCTTGAGAATCCAGTCGGCGACCTTTCTTTCCGCCATACCCATATTGTCGTAGTATGAATGTATGCGGAGGGTGGAGTTGTCCATGGAAGCGGTTTTTGTTTCGTTTGCCATATTATCTTTCCTTTCCTTCATTTATTGCTTCATTGTACTATTACTTCATTGTACCGTTATTGCGAATCGGCTCACAGTCCGAGTATATTCTTTGCGTTTTCGGAGAATACAGCTTTCTTTTCATCGTCGGTTATGAGCGTGTCGAGAAGTATGCCGCCGATATACATTGCGGGATTGCAGGTCGGGAAATCCGAGCCGTAAAGGAAGCGTGACTTTCCGAAGAGGTCGAGTCCGTGGCGGAGCATACCGTGGCGGAACATACCGTACCCGGACAGGTCGAGGTAATAGTTATCGCTCATCTTCATTCTCTCCATGTGGCGCATAAAGTCGCCGTATTCTCCCGGGTGAGCCGCAACAAAGATGACATTTCCGTGCTTCTTCACCATTTCGTCCATCTCGTCGTTCCACATTGAGTGCAGGCTTACAACCATGCCGTAGGACTCTGCGACATCGAGTATCTCGTCAAATTCATGCGAGGCATACGTAAAGCCCATATCTCCCCAGCCGTGCATATACGGCACAAGCTCGCCGATAAGCTTCACTCCGAGGTGCGCCATGCGCTCTATCTCTTCGCACGACTCACGGACAAAGCCGGGGTGAACGTGAAAGCCGGGAATGTAGAAATCGCCGTAAACCTCACGCAGTTCGAGAGCCTTGTCGTTGCTTGCCTTGACTGCGTCCCACTCGGTCATATCCTTATCGACGCCGTGTCCTCTCCTGCAAAGCACGCTGCCGACTATCTTTGAAACTCCGAGTTCACCGAAGGTTTTCCGAGTGTTTTCGACCGACATATCGCAGTTTGCAATGTGAGAGCAGATGTTGTTTGCGTTCTCGGTAAACGGGTGAGTGTGGAAATCGATTATTTCGTACATGATGTCATCCTCCGTTTTGACGTGTTATTTTCGTATATTTTACCTCAATTGAAAATATTTTTCAACGATTATTTTTTATCATTTTGTAAAAACTGCCTCAAAAAGTGCGTTTCTGCGTTGAAATATTAACATTTTTACGGTATTCTACCGATAAGTACTATGTATGCGTATAGAAAACGGAGGTACAAAGCAGCATGAAAACACTTGAAGAGATAAAAAAATCCGGTGCGCCTGTGTGTGCGTTCACCTTTGACGACGGTCCGAGCGACACAACGGTGCGTCTTTTGGACATATTCAAAAAGTACGACTGCCGAGCGTCGTTTTTCGTGGTGTCGGCGTGGGGCGGCGAAGAGGGCGTTTCGATAATGCGCCGTGCGGTCGAACAGGGTTGTACAATCGAGAACCACTCGAAAACGCACCGTGACATGAGAACGATGGAGCGCAGTGAGATAATCGCCGAGTACGAAGCGACGCAGAAGTACGTATACGACGCCGTCGGAGATTACCCGAAATTTTTCCGTGCGCCGGGGCTCTGCGTAAACGACACGGTCTACGACTCCGTACCGCTCACCTTCATAAACGGTCAGTGCGGCTCTGCGGACTGGAATTCACGTGAGGACGACCCGAAGACCTCGGACTATGCGACCCGTCTTGCAGGGGTTCTCTCGTGTGCGTCGGACGGACACATTTTCCTCATGCACGACTGCCGAGGAAACCACCTCACTCCGGACGTACTCGAAGAGGCGATACCGCTTCTCAAGGCGAAGGGGTACGAGTTCGTGAACATACGTGAGCTTTTCGAGATAAAGGGACAGCCGCTCACGCCGGAGCTTCATAAGTCGTGGACGGACGTTATTTCATAAGGGGGAAATTCCACTCCCCCCTTATGGTATCCCCCCACGCAGATTTGTGCGTTCGCACCTCGCTTGAGGCGCAAGTTCCGAAGTGCTTGCTTCTCTTCGCTCGCAAATCTATAGGTGTATTTTTCGGCAACAAAGTCACCGAAAAATACGGAAGAATTGTATTCCGCCTGCGGCGGAAGAGGGACAGCCGCTCACGCCCGAGCTTCATAAGTCGTGGACGGACGTTATTTCATAAGGGGGAAATTCCACTCCCCCCTTATGGTATCCCCCCACGCA
>CAKSCN010000029.1 GCA_934444485.1 uncultured Eubacteriales bacterium | reverse complement strand
TATTTCACACGCCGCAGGCGTATTTCACGTTTTGCGCAAGCAAAATATTTCACTGCGAAAGCTCCGCTTTTCCACCCCAATTCTCCATTCTCCACTCTCCATTCTCAATTTCAAAGTGACTTTAGGAGCTTTTAATCACGCACAAACGCTGTGTAGAGAGTTGACCACGTCAACTCCGCAATTTTCAATTATTGAAAATCCTCGCTTTAGCAAACTCTTATCGTCACAATCTCAAAGTTTGAGACTTCAAGCTTGACCTTTCCGTCCGTGACCGCAAGCTCGCTCTCGATATTCTCCATGAGGTCGCAGAGGTACGCCTTGCCTGTGTCAACGCCGAACGAAAGCTCGGTGCTTGCCTTGCCGCCGAGAGACTCGTAGCCTCGGATAATGAGTCCGTTGCCGTCCTCGGCACGCTTTATCGTCTCAACTACAAACGCCGGGTTCGACGAACGCACGAGTCCGTATTCGCTCGGAAGCTCTCCGCCGCCGACAGCCGCCTTTGCGATGAGCGGCATATTGAGAAGGTATCCCTCACGCACCGTGCCGGAAAGCTCACCGCCGTGTACGTAAAGCGAATATGTAAACGAATGGTGTCCCCTGTCGGCGTCGGGGTTCGGGTAGGTCGGCGCTTTGAGGAGAGATATTTTCATCACGTTTTCCTCGACGTTCATGCCGTACTTGCAGTCGTTGAGCAAGCTTACGCCGCAGCCGTTCTCGGAAATATCCGCCCACTTGTGCATACACATCTCGAACATTGCCTCGTCGAAGCGGTTGTTTCTCTGCGTGGGACGGGAGAGGTGACCGAACTGTATGTCGCAGTTGACTCTGTCGGTGTAAACCGTCGTCGGGAACGCTGCCTTGAGAATCACGTGATCCTCGTGCCAGTCAACGTCGGTCACAAAATCTACTCTCGGCGAAATTGCCGTAAGAAGTATCTTCTGAGTGATGACCGAGTCGCCGTAACGGCGTATTACCTCGAAGCCGCCGACCGTACCCTCGGATATCGTCTCGACCTTCGTCAGGTCGTCCGCTGTCCACATCTTCTGACTGTAGTATTCCGAAAGCTCCCATGCGTCGTAGCTTGCCGGGTAGTCCTCGAACACCTGAAGCTCATTTGCCTTTTTGCCTTCCTCGATTGCCTCGCGGCATCTCTTTTTGTCGTATACCGATATAATCTCGTACTTTTCGTTGAACGAAACCTTTACGTAATCGTTTTCGATAAACCTGTCGCCGACCGTGACGGGCGAATAATCCTCGCTCTTCCTTACAACTTTCCAGCCGTGTGACGGCACACCCTTTACGACTGCGTTCTTTCCGTCCGCACCCTTTACTATTCCGTCAGCCGTAAACGGAGAGGGGTTGTACACGAAAGTGCCGCCCTCGGAGGTGTTTGCGGCAAGGTGAGAGAGTCTGCCGTCAAATTCACGCATACCCTCGCCCAGAACCTCGGCATACTCAATGTCGCTGTCGTCGTAAACCTGCTTTATCGAAGAGCCGGGGATTATGTCGTGGAACTGATTGCGGAGAATCGTGTGCCAGCTCTTGTCAATGAGAGCGGTCGGATACTCTGCGGCGTCCTTTCCGAAAAGTGCCGTGTCGGCGACTGCCGCCGTTTCGAGAGCCTGATACAGAAGCTCGCTCTTGCGGTTGTTCTTCTTGTTCTTCGCAATGGAGGTGTATGTGCCTCGGTGCATCTCGAAGTAAAGCTCGCCGCAGCGTTTCGGCTCAAAGCGAAGCTCGTCTACGCTCTTGTCGAATTTTTCTTTTATCTCGTTTACCGTCTCGCCGGCAAAGCGTATCTCGGCTTTCGGAAGCCCCGGGAGTCCGTACTTAAGGCGGTCGTACTTTTCAAGCATATCCGCCGTGGGTCCGCCGCCGCCGTCGCCGTAGCCGAAGGTCTGAATCTGTACGTCGGTGTACTTTTTCGTTTTGTGACCGTCCCAAAAATACTTTAGTGTGGGCGCATCGATTTTCGTTACATAGCAGCTTGCAAGCACGGCGAACACACGGCTTCCGTCTATGCCCTGCCATGTGAAGTTGTCGTCGTCGGGCTTGTTGGTCTCGTTCCAGTTGAGCTTTGTCGTGAAGAAATAATCGACTCCGCTCTTCTTGAGTATCTGCGGCAGAGCTCCGCTGTAACCGAACACGTCGGGAAGCCAGAGTATGCGGTTGTCCTTTCCGAACTCCTCGCGCATAAAGCGCTTGCCGAGAAGCAGCTGACGTACAAGGCTTTCACCGGAGACAAGGTTGGTGTCGGCTTCAAGCCACATCGTTCCCTCGACCTCCCATCTGCCCTCGCGCACACGCTCCTTTATCTTTGCGTAAAGCTCGGGGTCGGACTCCTTGACGTACTCGTAAAGCTGCGGCTGACTCGACATGAACTTGTAGTCGGGGTACTTTTCCATGAGTCTTATAACCGTCGAGAACGACCTCTGCGCCTTTTCGCGGGTCTGCGCAAGCGTCCAGAGCCACGCAACGTCTATGTGCGTGTGACCGATGAGCGAAATGCGGTAGTCGTTCTTTCCGCAGATTTTTTCGTAAAACTCACGCTTCATGAAGTTGTGCGCTTCAATAAGGCTTCTCCTGTATTCCTCCGAGCCGAAGTGACGGAAGTCGATGATGAACTCAGCTCTTTCGAGAGTGTTCAGTATCGTGTTGTAATCGTGCGTGTCCTTTGCAAGGCAGCCGAGAGACTCAAAGGGGACGTACATATCGTACCAAAGAGTCTCGGCGGCAAGGTCGGTTTTGTTGAGCGTGAGACGGAGAGTCGATGTGCCGTCCGTCGGTTCAAGACCCACATAGTGATAGATGAGAATATCGTGACGACCGGGGGTGAGAACCGCCTCGGTGTGGTTTACGTCGAACGCCTGATATGCCGTCGCACCGTCAACGTAAAGTATGCTCTGCGGATTCTTGGCGTCCCACTGTCCCTCGTGTCCCGTTATTGCGGCAAGACGGTATTCGTAACCCTCTTCGGCTTCGGGAACATCGACCGTGAACTTAAACCAGAAGTGGTCGTCGGGATTTGCGTCAAGGCTCTTTCCGTTGTAGGGAGTCCATACGGCGTCGGGAGAGGGGAAATTCCCGGTCTTGTAGCCGCAGGGGGAGACGGATATACCGTCAATCGGCATACTTTCGACCGTGATGTGTCCTTTCAGAACTTTCAGTATTTCGCGTATTTTTTCATACAAAAGCGTCATTTTTTGCTTCCTTTCGTTGGTATCGCAAGCGATATTTGTAAGTGTGAACATGATACCATATAAAAATTAAAAAAACCTCTGTTTATGTGATATATTTTTTATGGTAAAATGATATTGTACGGAGGTGGAAAAATGTCCGCAGCACTTCACAGAGCAACTCTTAAGGAAGAGAAAAACGTCGATGCCGACACCGGGTTTCTGTTGAGACACGTCAAAAGCGACACAGAGCGTTTCAGTCTGCATGCCCATGAGTTCTATGAGATATTTCTCACGCTTATAGGAAAAGCCGAGCATATTGTAAACGGCGTCTCTTTTTCGGTCGAGCCGGGGCAGCTGATTTTCGTGCGCGATTTCGACTGCCATGACTACAGGCGTCTCGAGGGACGCTTTGAATTTCTGAACCTTGCCTTTTCGAGGGAGACCTTCGAGAGTATGTGTTCCTACCTCGGAGAGGGCTTTAACGACATAGCGCAGTCTCTTGTATCGGAGAAATATCCGCCGCAGATAAGGCTCACCGACAACGAAACGCAGAAGCTCCACATGAAGCTTGCCGAACTTAATTCTCCCGGCATATCCGACAGAAGGATACTCAAAATGAAGGCGAGAAAGCTCCTTGCGGACGTGTTCGCCGATTATTTCACAAAACTTTCGGAGAGGGTGGACGGCGTGCCGTTCTGGCTTGAAAACGCTTACGAAAAGATGAAGCTCCCCAAAAATTTCATCGTCGGCAAACAGCGTTTTTACGAGCTTTGCGGCAGAAGCCGCGAGCATTCCTCAAGAAGTCTTGCAAAGTACT
The DNA here is from genome assembly GCA_934444485.1 of uncultured Eubacteriales bacterium. Taxonomy (GTDB): domain Bacteria; phylum Bacillota; class Clostridia; order Oscillospirales; family CAG-382; genus CAKSUT01. Next base: position 14,654 of record CAKSCN010000029.1, on the reverse strand, counting down.
ACGGCACAACGCCGACCGAGATGACAAACGAGCTTCGCCTCGGCTATGCGGCGAACCTGCTGCTGTCGAGCAATCTTTCCGCAACCGATATCTGCTATGAGTGCGGCTTCTGCAATTTGTCGTGGTTCTACAATGCGTTCGAGGAAAAGTTTGAAATGTCGCCGATTGAGTACAGAAAGAATGCGGAATCGAAAAAATAGCGTCGTATCACCAATTATTTACAAAATATTATTCCTATGAGCCTTTTTTCATAACGGTAAAGTGATATAATAAAACAACCGAAATCGGTAATGAACAACCGAAAAACGAAAGGACAGGTTTTTACAAAATGACAGAACCAATGAATGCGGCGTTGATTTACGCTTCACGTCATCACGGAAACACAAAGAAAATAGTTGACGCAGTGGAGGCGGAATGCGATATAACGTCGTTCGACGTCGATAAGGGCGATATTCCGAATCTTGCCGAGTGCGAGTTTATCGGCTTTGCGAGCGGTATAGACTTCGGAAAGATGTACGAACCTGTCGTCGAGGCGGCAAACAGGGTTTTGACCAAGGGACAGAAGGTGTTCGCTCTCTTCACCAGCGGCGGCGGCTCTGTCGAAAAATACGCAAATCAAATAAAAGAGATCGCCGAGAAAAACGGCTGCGAGTTCATAGGCTTTTACGGCTGCAAGGGCTTCGATACATACGGTCCGTTCAAGCTCGTCGGCGGCATAAACAAGGGGCATCCCGATAAAACCGACCTCTTCTCCGCCGTCGCTTTCTGCGGTGACTTCCTTATGCCGAAAAGAGTGGAGTGAGAGTGAAAGCATAGCTTTCAGGTGATGTCGTTCCTTCGGAACGAGTTAAGCGCAAGTTTCACTTGCGAGAAGGGCTTTGCTTCGCAAAGCGCGAAGTTTGTGCTTCGCACAAGTTTATGTTGAAAAGCTCCTGAAGTCGCTTTTCCGCAATTATTTTATTGAGAAAAGACGGGAATTTTCAATCACATTTTCCTATTCTCATTCTTCGTTTTCCGTTGTTTCAAAATCCGTCATTCCGTTATCGTACTATCTTAAATATCGCACCGTACAATTATTGAAGAAAAACGACGCAAGGCGTTTTTCGACCGCAACTTGCCCGCAGGGCAAACTTCACGCTTTGCGAAGCAAAGCACTTCACGCACCGAAGGTGCATTTCACAAATCCCGGAGGGATTTATTTCACTAAAAAGCGCAGCTTTTTATATCGGTGGTGTTATTTTGAAAAAAGACAATTCACTTTTTCTGCTTGTGACCTACGGCGTCGTGCTTTACGTCGCCCTCACCAACCTGAAAACGGTGCTCGCCTTTGCGGCAAAGGTGGGCGAAATATTCCTGCCGATAATCGTGGGACTTGTCATTGCGTTTATTCTCAGCGTGCCGATGAGCGGCTTCGAGAAAATCGTGAGACGTGTCCTCTCGAACATCAAGCTCCCGTCCAAAAAGAAAAAGAACGCAGACTCCGCAAAAGACGGTGAGTGCGCCGTGAACGAAAAAACGGTGAGTGCGATAAGCCTTTTCCTCACTCTGCTCTGTATTGCTCTCGTTATTACGTTGGTTATAACTACCATGATACCGCAGCTTGTGTCGTCGGTCAAGAGCGTGTATACTCTCGTCGAGGACAAGTGGCCGGAGTGGATCGACTACCTCGGCAAGCTTGAGATTGATACCTCCGCCGTCACCGACTGGATGAAAACCATAAACTTCGACTCCGTCGTCAAAAAGGTGATGAACGGCGCAGGCTCTCTTGTCACAACCTTGGTCGGTATTGCGGCGTCGTCGTTTTCGGCTATATCCACGGGCACTTTCGCCGCAGTCATTGCACTGTATGTCCTCATGGACAAAAAGAATCTCGGCGTCACGGCAAAGAGAGTGCTTTACGCAAACATGAAAAAAGAGTATGCCGACAATGTGTGCGGCGTCGCTTCGGTCGTGAAATCGACTTACTCAAAGTTCCTCTCGGGACAGTGCGTTGAGGCGGTAATCCTCGGGTGCATGATGTTTGCGTCGTTCAGTATTTTCAGGCTTCCCTACGCCGGACTCACGGCGATTCTGACGGCGTTCTTTGCGTTCATTCCGTATATCGGAGCGGCGGCGTCGGGCGTTATAGCGGCGCTTTTGACGCTCATCTCGACTCCGGACAGAGTTATATGGTGCGTTGCGGTCTACCTTGTGACGCAGTTCATTGAGAATCAGTTCGTTTATCCGCACGTTGTCGGAAGCTCGGTCGGACTCTCTGCGCTCTGGACCCTTGCGGCGGTTCTTATCGGCGGCAATCTCTTCGGCGTTATGGGCGTTATCTTCTTTATTCCGCTTGTCGCCGTTATATTCACCCTAGTCGGCGGCGATATCGACAGAAAGCTTGAGAAAAAGAATATCGTCATAAAGGACGAGGGGGAAACAGACGGAGAGAAGAGGTAGAAAAGAGGAGATTTTCAATAATTGAGAATTGAGAGTGGTGAGTTGACGAGGTCAACTCGAGAGGAAATGTACGCTTCGCTGAGTGCTTCGCACTCACATTTCTCTCCGCTTCCTACATGGCGTTTGTGCGTGATTAAAAGCTCCTAAAGTCGCTTTTCTTCATTGATTGTATGGTGCGAAATTCGAGGTTGTGCGACAACGGAAAGGCAGACTTTATCCGAGTTTTTTGATGTTTGCGATAAACGATTTTCCACAACCTCATTGGTGTTTTGTAGGGAACGGGCTTGACGAGCATATATGCTCCGTTCCGAAAGCTCCGATAACAGCCGACCTCGGATAATACGCATTTTCTCAAAATTTGCGAAATAATTGTCAATCGTCAATTGTCAATCGTCAATCGCTAACACGCACTCTCCAAAAGCCCCATCTTTCCGTAATTTGTCGTCGAACGAAGTGAGGTACAAATTTCGGGAACGGTATACGCTCTGAATTACAGTCCCTCAAAATTTACGCCTACAAAAATCTAAGTCGGTCACTTGAATATATGGTGACCGACTTTCGTACTATATTCGATTAGATGAGTCCTTGCCCATTTCACGACGGCGGTGTCGCCTATGACGCCGTCGTGCGGTACCACCTCAAAATTACATTAAACTCGTCCCCTGCAAAACGAAGCTTTGCTCCTTGAAGTCTTTTGGTTCTTTTCTTCAGAAAAGAACACCCTCGTAAGCCCCCGTAAGCTCCCGTAGCCCTCGTGAAAGTCAATGCTCAAAGAGGGGGAGTTTTTCGAGGAAGATGATATCGTCTCTGTCAGCGGCGTCGCCCTCGGCGAGAATAGCCGCCTTACCTACGACGTTTCCGCCTGCCGCTTCGACCAGCTTCTCAATTGCCGCAAGGGACTCGCCCGTGCTTATTACGTCGTCAACTATAACGATTCGCTTGCCCTTCATAAGCTCTGCGTCCTTGGAGTCAAGGTAGAGCGTCTGAACGTTGGCGGTCGTTATCGACTTCACCTCAACGCTTATCGGATCCTTCATGTAAAGCTTCGACTTCTTGCGTGTGATGAAGTGCTTCTTCTCGCCGAGCTGACGTGCCATTTCGTATACAAGCGGTATACCCTTTGCTTCGGCGGTGATGAGGTAGTCGTGCTCGGGAAGCTTCTTGATAAGCTCCTTTGCACAGGCAATCGTAAGCTCGCAGTCGCCGAAAATTACAAAGCCCGCTATGTCAAGATGTTCGTTTATGGGGCAGATGGGGAGGTCTCTCTCGAGTCCCGCAACCTTAAGTCTGTAGTATTCGCTCATTGTACTTTTCCTCTCATATGTTATTTGACGGTTCGCCGCAGCTTATACAAGCGACGCCGGAAGCTTCTCTCCGCCGAGTATGTGGAAGTGCAGATGCTTTACCGACTGCGCCGCATTTTCCCCGCAGTTCGTTATAACCCTGTAGCCGTCCTCGGCAACTCCGAGCGTCTTCGCAATCTCGGGAAGCTTCTCGAAAACGTGGCGAACGTATTCCGAATTGTCCGGAGTCACTCCGTTCGCACTCTCTATGTGCTTTTTCGGTATCACAAGCACGTGTACCTTTGCCATCGGGCTTATGTCGTGAAATGCGAGAATCATGTCGTCCTCGTATACCTTCTTCGACGGAATCTCACCGGCGATTATCTTGCAGAAAAGGCAGTCCATACCAATTACCGTTCCTTTCTTCAACATTGTCACTATATATGTATATGCCGTGATGTGCGGCATACGCACGCTTTACCGCCGAACAGCGTCAACCTTTGCCCGGCGGTAGTTTGATTTTGCGTCAGATGTTTATGTCGTTCGCAACGTCGTAAATCTTCTTGAACGCTTCGTGCTTTGCAGCCGCAAGCTTCTGCATACCCTCTCTTACGTCGGGTGCGAGTGCTGCAAGCTCCTCCGCCGTTGCCTTGCCCTTGTAAACTCTGTCGTACATGAGTGCCCATTCGATGTCGTGAGCGCAGACCTTGTTGTCGTTGAGGCAAACGACGAGGTTAGACTTACCCTCAAGGAGAAGATCTACCGCATAGTCGCCCATAAGGCTTGCAACGAGTCTGTCTCTGAGAGTGGGTCTGCCGCCTCTCTGAACGTGCGCAAGGCGTGCAAATCTTGTCTCAACGCCGGAACCTTCCTCAATCTTCTTCGCAAGCTCTTCACCGTAGTTGTGACCGAGACCTTCGGAAACAAGAACGATGAAGTTTCTCTTGCCTGCGGCTCTCGACGCCTTTATCTTTTCGATGCAGCCCTTTTCGTCGAAAGGAATCTCCATGAGCGCAATTCCGGTAGCGCCTACCGCAACGCCTGTCTGGAGCGCAATGTAGCCCGCCTTGTTGCCCATAACCTCAACAACGTTGCATCTTGCGTGAGACTCGCAGGTGTCGCGGAGTCTGTCAACCATCTCGACAACGGTGTTCATCGCAGTGTCAAAGCCTATGGTGTAGTCGGTCGAGGAAATGTCGTTGTCTATCGTGCCGGGAAGACCTATGCAGGGAAGACCTCTTCTCGTGATGTCCTGCGCACCTCTGAAGGTGCCGTCGCCGCCTATCGTGACAAGACCGTCAATCTTGTTGTCACGGGCAACCTTTATCGCCTTCTGCATACCCTCTTCGGTCTTGAATTCGAGACAGCGGTCGGAATAAAGCATAGTGCCGCCGAGGCTCAGTATGTTGGAAACGTCTCTCGGGTGGAGAAGCTTCATATCGTTGTCGATAAGACCTCTGTAACCGCCGTAGATGCCCATAACCTCGACGCCCTTTTTGTCTGCGCTTCTGACAACGCTTCTTATTGCGGCATTCATTCCGGGAGAGTCTCCGCCGGAGGTAAGTACGCCTATTCTTCTGAATTTCTTTTCTACCATGATTTATCATCGTCCTTTCGGTAATATTTTCGTTTTTAAACTGCGGCAGTACATTTTGCGCCGTGCCGCCACGAGTATAATATCCGCACAAAAAGCAGTTAATATTCACATACGCCGCACGACCGTCATATGCCTGCGTCAGCTTTGCGCAAACGTTTTCACGGACGCCGAAAATCCGCTCGGGCGCACATTCCGCACCCAAAACGAAAAATCCTCTCCATTATTGTTTGTGATAATATTAACCATATCATTTTAATACATAACGTGAAAAAAATCAACCGTCTAAATGGTTTTTACGGAGGATAATTTGTAAAGTTTTTGAAAACACAGGGAAAATGAGGGGCGTTTGGTGGAAAAGCGGGGCTTTTCGATAATTGAGAATGGAGAGTTGAGAATGGAGAATTGACGTGGAAAAGCTCCTGAAGTCGCTTTTCTTCATTGATTGTACGGTGCGGATTCGGGGCGTGTGCGGTAACGAAAGCTCCGCTTTCGAGTGAAATGTTTTGCTTACGCAAAACGTGAAATGCACCTTCGGTGCGTGAAATATCTTGCTTCGCTCGATGTGAAATGTTGCTTCGCAACGTTGTTGTTGAAAAGCTCCTGAAGTCGCTTTTCTTCATTGATTGTACGGTGCGGATTCGGGGCGTGTGCGGTAACGAAAGCTCCGCTTTCGAGTGAAATGTTTTGCTTACGCAAAACGTGAAATGCACCTTCGGTGCGTGAAATATCTCGCTTCGCTCGATGTGAAATGTTGCTTCGCAACGTTGTTGTTGAAAAGCTCCTAAAGTCGCTTTTCTTCATTGATTGTACGGTGCGGATTCGGGGCGTGTGCGGTAACGAAAGCTCCGCTTTCGAGTGAAATGTTTTGCTTACGCAAAACGTGAAATGCACCTTCGGTGCGTGAAATATCTCGCTTCGCTCGATGTGAAATGTTGCTTCGCAACGTTGTTGTTGAAAAGCTCCTGAAGTCGCTTTTCTTCAATAAATTGTATGGTGTGTATGGTGCGAAATCCAAGGCTGTACGGTGACGGGAGAAAATGCGAATTCATAATGCGGAATCGATGCGGAATTTTTAAAATACGCTTTTGCGCAAAGTTTTTATATTTTCCGCTTGAAAAGCTCTTGCGGCTTTGGTATAATATACGCATATTTCGGCGCACAATGCGCAGACAAAGTTCGGATATCGGAGGAATCATCTTGTACCGCTACGAAACACATCTTCACACGTCGCCCGTGAGCCGCTGCGCTGTGGCAACCGTTGCCGACACTCTCGCATTCTACAAAAGGAAAGGCTACGACGGCGTTTTCATCACGAACCATTTTCTCGACGGCAATATAAATGTTGACCGCAGTCTGCCGTACAACGAGAAGATAGAGTTTTACTTTTCGGACTACGAAAGGGGCGTCGAGGTCGGGCGTGAGCTTGGGCTTCGGGTGTTCCCGGGAGTTGAGTCGTCCTACGGCGGCACGGACTTTCTGATATACGGACTCGGGAAGGAATGGTATCTCGCCAATCCGCAGATTATGGACATGGACAAGCGCTCGCAGTTAAAGTTTATCCGTGCAAGCGGCGGCTTTGTCGTTCAGGCGCACCCGTTCAGAGAGGCGTCTTACATCGACCACATACGCCTTTACCCGGACTGTGTGGACGGAGTCGAGGTCATGAACGCCTGCCGCACCGAGCTTGAAAACCGAATGGCACGCCTTTACGCCGAAAACTACGGCTTCATCATGACCGCCGGGTCGGACAATCACTGCGGCAAAGGTCAGAAGCTTCTTTCGGGCATGGAATTTGATACGCCGCTTTCCGACGAACACGACTACGTCGAACGCCTCAAAAGGGGAGAGGGCAGGATATTTACCGTGACGAATGAGGGGTAAAAGTGAAGCCCCCCGGGTGTGATTTCGGAGAGGGCTGTGTTTTCCTCGTCTAGCGTTTCCAACACTTGCAGTACGCTTACTATGGATTCGAGTTCATCCTCGCAAAATTCGTAAAGGTCGGTAAACCACACGACGTTGACCCAATCGAGAAGTTTTTCCTTTGATATTTTGCCTGTTCCGAAAGCTTCGAGCGCATTTATCACATCCGACGCTTTTATCACTTCCGGCGTTTTGCAGTCGGTATTATATAAATCGCCGCCGACGATATCTTTCAGCTCTTCCTTGCTTATGGAGAGGTTTTTGTAATTGAGAAGTGCTTTTTTCATGCCGGTTCTCCTTTGCGGCAAACGTGTTTTCTTATCCGAACAAAACGGTAATATCTTTTTCCGCTTCGTAAATGGTTTTGCCGTCGAAAATGCGAGCCTTTTCAAATTGCTCGACGCATTCGGCGTTGTTTTTTCCGTGGCATCTGAAAATGTAGTTTTCGTCACCGAAGCATTCAAATATAACAAATTCCACAAGCGACGGATCTTTTTCATACGGCTGAGATTCCATGAAATACCTTTTGCCGTTGTACTCAAATTCTTTTTCCGGACCGCCCATCGTAATTAAGTCGTCAATGAACTCTGCCAAAGTACTCCCTTTCATTTACGGTTAGCCGAAAAAAAGCAGTCCGGACTCGCCCGAAAAGGCATAATTTCGGCATCTTTCGGCTTGTTGTCTTCGGAAGGCGTAAAGCATTCCTTCATCCTCCGCACCAAAATCTGCTCGAAATTCTGCTCTTTATGGGTCGAAGAATTTTGAGAGAGCCGATTTTTGTTTGCACAAGGCGAAAACTGCGACAATACTTTATGTATTAACAAGGTTTTCAACGCAGTGCAGGCGGAAATCAGCCTCTCAAAATCGGGTTCGGACTGCTTTTTTTCGGCTACCCCTTAAAAATTTTGCAGTGCTTACGCAGCGGTGAACTTTAATTACAACAATGTTATAACACGTTACGCCGAATTTGTCAACAGGCTTTGCGGATATTTTTGACTTTTTCACAATTCACTTTATTTCCCCCAACCATCGCTTACGATAATTTACAAATTTACATATCTGCCGGAGGTAAAAACATGAACAACACGAAAAGCTACATAGCGGCTCGCTGGGCGGACTGCGTAAAGAGAAACACGAAGGACGACGGGACTCTTCTGGGGCTTCCGTATCCGTACACGGTGCCGGCGGTCGGGCATTTCGACGAGATGTACTACTGGGACACGTATTTCACGAACGTCGGACTTCTCATTTCGGGTCTTGAATTGCAGGCGAAGTACAACGTTGACAATATGCTTTACATGGTGAACCGTTTCGGGTATATGCCGAACGGCAACCGCACGTATTATCTCGGTCGCTCACAGCCGCCTTTTCTGTCGCAGATGGTGCGTGAGGTATACGAAAAGCTCGGCGACAAGGTCTGGCTCTGCGGAGCGTACTCGGCTCTCGAAAAGGAGTATGCTTTCTGGACGGAGAAGCGCACGGGCAAGGAGGGACTTGCGTCTTACGGTGCGGCGTTTGCCGACGGCGACATTGAGAGGTACTCCGAACAGTTCAAATCGAGAGTCGGCTATAAGGAGGGCATGGCGAAGCGTGAGATGACCCCTTACGACATGACAAGACACTACCTTGCGATGTGCGAGAGTGGCTGGGACTGCAATCCGAGGTGTGAGTTTGCGATGTACGACTATGCGCAGGTTGACTTAAACTCACTGCTTTATCTTTTGGAGACGAACATGGCGTATTTTGCCGGAGAGCTTGAGAGGGACGGCGGCGAGGTGTGGAAAACGAGAGCGGAGAACCGCCGTGCGCTGATGAGAAAGCACATGAAGAACGCCGACGGGCTTTACCTTGACTGCAATCTCAAAGAGGGAAAATTAAGTCCGGTATTCTCTGCGGCGTCGTACTATCCGCTGTTTGCCGGGGTTGCGGATGAAGCGGAGGCGAGTGCTGCCGCAGGTGCGTTGGGTCGTCTCGAGGCGGAGTACGGAATTTACTCCTGTGCGCCGAACCACGGAGTGCCGGGAGAGTCTCAGTGGGATGCGCCGAACGGCTGGGCGTGCCTGCAGTACATGGTGGTTTTCGGGCTTGCGAAGTACGGTTTCCTTGCCGACGCCGAACGCATAGCGGCAAAGTATCTGCGCCTTGTTGACGAAAACCTCGAAAAGACCGGCGGCATTTGGGAGAAGTATAACGTCGCCGACGGCAGTATTACGGTCAAAAACGAGTACAAAATGCCGCAGATGATGGGCTGGAGCGCCGGCGTCTACCTCGCCCTCGACGCTTTCCTTAACGCTTGACTTACACAATTGACGATTGACAATTGACAATTGACGATTACGAGGGTTTACGGAGGCTACGAGAGCCGCTCGCCGCGGGGTGTTCTTTTCTGAAGAAAAGAACCAAAAGACTTTATCCTATAGTAATTTAGAGGTAGTACCGAAGTCGGCGCATATATGCGCATCATAGGCGACACCGCCGACTTAGATGAGGCAGGACTCATCTTATCCGAGATAATACGGCGACCCGACGCCATATACGCAAGCGCCGGGTCGTGATTTTTTTGGCATCAGATTTTGTGGGGACTGTAATTTTTACCTTCTCCCGTTCCCGAAATTTGCACCTCACTTCGTTCGACGACAAATTACGGAAAGATGAGGTTTTTGGAGAGTGCGTGTTAGCGATTGACGATTGACAATTGACGATTGACAATTATGTCGGAGATTTCGAGAGAATGCGTGTTATCCAAGGTCGGCGATTATCTGAGCTTTCGGAACGAGCAAGCCCGTTCCCTACAAAACACCAATGAGCCTCGGAATAATCGCACAGCCCCAAACACCAACAACCTCAGATAAAATCTATAATCAACAACCCCTCAGTCAGCTTCGCTGACAGCTCCAGAGGTTGCTTTGCAACCGGTTACACAGGGGCGCCTCGTCGGCTTCGCCTCCTCCATACAACACCCGAGAGAAAAGCAATCATCAAGTCTCGCTTTTTCCCACACCCTCGGCAAAAATCCGCTCTCCCTTTATCGCACACGCCCCAAATTAACACCGTACAATTATTGAAGAAAAGCGAAGCTTTTCCACGCTAACGTTGCGAAGCAACACATCACGACGGCGAAGCCGTCACTTCACGCAAGCGAAGCTTGCACTTCACTCGACCGAAGGTCGAACATCACTTGAAAAGCGAAGCTTTTCCCCCCCTCACTCCGACCCTTTCATAGCGAGGGATCTGCCGCCGTCGCAGACGCAGACCTGACCCGTGATGAATCGAGCCTTGTCGGAGACGAGGAAAGCGGTGAGGTCGGCAATATCTGCGGCGGTGCATTTTTCGCCGAGGAAGTTGGTCTTGTAAGCACGGTCGTTGTTTTCCTCGGGACGCACAACGACTCCCGGTGCGACGGAGTTTACCGTGATTTTATACTGCCCGAGCTCCTTTGCGAGTGACTTTGTGAGTGCAATGACTCCGCCCTTTGCCGCAGCGTACTCGGTGCAGCTTGAGAGTCCCTGCATTCCGACTATCGACGAGAAGTTGATGATTCTGCCGCCTCTGCCGCCCTTTATCATCTCTCTTGCCGCCGCGCGGGAGACGTACATTGCGCCGTAGAGGTTGACCTTCAGCACGGTGTCGATTACGTGGTCGGTCTGTTCGGTGAGGGGGACGTAGTTTCCGCCGCCGATTCTGGCACTGCCGCCGGCAACGTGGATTGAGATGTCAAGTCCGCCGAAGCGTTCAACGACCTCCGCTACCGTTTTATCGACGCTCGCCGAGTCTGTGACGTCGAATACGTAGCCGAATGCGTCGCCGCCCTCTGCCTTTATCGACGACACGGTTCTCTCTACCGCTTCTCGGTTCATGTCGCACACGGCAATCGATATTCCCTCCCTCGCAAGTACTCTCGCCGTCTCACTGCCTATAAAGCCGCCGGCACCTGTGATTATCGCTGTCTTTTTCATAATATTACTTCCTTTCTGTGTGTTGTTGGTTGTGGGTTACGGGGATTACGGGGATGTTCTTTTCTGAAGAAAAGAACCAAAAGACTTTAAAACGCAGAACTTCGTTCAGCGTGCAAAGCTGGCGCTTTGCAGGGGACGGGTTATATTTAATCCGAGAAATACCGCACAACGGCGCATATATGCGCATCATAGGCGACACCGCCGTCGTGAAATGAGCAGGACTCATCTTATCGGAGAGAGTGCCGTTCAACCTCGACGAAGTCTCGGTCGAAGGTTGGGTTGGCATCAGGCTTTGTGGGGACTTAATCCGAACTTCTCCCGTTCGCAAATGAAACGCCTCGCAAAGCTCGACAATTTCATTTTTGCGAAGAGAGCGTTCTTGGGTGGTGCGTAATTTGAGGTTTGCACTTTCTCTATGGTGTACCGTAGGGACACACAGGATGCGAAGCATCTGTGTAGATTGCTCGTTCCGCAAGAACCGCACGCACGGTTATGTATATCGCACCGTAGAAAAGCGGCAAACGATAAGCACCATTCAAATATTGAAGAAAAGCGAAGCTTTTCAACGTCAATTATGCATTATGCATTATGCATTATGAATTATGAATTATGAATTCTGCCTTTCTTTCCCGTCACCGCACACCCTCAAATTCCGCACCGTACAATTAATGAAGAAAAACGCTCAGCGTTTTTCCACATCAATTCTCCATTTTCCATTCTCAATTTTCAATTTTTGAAAAGCTCCGCTTTTCAACCCCAATTCTCCATTCTCAACTCTCAATTCTCAATTATTGAAAAGCGCACAGCTTTTCACCTCTTTCGCCGCTCTCAGGTCAATCTGTTCGGGAGTGGAGCCCTCGCCGAAGCGTTCGACGCAGAACGCAATTTTTCCGCCGAAGAGCGGACAGAGAATGCGTGTCGGCACTCCGAAGCTGCCGTTCATGTGGTACGCAACGGGAGTTTTTACCTCACGGCAGAGCTTCTGCATTGTCGCTATCGCCGCCGGCACATCGTCCTCGCTCTCGGCTTTCGTCACTATCTTGATTATGTCGGGACTTCTTTTTTCGAGGAAAAGCGCAAGCTCGACGACCTCGTCGCACGTCATGTGAACGCCCGGGTGGCACGACAAAAGCACCTCGCCGCCCTCGGCACGTACTCTCTCCATAAACTCAAGCTGACGGTCGATAACTGCGCTGTCTGTCACGACCTCTTTGGGTTTGCACTTCGTGAACGAATATTTGTCCTCGCCGAAAAAGGCGTCCTTCGAGGGAGCGTGAAAGGTGTACCCCTGCATATCGACGCCCGACGCACCGGCACGCACGGCGGCAAGCATAAGCTCGGTTCTCTCGTTTTCGTCGAAGCCTGCGCCCGACCAATCGAGTTTTGCATTGTAGTTGAGCGCAAGCACCGGGACATTCGACGCCGCAATTATGCGTTCGAGAGCCTCTCGGCTGATGTCCTCGAGGGTGGAAAGGTGAAGGTCTATCATGTCCGCACCGGCGTACACGCTGTTTTTCACGGCGGCGACGGCAAGAGCGGCGCTTTTCTCTCGGACGACTCCGGCAAGTGCCGGGACGGCGAGTGAGCGTATGCTTTTTCTCACGGCAATATCCTCCGGAAAATCTTTTGTTTACGGTGCGATTATACCGCTCGGAGGGGAAAAAGTAAATGTCACGCACGCTTAAATTTGTCGATTTTGATACTTTTTCGGCTTGCCGTACGAAACAATAGTGCGGAAAACCGCAATTTTTAAGGTTTTGCCTTGCGTTTTACTTGCCTTTTTCGGCGTGCTTTTACAAAATATACATTGAATTCGGGGTTAAAACGTGTTATCATATAATGTATGTAAATAATGGCGGTATCGCCTAAAGATACAACGGGCAACCGAAAGAAAGGCATGGTAAAGTTATGAAGAACTCGGAAAAGACAATGGACAAAATCGTTGCCTTCTGCAAAGGCAGAGGCTTTGTTTACGCCGGAAGCGAAATTTACGGCGGACTTGCAAACAGCTGGGACTACGGCCCTCTCGGCGTTGAGTTCAAGAACAACGTCAAAAAGGCATGGTGGAAGAAGTTCGTGCAGGAGTCGCCCTACAATGTGGGACTCGACAGCGCGATAATCATGAACCCCGAAACGTGGGTAGCATCGGGACATCTCGGCGGCTTCTCCGATCCGCTTATGGACTGCAAGCAGTGCAAGACCCGTCACAGAGCCGACAAGCTCATTGAGGAATACGTTGCGGAAAACGGACTCAACGACAATCCTGCCGGAATGACCGACGCCGAGATGGCGGCTTACATCAAGGAACACGGCATTGCCTGCCCCGACTGCGGAAGCCATGATTTCACGGACATCAGAAAGTTCAACCTCATGTTCAAGACCTTCCAGGGTGTAACCGAGGACTCCGCAAACACGCTCTACCTCCGTCCCGAGACGGCGCAGGGCATATTCGTAAACTTCAAGAACATTCAGAGAACCTCCAGAAAGAAGATTCCGTTCGGCGTATGCCAGATAGGCAAGTCGTTCAGAAACGAAATAACGCCCGGCAACTTCACATTCAGAACGAGAGAGTTTGAGCAGATGGAGCTTGAGTTCTTCTGCGAGCCCGGTACAGACCTTGAGTGGTTCGAGTATTGGAGAGGCTTCTGCAAAAAGTGGCTTCTCGACCTCGGCATGACCGAAGAGCATTTGAGACTCCGCGACCATGATCCCGAGGAGCTTTGCTTCTACTCCAAGGCGACGACCGACTTTGAGTTCCTGTTCCCGTTCGGATGGGGCGAGCTTTGGGGCGTTGCCGACAGAACCGACTACGACCTCACTCAGCACACAAAGCATTCCGGCGAAGCTCTCGAGTATTTCGACCAGGAGAACGGCAAGAAGTACATTCCTTACGTTGTCGAGCCTTCTCTCGGAGCAGACAGAGTTGCGCTTGCGTTCCTCATTGACGCATACGACGAAGAGACTCTCGAGGGCGGCGACGTGAGAACCGTGCTTCACCTCCACCCCGCTCTTGCGCCCTTCAAGGCGGCAGTGCTTCCTCTTTCCAAGAAGCTTTCCGAGGGTGCCGGCAAGATATACGACGACCTCAGAAAGTACTTCAACGTTGACTACGACGACGCCGGCTCTATCGGCAAGAGATACCGCCGCGAGGACGAGATAGGCACTCCCATCTGCATTACCTACGACTTCGACTCCGAAACCGACGGCTGCGTAACCGTTCGTGACAGAGACACAATGGCGCAGGAGAGAATCAAGATTGAAGACCTCCGTGCCTATATCGAAAAGAAAATCGAGTTCTGATTTCCTGCGACAGACGAAGCTTACGGGGGCTTACGGGAGCCGCTCGCCGCAGTGGCTTCTTACGGGGGCTGCTCGCCGCAGTGGCGTTCTTTTCTGAAGAAAAGAACCAAAAGACTTCAAGGAGCAAAGCTGGCGCTTTGCAGGGGACGGATATAATGT
>CAKSCN010000028.1 GCA_934444485.1 uncultured Eubacteriales bacterium | reverse complement strand
GTTTTTTACCAAATCGGAAATTCATCGCCGTCACCCGAGAGGTAAGGATTGGTGCGAAGCTCTTTTGCGATATCCGTGCTTTCGCCGTGACCGGGGTACAAACGGTACTCCGTCGGATACTTTGCGAGCCTTGCAAGCGAGGACTTCATAGCACCGAAATCGCCGCCGGGAAAGTCGGTTCTGCCCATAGAGCCGTGAAAGAGCGTGTCGCCGGTGAACATAAGGCTTTCTTTCGCAACCTCAAAGCACGACGAGCCGGGAGTGTGACCCGGTGTGTGAACGATGCGGAACTCCGTACCTCCGAAAACAAGTACGTCGCCGTCCTCGAAGGTTGTCACATCGCCCTCGACTTTGTAATCCGTTCCGTATGCCATGGACGACAGGTTGAGTGACGGTTCGGTGAGACCGCATTTGTCGAGCTTGTGTATGTACATCGGGAGCGGAGAGAGGAGAGAAGCGTTAATTTCGTTTGTACCCATGATGTGGTCGAAGTGCATATGAGTAAAGAGAATCGCCGCGGGTCGGAGTCCGTGAAGCTCTGCGCCGTCAAGCACTTTTTCTCCGCCGTAACCCGGGTCGATTATGACGCACTTTCCGTTTCCGACCTCGTAAAGATAGCAGTTTTCGCCCGTTGAGCCGAGCGGTATGGTGATAGGTGTCATGAGATGTCCTTTCGATTATGCACGAAAGCCCCCGCCGGGGTGATACTGTCGGCGAGGACTCACGATTATTCGCTCAGAAGTATCGAATGTGGTTCAAAGACCTTGCCGCACTGCGAAATCAAAGCTTTGAGAGCATTTCTTCAACGTTTTTGAGCATTTCCGTATATTTTGCAAGCTTTTCTCTTTCGCCTGCGATAACCTTTTCGGGAGCTTTGCCAACAAATTCGGGATTGCCGAGCTTCTTGTTTACACGCTCTATTTCCGAAAGTGCGGTTGCCTTTTCTTTTTCGAGGCGTGCTCTTTCCTTTTCGGTGTCAACTATTTCGTTCATCGGGATGAAGAGCTTTGCGCTGTCGGTGACGATGCTTACCGCACCCTCTGCTTCGTAGCTGTCGGCAAACTCAACCTCGGACGCCGACGCCATCTTCTCAAAGAATACGGCGGTCTTGTCGTTGAAAGAGTCTTTGTAGGACGAAATTACGATAAGCTTTGCTTTCTTTGACGGCGGAACGTTCATCTCTGCACGTCTGTTTCTTATCGCGCATATTGCCGCAATTATTCTGTCCATTGCCTTCTCTTCGTCGGCAAAGTTGAGTTCTTTCTTGTATTTCGGCCACTCCGCTACGATAACGGGACTGTCGTCAACTCCGAGATGCTGCCAAATTTCCTCGGAAATGTAGGGCATGAACGGGTGGAGAAGCTTGAGAGTCTCGGTAAGAACGTAAAGAATAACCTGCTGGCACGACTTGTTTTCGGGCGTACCCTTTGCGAAAAGTCTCGGCTTTGCAAGCTCGATGTACCAGTCGCAGAAGTGATCCCAGATGAAGTCGTAAAGCTTTCCTGCGGCAACTCCGAGTTCGTACTTGTCGAGGTTTGCCGTCATTTCGGATACGGTGTTGTTGAGAAGCGTGAGAATCCACTTGTCCTCGAGAGTGAGCGACTCGGGAAGAATCGGCTTTGTGTCCTCGTCGAGGTTGAGAAGAACGAAGCGTGCCGCATTCCATATCTTGTTTGCGAAGTTTCTCGACGCCTCAACCTTCTTGTCGGAGTATCTCATGTCGTTTCCGGGAGAGTTTCCGGTTACGAGAGTGAATCTCAGAGCGTCCGCACCGTACTTGTCTATAACCTCAAGGGGATCGACGCCGTTGCCGAGGGACTTACTCATCTTTCTGCCGAGTTCGTCTCTTACAAGACCATGTATAAATACATCGTGGAACGGCTCCTTGCCCATATGCTCAAGACCCGAGAAAATCATTCTCGCAACCCAGAAGAATATGATGTCGTAGCCGGTTACAAGAGTGCTTGTCGGATAGTAGTACGCAAGATCATCCGTCTTTTCGGGCCAGCCGAGAGTAGAGAACGGCCAGAGTGCCGAAGAAAACCACGTGTCGAGAACGTCCTCCTCCTGACGAAGCGGAGCACCGCACTTTTCGCAGGTGTGAAGTTCGTCCTTGGAAACGTACATCTCACCGCACTTGTCGCAGTAGAACGCCGGTATTCTGTGACCCCACCAAAGCTGACGGGAAATACACCAGTCGTGAACGTTCTCCATCCAGTTCGTGTAGGTCTTGGTGAAGCGTTCGGGGATAAACTTTACTCTGCCGTCGTAAACAACTTCGAGAGCCGGCTTTGCGAGAGGCTCCATCTTTACGAACCACTGATTGCTCGTGAGAGGCTCAACGTTCGTGCCGCATCTGTAGCACGTGCCGACGTTGTGGCTGTAATCCTCAACCTTTACGAGGTATCCGCCCTCTTCAAGGTCATGTACAACCGCCTTTCTCGCCTCGAGTCTGTCCATACCCTCGTATTTTCCGCCGTTTGCGTTTATGGTTGCGTCGTCGTTCATGACACGGATAACCTCAAGGCTGTGTCTCTGACCAACAAGGAAGTCGTTGGGGTCGTGCGCCGGAGTAATCTTAACACAGCCCGTACCGAAATCCTTCTCGACGTATTCATCGGCAATAACGGGTATTTCTCTGTTCATGAGAGGAAGAAGAAGCTTCTTGCCTACAAGGTGAGCGTAACGCTCGTCGTCGGGGTGAACCGCAACCGCCGTGTCGCCCATCATGGTCTCGGGACGGGTAGTAGCAACGATGATGTATTCGTCACTGCCCACAACGGGATATCTTATATGCCAGAAGTGACCGGGCTGTTCCTTGTACTCAACCTCGGCGTCGGAAAGTGCCGTCGCACAGCTCGGGCACCAGTTGATTATTCGGTTTCCGCGGTATATAAGCCCCTTTTGGTAAAGGGAAACGAAAACCTCTTTAACAGCGTTGGAACAGCCCTCGTCCATCGTGAATCTCTCGTGAGTCCAGTCGCAGGAACAGCCGAGCTTTTTGAGCTGACTTATAATTCTGTTTCCGTACTTGTTTTTCCATTCCCATACACGTTCGAGAAATTTCTCTCTGCCGAGATCGTATCTTGTAAGCCCCTCTTCTTTGCGGAGATTTTCCTCAACCTTAATCTGAGTCGCAATGCCGGCGTGGTCCGTTCCGGGAATCCAGAGCGCATTGTAGCCGTTCATTCTCTTGAAACGGATGAGGATGTCCTGCAAGGTCTCGTCAAGAGCGTGTCCCATGTGGAGCTGTCCCGTTACGTTGGGAGGGGGAATAACTATAGAGTACGGAGGCTTTTTCTTGTCGCTTGACGGTTTGAAGAATCCGCCGTCGTTCCACATGGCATATATTCTGTCCTCTGTGCCGTGTGGATTATATTGTTTTTCCAATTCTTTCGGCATAATGCTTTCTCCTTAATATTGTATATCTTTTATCTTGTTCATTACAAGTCCCGTTATGAGCTTGGGGTAGAAGTAGGTCGATTTCTGAGGCATCTTGTCTCCTGCCGCCGCAACGTCTCGGATCTCGGATACCTTCGTCGGATTGATAATGAAAGCGCAGTCGAACTTGCCCGAATCCACTCCGTCGGTCGCTTCGTCGATACTTCTCGTGTATGTCAGATTTATCTGATTTGCCATGTTTTCACGGTCAATACCGAAAATCTCTTCGAGAATCAGACTGTGAAGCACCGTAACATCAAGATTTCTGTAAGCACTGCTCTTGTCCGCAAAAAGCTCGCCGAGTCTCTTTTCGGCACTCTCCTTGTCACGGAGCGCAACACTGAAGTACTCGCCGTTTCCGGCGCACCATACGTAAACCTTGCCGTCCTTTCCCTCGTCAAGAGCCTTTTCAATGCCGCTTTTTTCGACGGGAGTAACGTCAAAGTACTTCGCAAGACCTTTCTTTACCGCTTCTCTGTCGTAGCTCTTGAGGTCTCTTACAAGCCTGTGAGTCGGAAATACGACAAGTCCGTCGTTCTCCATATCGACAAGCATCATCATGACGAAGTTTCCGAGATCGTCCTCCGACTTAATGTCGCCGTCGGCAAGCATCTTTTTTCTGAACGCAAGAGCCGTTTCGTAGCGGTGATGACCGTCCGCAATATAGAGCTTTTTGTCTGCGAAAGCCGCTCTTATCGCAGAAATCTCTTCCTTATTATATATACACCAAAGTCTCTGCACAACTCCGTCGGAGGCGGTGAACTCAATATCGGGCTTCCTTTCGGAGAGTTTTCCGATAATCGACGTCACCTTTCTTTCGGCGTCCGAGTACATTGAGTATATCGCACTGAAATTGCAGTAGGTTTCACTCATGAGGTTGAAACGGTCTGTTTTCGCCTTGGAAAGCGTCTCCTCGTGCGGAAGCACAACTCCCTCGGAAAACTCCGCAAGACGAACAAGCGTGTAAATACCCTTTATTTTGTGACGCTTGCCGTAAGCCGTGAATTCTTCCTCATATATATATATTCCGTCCTCGGCGTCACAGCGAAGTACACCCGAGGACAGCATCACTCGCAGATCCTCCGCAGCTTTCCTGTACGGCTCTTCACCCCGTGGAAGCTCAAGTCTTATGATGTTGTTCTCGCTCTCATGAAGATAGCCGAGACGTTCCTCCTCGCTTATGATGTCATAGGGAGGGCAGACGTTCTTTGAAATTTCGCCTGCCTTGTCCGTAAACCTCAAAGCTCGGAAAGGACGGATTTCTGCCATAGTGTTCATTCCTTTCGTTTGTTTGCTTGAATATCGTTCAAGTTATTCCGACCTTGCGGCACACAGTAAACACTTTGCGATATTCCCCATTATTATATCACAACAATGTGACTATTTCAAGCAAAAATGTTAAAATTAAGAAATAAATGCGTTTCGGCGAGTTAACCAAAATAACGGTGCAAATGCACAAAATTATAGGTCGGTTTTTGTGCAATTTGGAGAAATTGAAAGCAGGTGCTTAAAACCGATTAAGTTTTTTGAAAAAAGCCTTGATTTTTAATTCGATTTGTATTATAATACCACCGTATCAAATATATTTTCAAGGAGTGTGCTCAAACATGAAGAAAACTCTCTCGACAGTATTGGCAATCCTGATGATACTGTCTGCTTTCGTCTTCACAACAGGCGTAAGCGTTTCCGCAGCGGATCTTGAGATCAAGCATGACAACACTTTTACCAAGACTCCGTTTGTGGTTGACTACACAAAATTCGCCGGAAAGGTAGACGGTAACGACACGTTGCTTTCTACAAGACAGGTTCTTTCCGACGGCACGAACACTGCGAGAATGGTTAAAAACCCTTCTCCCAGCAAAAAGGGCGGAGCTGTAATTGAGGGTTATGGAAATGCATCTTCGATTTATTCCGCAGATTATCCCTATGCTGAGATAATCTATTACTACACAGTGCCAGAAGGAGATACTCCCATCGATGATTCGATGATGATCAGATGGCTCCAGAAGTTCTCCGGAATGGCAGGAAATGCTGTTAAGGCTGAAACAAAGCTTGTTGCAAACCAGTGGGCAAGTGCAGTCTTTGACTTCTCGAACCTCTTCTCACAGAAGAATGAAAAGCTTGAACAGTATCACTTCTATCCGTTGGGCGAGAACTCAACTTACGATAATCTTCCGGAAAATCACGCGATTGATATTGTAAGCCTTACATTCTACTCCGAAAAGCCCGTTACCACAATCACCGGCGGCGTAAGACCCGTTTGCGTTCCGCTGACAAGCGACAACGGCTTCGGCATCGGTACGGAATTCAAGGCTGACGACTTCACGGCAGGTCTCGTTGAGAAGACCGCTTCCGAGAAGAAGACAGCCGAAAACCTTAACGACGAATACACAATCGCAAATATTAACTACGTTGCAGTCGGCGCAGGCGCAGGCGAATTCACCCTCACCGTAAACGGCACAGCTTACCCCGTAACCTCCACTATCGTTGATACCGATACAGTTACCGAGGATAAGTTCGTAACCGGAAAGTGGGCAACGGCCGTTATCGATATCTCCGCCGCAGGTGCTTCCTCCGAGCAGACGCTCAAGGTAACACCGGCAGACGGACAGAGAATATTCGTAAAGTCTATTACATACTCGAACAAGACCGTCTCCAACAAGACCTTCTCCGTTCCGAAGTATGACTCGAATGACGAACTCGTCGGCAAGATGGACGACTTCATCAAGGAAGGCGAATCCATGGACGCTCTTGAGAGCGAAACGTTCGAGACAGGGGTTGTAGACTTCGTCGGCGGTAAGGCTGCAAAGCTTTCTCCCATTGTCGGCAAGTCCGCTTACTCCGTACATATAGACGCAGTGCCGATAAGAACCGAGTGGCAGCCCTACGTGAGAATAGAGTATTACGCTCACGGTGCTGTTTCCGGTACTCCGGCAATCGAGGTTGAGGGCAATGTCGTCAAGGCTTCCTCCGCAGTTGTGGCGGATGGATGGACGGTCGCACTCTTTGACCTCGGCGCAATCAAGAATGTACATACAACCAAGGGCGCAGAATTCTATCCTTTTGGTAACACCCTCGAATTCACACCTGCGGCTTCCAATAAGGTATACATAAAGAAGATAGTCTTCTCTCAGACAGAGGACACCTCCTCCGTATCCTACGCAAAACCCGACCTCGACGAAAACGGCGACATTCGTCCTTACACCTATGAGGATCCCGACGGTCAGGCGGTTGCTTACTACATGGCTGGCGGTACTTACACCGGCACTCCCGATAAGTCCACCTCCCTCAATCCTTACGGCGACCTCACTGCAGCGGTCAACGCACTCGATAAGGTAGGCGGCGGTACGCTCATACTTCTCTCCGATATTTTCTTGGCGAATGCGGATGATTTGGGCGGAGAAGATAAGAAGCCGATAATCATTGACGGCAATGTATACAAGAGATTTCCGACTCACACGAATCTTCTTAAGGTAAGAGGTACAGAGACATACACCGCTAAGATTTATTTCCGTGGTCAGGCTCCGATAAACGGAGATACATGGTTCCAGAAGTATATTGAGTTTACCAACGGAACAAACGGCGATACAGGTATTATTCTTGCCGGAAAGAAAGGCATCTTCGGAGAACCCGGAGGTTCTGATACCGATATTGTTTGGGTAAAGAGAACCGGCACTACACCTGCACTCGGCATCATCGGCGGTAACGACGGCGGACAAAGCCCCAAGGTTGACCTTACGTTCTACTCAGGTATGGTTGCTCCCGAACTCAGAGTCCTCGGCGCATGGGGTAAGGGCGTTATCAACGGCGACGCAAAACTTACAATTTACGGCGGTAACTTCACAGGCTCCAACCTCAAGGGTATGCACGGCGGCGACGGCACGCAGGCTAACTCCAGAGTTAAGGGCAGCTTCACAATTAGCATCTACGGCGGTACGTTCGGCGACAACTTCGTAAATCTCGCCGGTGGAAACAAGGTATGGATTGACGGCGACCTCGTTCTCAATCTCGTAGGCGGTACATTCAAGAAGCAGCTTTCTGTAGCCGGCAACACAAATGTAGGCGGCAAGAAGATTCTCAATGTCATTGACAATCCTGCCATGGCTTCCTCCGCAAATGTTTCGGCATTCAACGAGGTATATAAGGTAACAACCACAAAGAGCGGTGAAAACCTCTCGGCAGGCGTTACCGAAGTAACCGCAGGCTCTACCTCCGCAACAGCATACGGCGGTACAGTAGTTGCAGAGGGCGAAGGTCTCACGGTTTCCGCAGACACAACTCTCCCGACACACGTTGCAACCGTTACCGTAACCGGTACAAAGCTTACAATAGCTCCCGGCGCAACTCTTACGCTCGGCGGTAACACTCACTTCAAGGATATCGAAATCGAAACGGGCGACGGTTCCGTTATCGACGCCGGCGACTACAAGCTCACGGTTGATAACGACGTTAACATCACAGGTTCCGTTAAGATAGTAGGTACAAACACCAACTTCAACGGCAATGCCGACGACTTCACAATTCTTCCTGCCGAACTCAAGCAGTACGGAGACAAGAACGTAACCGTTATCGCACTCGACAACTTCGACGTTGCAAAGGTAGCGGACGGCGCAGTCATCAGCATTCCCAAGAGCATTGCAAACACAATAAGCGGCGGTTCTATCGTTTACTACATCTCGAGCATAAAGAGCGACAAGACCGTAGCAGGCTCGATGAAGATCGAGGACAACGGCGGCGCAGCGTTCATGTTCAACGACCTCGTTGTAAACGAATGGGGTACTGCTTCCTTCGACGCATCTGCATTCAGAGGCGCTTCCCACATCAAGTTCACCGCATCCGAGACCGCTCTCGAAGAGGGCTTCCACCTCTACATTAAGAGCATCTCCTTCGCACAGAACAGCATGAGCTACTCTCTCGACTACGGCAAGGTTTCCACCGACCGTTTCGGCGAGATAGTAATTCCTCAGGACGACATAGTAATCCCCGGCATCAACTGGGTAAACAGACGTGACGCCGACGGCATCCTCACAGAGGAGAAGCCTTTCGTAGCAGGCGACACAACGATGCTCACTCTCAAGACCGACGCTCCCGAAGCTCCCTTCGTTGAATACAAGCTTGACGGCACCGTTAACCCCGAGTGGCAGCCTTATGTTAAGGTTGGTTACTACCTCCACTCCAACAGCGCAATCCCCGCTGACCTCAAGGTTGCGGCACAGTTCGGCGACAACGCAATTGTTGAAGCAGAGCAGGTTATCGTAGCAAACAACTATGCTATAGCAACATTTGAGATTGGCGGTCTTGCAAACAACTTCAACTCCTTCAAGCTCTATCCTTACGGTGAGGATGCAACGGCATTCGACGCAACGAACAAGATTTATATGTTCGACACCGTAATCTCCAGAGAGAAGAATACCGAAGTATTCACAGGCAACCTTCCCAAGCTCGATGAGAACGGTCTCATCATTCCTTACAAGTATACTCCCGACGACGGCAAGGCTGTTGTATATCTCTCCGCTATGGGTACGTACACCGGCAACTACAAGGGCTCTGTTGACTCTACAAAGGCTTACGGCACAATGAACGCAGCGTTTGCGGCGCTCAAGGGCGTAGGCGGTTACGTTATAGTTTGCGACGACTTCAAGCTCGTTGACGCAGCAGGTAAGGCTCTCGGCTTCCCGACTCACACCGATATGATTACCGTAAGAGGTGCTGAGGACGAAGACGATCCCACAGCTAAGGTAAAGCTCAACCTTTACTACATGAATGATGCAAGGGGTCCTCTCACTTTCGAGAACATTTGGCTCAACTGGCTCCCCGGCGGTAACGACAACTCCCTCCAGATGGGCAACAACCTTCTCGTTCTCGGTAAGGAAGGCGTTGCTGACGACGTTATCCTTTCCACAGACCTCAACACCTCCGCAAAGCCGATGTTCACTGCCTCTAACATGATTGTTAACGGCTGTGCGATCGGTACAATAAGAACACATACATGGGTACAAAGCGGTACGCAGACCCTCTCCTCAATGAATTTTACCTATAACGAAGGCAGCTCGTTCGGCACAATTTCCCAAGGCTGGGGCGGTGCTTCCGACGTAACCGTAACGGGTGATGTCAATATCACCGTCAACGGGGGAAAGGCATACGCAGGATTTAGACCGTTCGCTACCGACAGACCTCTTAACATCAACGGCAACTTCACCCTAACAATTACCGGAGGAGATTTCTCCGCACTTAATGAAAAAACAATCGTTGCGAGGGGTAATAAGACAGCCGTAAAGGGAAAGGCAATTCTCAATGCTCTTGACTACGAGGGTGATGGCGAGGCTCTCCTCAAGAAGATCGATCAGTCCACGTTCGATATTCTCGCAGTTAACACAATCTACGTATCTTCCGCAACCGGCGACGATGCAAACTCCGGTACATCCGCAGCTCCCGTAGCTTCTCTCAAGAAGGCGGTTGGGCTTCTCACGGAAGTTCCCGCAGGCGGCAACCCCAACGGTTCTTACAGCGGTAAGATCGTAGTTCTCGACTACACCTCCGACGGAAGCGAGGAAAAGGTATCTGCCGATTCCGAAATCCTTATCGTAGGTGCAACCAAGGATTCCACAATCACAATCGAAGAAGGTGCATTCCTTAAGCTCGGCGGCATTGACGCAAGATTCAAGAACATCACCTTCGCAGTTAACTCCACAGAGCGTGCAGGTATCGATGCGTGCGGCGGCAAGCTCACCATGGATACAGGCATCACAGTAAAGGCAAACACCCAGTATCTCACAATCATCGGCGGTACTTCCGACGCTGAGAGCACGGCTGAAAAGGCTGATATCACAATCAACAGCGGTGAGTACGCAGATGTAATCGGTTCCGTAGGTTCCGTTACCGGCGGTTCCACAATCACCATAAACGACGGTACATTCAACGGTACTGTTCGCGGCGGTGCTGAGGACGGCAACGTAGGCGGCGACGTCAATGTTATCATCAACGGCGGCAAGTTCACCTCCGAAGCCGAAATCATCGGCGGTAACAAGAGACCCGATTCGAGAGTCGGCGGCGATATCATCATCACAATCAACGGCGGCGACTTCAAGGATATGAAGAACGAGACTATCTCCGCAGGCGAGAGCAACAACGGTTCTACCGAAAAGAAGCTCAACATCAGCGGATATCCCGGAACATTCGACAAGGATAAGATCGACTACGCATCCTTTGACGCAGTTATCAATCCCAAGCCTCCGAAGCCCGATTCCGGTTCCAAGTTCGTTTACATCCTCGAGATCATCAGAGATAAGAACAACGGTCTCGAAAGAGCTAAGCCTTTCGTAATTACCCAGTCTGCGGCTCAGACAAAGGATCCCGTAGTCGTTTCCCCGAAACAGCTCAACATCAAGATGGACGGTAACGACCACGCTATCATGACTGTTCAGCCTATCGGTGACGGAAAGTACGAGACAATCAGATACACTCCCAACCCCAATCCTTCCGTAGGTTCTGCCGTAGTAAGTGACGGTTGGAACATCAAGGGCAGAGGCGTTGACTTCGATACCTACAAGTACGCTGAAGTTATCTACTACTACAGAGTACCCGAAGGTGAAGATCAGAAGGCAACCAAGATGACTCTCAGACCTCTCGGCGGCAACGGCGGTGTAGGCACACTCGATTCCACACCTCTCGAAGCCAACAAGTGGACGACAGCGATCTTCGATATCGGCAAGGCAATGACCGATAAGGGTCTCTCCGGTCTCGGCGAACTCGCACAGTACCACTTCTCCGCATTCGGCGGTCTCAAGGGGCCCGATATCCCCACAGGTCAGACAATCGATATCATCTCCCTTACATTCTACACGGATAAGCCCGAAACAACAATCAGCGGCGGCGCAGCTCCCACAGTAAAGACAGCCTCCGAGGATACAAAGAAGGACGATAAGTCCACCACATCGAACGTCAAGAAGGTTCCCCTCGTAACAAAGGGTACCGCTCTTACCGGTCAGGTTGACAAGTCCGGCGCATTCACCGGTACTGCCGACACTAAGGACGATGTTGCTGTAGGTAAGATCGTTCCCAACCCCGAAAGCTCCAAGAACCTCGCAATCGAGGGTTACGGAAGAATCCCCGCAACAGAAAATTCGCCCAAGGGCGTTATCGATACAAGAGTCTACAGATATGTAGTCCTCAAGTACTACTACGAATCCAAGAACGAGTCCGCATTCGGAGTTCCTATGCTCAACATTCTCCGCGGCGGTATTGCAGACGATCCCGAGTGCGTTGCAGGCGGCGGCTTTAAGGCTCAGTGCGAAGTATCCGAAATCAAGGTTAATGATTGGAACTATGTAATGTTCGACATCAACCCTGCGGATCAGACCAAGTTCAAGACAACCCAGTTCCACCTCCGTCCGTTCGGCGACGTTGCGGCTAACAAGATCCCTGCCGGAGATATAATCTACATCGAGTCTCTCACTTGGTATCCCACAAAGCCCGACCTCGAAAAGCTCAGAAACGGCACAACCGACGAAGAGGAGGAAGAGGAGATCATCGAAGAGGGCGAGCTTACCGATGCTGATATCGAAGCTAAGGATCCTACCGTTGTAGGTCCCGAAATGCTCAGATACTCCTACGACAACAAGAAGAACTTCAGCTCTTCGCTCACAACTAAGGATGAGAAGAACGTAGTTGCGATAGTTCCCGGCGGCAATGACTCCGGTGCGGTTCAGATCGACGGTACAACGGCGGTTACCGCAGACGGCGGCATTATCAGCATGAAGAACTACAAGTACGCTGTAATCTCCTACTACTTCAAGACAGAGTCCGCTGAGGCTATCAAGCCCTCCATCAAGCTTCTCTCCATCGGAATCAGAGGCGACGAGGGTGCAATGGGCGAGAGAACCTTCACGGCAACAGAAGACCTCAAGGCAAACGAGTGGGCAACCGTTAAGATCAGACTCAGCGGTACTCCCTCCGCTTACCTCACCAAGGGCTTCATCCTCAACCCCTTCGGCACAACCTCTTCTTCGAGCTTCGCTCACGGCGACACCCTCTACATCGAGAGCGTAACCTTCTGCACGGAAGCCGAATAAGACTTGACCGAAAGGTAAATCAAAAGTAAGTGATGCCGAGTCCGTTCCCCGGGCTCGGTGTTTCTTTGCAAAAGTATTGCTGAGGTACTGTTTATCGTACCGTCCGGGTGATATAATTCTACTGTAAATACAATCAACAGGAGCGGCTATGAAAGGTAACTATAATAAGGACAGAACCTGTTGCTTCACCGGTCACAGGGTGATACCGAACGAGGCGAAGGAGTCACTTTCGCTTAAAGTGAAGGACGCTGTCCTCGAAATGTACGAAAGAGGGTACAGAACCTTTGTCGGCGGCGGTGCAATAGGCTTCGACACGCTTGCGGAGCTTACCGTTATAGGGCTGAGAAGCGTTTACGACGATATGAAGCTTGTTCTTGCCGTTCCGTGCGCAAATCAGGACGAGCGCTGGAACTTTACTCAGCGTGCCGTGTATGAAAGAGTGAAGAAAGCCTGCGACGAAGTGATCGTGCTGCATGATACCCACACTCCCGGCTGTATGCACGAGCGCAATGACCTCATGGTCGATATGAGCTCCGCTTGCATCGCTTTCTACAGCGGACACCCCGGCGGAACACGCTATACCGTGGAAAAGTGTCGGGATAACGGACTGTACGTCGTCAATTTATTTGAAAACAAAAAACAAACTGAATGAAAAACGGAATTGTGAGCATACTATCATTGCAACAGCGTTCAGAGCTTTGCAAAGAATGATGAAAGGAATGATATTATGCCTAACATTTCATGCGATGCCGTAAAGTGCATCTATAACTGCGACAGAGGCTGCTGCCGTACTGCAATAAGCGTAGACGGTGAAAATGCGGACAGCTACGAGGATACCGAATGCGCAAGCTTTTCCGATAAGGTAAATTCCCTCACAAACTCCGCCGCTTGCGACAGCACATGTCCCTGCTCGGACAGCGAAATCGAATGCTCCGCTACGGAGTGCAAGTATAACAGCGGCAACGCCTGCACCGCAGACGGTATTGATGTCGGTACCTGCTACGCTTGCAACTGCAGCGAAACAAGATGCGAAACATTTACAAATAGATAACTTTTGCGGAGGGTTTTCCTCTGTGAAAGACTAACCGTCGAGTATAATCGGGGGCATTCTGTGTGAGTGCCTCCGTGTTGCTTATTTTAAGCACTGCGAATTGTATCAAAATTTCTAACAAATCGTAAATACATATCCAAAGCACTTGAATTTTCCGCAAAACGTGGTATAATATACCCATAAGTATAAGGAGTAGTGAAGAGCGGTCGGCAACGGTCGCTCTTCTGAGTTTTGTTTGGAGAGTTATCTCCGGAAAGGACGCAGATGAGTAAGACCGACAACGAAAAAGAAAACAAACGCACCGGCGGAAGCCTGACGGCACGCATAGCCGATTTGGTAAGAGATGCGGTTGAAGGATGCGGCTGTACGCTCTGGGACGTCGATATCGTGAAAGAGGGCGGAGAAAAGAGCCTCGTTATCTATATCGACAAGCCCGACGGCATAAGCCTCGACGACTGCGAAATGGTAAACGATGCGGTAGATCCGATTATCGAAGAGGCAGACCCCATAAAGGACAGCTATTACCTTGAAATTTCGTCTCCGGGACTTGAGCGTGAGCTTAAGACAGACGCCCACATTGCGGCTTTTGTCGGAAGCGAGGTTGCCGTAAAGCTCTATGCTCCGCTCGACGGAAGAAAGCAGTTCACTGCAACGCTTTGCGGTATCTCCGAGGACGGAAACGGCATAGTATTGAAAGAGGGCGAAAACGAGTACACGCTCGAGAGAAAGCTCATCGCCAAAATTTCGACGGTTGCCGACTTTTGATTAAGTAATAATTTTACGGAGGATATGATAAAATGCAGAACACAGAGCTTTTCAGAGCCATAAGAGCTCTCGAAAAAGAAAAAGGCATACCGGCTGACTATATGCTCGAGAGAATCGAAGCGGCTCTCCAGGCAGGAGTCAAGAAGCATTACAATTGCAACAACGTGAGAGTCGTTCTCGACCCCGACAAGAACGAGATAAAGGTGTTCAGAATACTCACGGTTGTTGACCCCAACGCAGAGAACATGAAGGAAGACACCGAACCCGAGAAGACAGAGACCGAGAAGACCGAGAAGACCGAGAAGACCGAGGCAGGTGAGGGTGAGGAAGCTGCGGACGCCGAAGAAGCCGATGAAACAGCCGCAGAAGAGCCCGAGGAGGAGAAGAAGCCCGTAATAGAAATCGACGACACCGACTCCATGGGTATTCTTTACGACACCGACAATATTGCCGAAATTGAGGCAAAGAAGCTCCCGAGATCCAAGTTCAACCCGGCACTCCACATCACTCTCGAGGAAGCTCACAGAAAGAACAAGAGATACAAGCTCGGCGACAGCGTCGAGGTAGAAATAAAGCCCAAGGACGACTTCGGCAGAATGGCGGCAGTAGCTGCAAAGCAGGTGATAATCCAGGGCATAAGAGAAGCCGAGAAGGGACTTATCATCAAGGAGTACGAGGACAAGAAGGACGAGCTTGTAACCGCAACCGTTTCGAGAATAAACCCCATAAACGGCGACGCAATCCTCGAAATAGGCAAGAACGTCGTATGCCTCCAGAAGAAGGAGCAGATTCCCGGAGAAACCTTCACCGAGGGAGAAATCATACGTGTGTATGTCCTCGAGGTCAAGAAGGACAAAGAAGCGAGAGGACCTGCGGTCGTTCTTTCGAGAACTCACCCCGGACTTGTAAAGAGACTCTTCGAGCTTGAAGTACCCGAAATTCAGGACGGCACGGTTATCATAAAATCCGTTTCGAGAGAAGCCGGTTCGAGAACGAAAATCGCCGTATATTCGAGAGACGAAAACGTTGACGCAATAGGTTCCTGTATCGGTCCGAAAGGAATAAGAAAGAATAATATCGCAAAGGAAATCGGCGGAGAGAAGATAGATATCGTCAAGTACAGCGACATTCCCGAGGAATTCATCAAGGCGGCGCTTTCTCCCGCAACCGTTGTTTCCGTGACCGAGGTTGCACCGAAGTCCTACAGAGTTCTCGTGGACGACGATCAGCTCTCCCTCGCCATAGGCAAGAAGGGTCAGAACGTAAGTCTTGCGGCACGCCTCACCGGATGCAAGATTGACATAAAGAGTGCGGAACAGGCACGTGCCGAGGCACTCAACGATATAATCGAGGGAAGAGCCGAAGCCAATACGCTCATGGGCGGTAAGCTTGCGGAGGCTCTCAAAAAGGCAAGAGAAGCTGAAATCGATATTGACGACTGAAAAACGCATCAGTAACAATGCATGGGGGGAGCGGAAAAATGGCAAAGAAAATACCCGAAAGAAAATGCATGGGATGTAACCGAAAACTTCCGAAGAACGAGCTTTTGAGAATAGTGCGTTCTCCCGAGGGGGAGGTTTCGGTTGACAGCGTCGGAAAACTTCCCGGCAGAGGAGTATATATCTGCTCCGAGCCTAAGTGCTTTGAGAGAGTGAAAAAGTCAAAGAGACTCGAAACGGTTCTCGAAGTACATATTCCGGAGGAGGTTTACCTCGAAGCGGAAAAGGTGATGAGCGAAAGGCAGGCGGAAAAGGAAGATGGCTGACAGAGAAATATCACTGCCGCTTGACTCTGATTCGCTCGGAGTCTGCATCGATAAAATTTTCGGAGCGATGGGGTTCGCCGCAAAAGCCGGAAAGTTTGTCTGCGGCAGAGAGCTTTGCATTGAGCAGATGAAGAAAGGGAAAGCGGTTATGGCGTTCTTCCCGAAGGATATCTCGGACAACGCCAAGCGAGAGCTTTCCTACGCCTTCGATAAAAGCGACATCCCCTATGTGGCAATGCCC
Source organism: uncultured Eubacteriales bacterium (assembly GCA_934444485.1). Classification (GTDB taxonomy): domain Bacteria; phylum Bacillota; class Clostridia; order Oscillospirales; family CAG-382; genus CAKSUT01. The sequence continues at coordinate 2,327 of CAKSCN010000028.1, read as the reverse complement.
GTAACAATGTCCGAAATGTCGGACCGACTCGGCAAAAAGTCCTTTGTTTCTTGTGCGGTTATAACCGAAAAAGGCTTTGCCGACATTATATATAAGCTTTTGGGTTCGGAGAAGCAGAATCCCATGCTGTAACAGATGGGCGGAATAACACTCCAAACAGCCGTCAACGTCTACGAAAGGAATGGTCTAATATATGGCACAAAAGAATACCGGAACAAAGATCAGCGAGCTTGCCAAGAACTTCAAGCTCAAGAATAAAGAGGTAATAGATATACTTGAGGAGAACGGTGTCACCGGAAAGACGCACACCGCCACCCTCGAAAAGCACGAGATGAATGTGTTTCTCGAAAGCATAACCAAGAAGAATGAAGCATCCAACGAAGAGCTTGCGGCATTCTGGAACCGCAAAAAGCCCGAGCCTGCCGAGAAGAAGACGGTCGAGACTGCTGAAGCGAAAGCGGCAAAGTCCGAAGAAAAAGCGGCTGCAAAGGCAGCGGAAGCACCCTCCGATAAGGCGGCAAAGACTGCCGTTAAGGAAGAAACAAAGCCGGCGGCAAAGACCGAAACCGCAGAAGCACCGGAAAAGGTCGAGAAAGCCGAAAAGGTCGAGGTAAAGCCCGAGCCTAAGAGCGAGACCAAGGTTGAAGCCAAGCCCGAGTCCAAGCCTGCGGAGAGCGTACACGCACAGCAGACGGAGACCAAGGCAAAGCCCGAGATGAGCAGAACAACCGATAAGCCTGCCGCACAGACCTCGTTTGACCGCAACCGTAACGGCGGATTTACCGGCAGAACCTCTGACAACAGAGGAAACGGCGACAGAAAGCCCTACGGTGAACAGAGAAGCTTCGGCGACAGAAAGCCCTATGACGGTCAGAGAAGCTTCGGTGACAAGAAGCCCTACGACGGACAGCGCACTTTCGGCGACAAGAAGCCCTATGACGGACAGCGCACCTTCGGCGATAAGAAGCCCTACGACGGTCAGAGAAGCTTCGGCGATAAGAAGCCCTACGACGGACAGCGCACTTTCGGTGACAGAAAGCCCTATGACGGCAACTCTCAGCAGGGCGGCTACGGAGACAGAAAACCTTACGGCGCAAATGCAAACGGTGCGCAGGGCGGCTTTGACAGACCTCAGAACTCCGGCGCAAGATTCGGCGGCTTCGACAAACCGGCATTCGGTCAGAAGAGCAGTGCGGGAAAACCGCAGAACAAGAACGGCTTCCGTCCCGGCGGCGGAAAGGACGACGATTACGACTCTCAGTCGGTTCGCCAGCCGAGTATTCGCCCGATATACGACAAGGACGGACGTGCAAGAAGCCGCTATAAGAGCGAAAACGGAGCTTCCGCAGAGAACAGCACTCTCGCAACGGTGACGGAGGACGGAACGAGACTCGTCGACATAAGAGCACGTGAGATTGACCTCTCCAAGTACGACGATAAGTTTGACCGTCTCGCCGGTGAAGCGGCGGTTTCCGATGAGGATACCGAGGTAAAGATAAAGAAGAGCGCAGGCGCAAGAGGTGCAAACGGCAGAATAAACAGAAACGAATCTGCTGCACGTGAAATTGCTCCCACTGCCGGAAAGTTCCAGAAGAACAACTTCAAGGGCAAGGGCAAGAAGGGTGCAAAGGGCAAGCCTGTCGAAAACGAGAACGTGAAGAAGTTTACGGGTCCAGTTATTCTCCCCGAGCAGATTATGATCTCCGACCTTGCGGCGGCACTTAAAATTACGACCGGCGAAGTTATAAAGAAGCTTCTCATGATGGGTCTCGGAATGGACGCTGTCGGCGCAACAAAGACGGTAGACTTCGACACGGCTTACCTTGTGGCGGACGAAATGGGCATAACTGCGGAGAAAGAGGTCGTTGTCACGATTGAGGAAAAGCTCTTTGCCGAGGAAGAGGACAAGCCCGAGGATCTCGAGGAAAGAAGCCCGGTCGTCGTCGTCATGGGACACGTTGACCACGGTAAGACCTCGCTCCTTGACGCAATACGCCACACGCACGTAACCGCAGGAGAAGCCGGCGGCATCACGCAGCACATTGGTGCTTACAGAGTAAAGGTTGGCGAAAAGGAAATTACATTCCTCGATACTCCCGGTCATGAGGCGTTTACCGCAATGCGTGCAAGAGGTGCGCAGGCGACCGATATCGCAATACTCGTGGTTGCCGCAGACGACGGTATAATGCCGCAGACGGTTGAGGCAATTAACCACGCAAAGGCGGCGGGCGTTTCAATAATCGTCGCTATCAATAAGATGGATAAGGTGGGAGCAAATCCCGATGCGGTAAAGCAGGCTCTCATGAATTATGAACTCATACCTGAGG
>CAKSCN010000027.1 GCA_934444485.1 uncultured Eubacteriales bacterium | reverse complement strand
ACCTATGACCCCGTGCATAACACCTACCGTAAAATCGGCGGAGTGGTCGGCAAAGCTTTCAGCGACGGAAAGAAAATCAAGTGAGGCTTGCTTTGAATTTAATTGAAGATCATAACTGAACGGTAATGCTTTACAATATGTAAGCTCGGATGCGTGACGAGATTTTTCAAATTCGATTGACAATTGAAACGGGGGAGATACTGTGATTTTAAAGCTTTCTATGTGGCTTGTAAAAAGTATATTGTTTGTCGCTGTACTGTTGGTTGCCGCCATTGCCGCAGTGATCACAGTGATTTCATTCATTTTCGGTTATCCGCAAGATGCTCATGAAATGGATAAGGAACTTGAAAAATATCAGAATGAGGTAAGAATAGTTTCCGAATACATGATGTCCTGTGAGTATGAAAGCATGCGCTGTAATGACGTCGATTACAAGTACGACGACCACCCGGAACGATACGGTTGCTTTTATGCGGACGGCGAATATGAGAAAATCGAAGTGCCTGAGGTTGCGGAAGCGGTTGAAAAGTTGTTTTTAAAGTACAGATTTGTGTCTGTTTCAAAACACGGTGATGTTCTCAAATTTTCGCGTTGGGCAACTTTGTCACAGGATGGGGGCATGGTTTATTGTGAGAGCAAAGAGAGAATATACGAGGAGATAGATTTCCTGTATGTGCTTGACCCTTTGAAGGAGGATAATTGGTACTACTACGAAACGGATTTTGAGAGGTACAAACGTGAACATCAAAAGAATTGACAGCCTGCGAGAAACATTTTTGATAAATCGAAACGAGAAGCGTGTCATGAAGAACTTTTCGGACAATGCGATAATATATCACGGCAGATACATACTTTTCAGCCGAAATGACGCCGCAAGAGTTGTTGAGTGGTGCAGGGAAAAGCGTATTGGTGTTTGCTGTACAGAGGCTCTCCGTATTTATCCGAACGGAGGTATTCAGCCGAGCATGGAGAACAGCTACGACGTTTGCGTCAAAGAGAGGTGTTGGGAGGAACTGACGGCGTTCTTTCAAAATGCAAGCGACGATTACTTTTACGAACTGTTTTTCGCGGAAAGTCCCCCAAATACGCCTTTACAATTACGTGCGGTCGATAATCTTTTGAAGAAATACAAGGTTCAGCCTGTCGGCAACGGATATATTGATTGCATAATTGCTGAAAATGCGGAAGATTTTATAGACGAACTGACTGCCTTGGGAATTACCGTAACGGCTCTCACATGGTGGTATTTCAGCAAAAGCGGCGACGAGAATCTGCCGTTGCTTGCCATGGGCGGACCGAAGAGCGTGTATTACGACGGTTGGTTTGCCGAGATGAACGTGAAATTCAAAGAGTTTGACGGACGCAGAAACGAGGAAGTGAAGCGTTATTTGCGCTATACTGCGAAAGCCGAGCCGTTTTACGCCGAGAATCTTGTTCCGGGGCTTTGGCTTGATATAGATAAGGTTTAAAAGCGCAATCGGTCTGATTCGGACATTTCATTCGGTCTCTTTTTAAATTTTCGGTTTATAATCACTCATTAAAACAAATTCGGAGGTAAATATGGAATACAAAAGATTCGGAAATACGATTGTCGCAAGAATAGACAAGGGCGAGGAAATCCTCGAAAAGGTTAAAGAGCTTGCGCTTTGCGAAAACATTAAGCTTGCTTCGGTAAACGCTCTCGGAGCGACAAATGATTTTACCGTCGGTGTCTACAACACGGAAGAGAAAAAGTATTACGCAAATTCTTTTAAAGGCAGCTTTGAAATATCGTCGCTTACCGGCACGATAAATACCATGAACGACGAGTTTTACGTCCATTTCCACATGAGCGCCGGGAACGACAAGGGCGAGGTTTTCGGCGGTCATCTCAACAGAGCGGTCGTCAGCGCAACCTGCGAAATGATAATAAACGTCATAGACGGTCGTGTTGACAGATTTGCGGACGAGGATACCGGACTTAATCTCTTTAAGTTTGTATGATTTATTATGTCGAAATTTGGTAACAGTATAGAATGAATCCCCGTGGCTATGGGGATTCTTTGTTATTTTGCGTTTCGTCCGACCCCCGGGGAGTCTCCCGTATACCGTTTGTAGATACGGTTAAAGTAGCTTGCGCTTTCAAATCCGACCATGGAGGCAATTTCGTATATCGGAAGCTCGGGATCGTCGAGAAGCCTTTTCGCACGGTTTATACGAAGCCTATTGCGGTATTCTACGGGAGTCATACCGACCTCTTTCTTAAACAGCCGATAAAATTGGGCAACACATAGGCAGCACATTCTTGCAAGAACCTCGGCATCGGTATTTTCGGAAAAATTGCCGTCAATATACCTGACAGCGTTTCCGACTCTGCCATATGAGCTTCTGACGGTGAACGATTTTACACGTTCAAGAAAAGCCGCCATTATTGATATTGCCGAGAAGCTTCCGTCAATCGAAGCCGTAACATGCATAAGATCGTAACAAAGTCCTGCAAATTCACGTCCGACGTTGTGTTCGACAAGCTGCGGCGTCTCGGAAAAGACAATTCGCTCCGCATTTTCATTTCGGAGCATATCGAAGCTTATGCGATAGTACGAAAAAGGTTCCTCTTCGACCGTTACGGAATGACATGAACCTGTCGGTAAATATATCAGGCTTCCGGGGGTAAGATGTACTTCGTTGCCGTACCACGCATATCTGCATTTACCTTCGGTTATAAGTAAAAAACCGTTCAGCTTACGTCCACCTGCCGCTGGCTGAGATGTAAGATTTTTCCAGACAGGAGTTTGCTTTACGGAAGAAATGTTAATGAGAGAAAACGACTCTTTCTCTGCGGCACATATGCTTTTTATTATCATTTTTTCGCACCCCTTTTTAAGGACATTATACACCGAAATTGCATTGAAGTCAAGTAAAATGATAAAATAGTTCAATATAATGCGATTATAGGATATTTACTTGACTTGCGCCAAATGTTATAATATAGGTAACTTCGAGAGATTGAGGAGGTGTTGCTATGAAAGTAAAGTACAAGGTTGGCGGAGGGTGTGTGTTGTGCCTGATGTGCGTATCGCAGTGCCCGATCGGAGCGGTCGAAATAATCGAAAATGTCTCGGCGAGGATTGATACCGAAAAGTGTCTCGGCTGCGGAAGATGCTATGACTGCTGTCAAGCCGAAGCAATTATACCCATAAAGGAGGAAGAAAAATGATTGAATTTAATGTAAAAAACGGTTGTCTGATAAGCAAGGACGAGAGAAAAATACCTGTAATGGGTGAGTACGATGTTGTTGTTGCGGGGGGCGGCATGGCAGGCTGCGGTGCGGCACTTGCCGCGGCGAAAAACGGAGCTTCGACCATCATTATTGAAAACACGAGCGGTCTCGGGGGACTGGCAACATTTGGAATTGTTAATATTCCCCTTGATTTTGCTTCGGGCGTAGGTGCTGATTTTTACAAGAGGATAACCGAAATAGGCGGTCTTAAGCATAATAATACAGATCCTGAAAAGCACAAGCTGATTCTCGACAGAATGATGACCGAAGCAGGCGTAAAAGTTCTTCTTGTTACACCCGTTATTGATGCTGTGGTTGACGGAGACGATTTAAAGGGAGTTGTTATATATACGAAAAGCGGCTTGCGTGCAATACTGGGCAAGACATTCGTTGATGCGACCGGAGACTCTGACGTTGCCTTCCTTGCCGGGGCCGAAACAATGAGCGGTCGCACAGAGGATGGCATTTCAATGGGATGCTCGCTCGATTTTGTCCTCGGTGGAGTTGATTTTGATAAATATGCGGCAAGTGACCTGCGTCAAAATGACCCGAAGTGGGTAGATTTAATCAAAAAATCCCTTGCGGAGGGGAAGCTGTCCTACGAAATTGACAACCACATAAACTGGATGACGCACATCCCCTCGCGTCCGGAGCATTGCGGAATGGATGAGGTCGGTGTTTGTCTCGCACATTCGCGTAACTGTCGCCCTACCGATAATGAAGATTTAACGAGAATGTACACAGAGGGCAGAGAACAGTGTGCCATACTCGCCGAATTCATCAGAGAAAACGTACCCGGATTTGAAAACTCCTACCTTAGTTACACAGGGACACTTCTCGGCGTAAGAGAAAGCCGCCGCATCAAGGGTGAATATATTTTTACGGGAATGGACATTGCATATGCAAGACGTTTTGACGATGTTATTACTATAAGTCAGCACGGCTTTGATATTCATGGTTTTACAGCCCCCGGTAATCTTAAATGGTTTAAGGGTACTCTTCCAGACGGCAGAGAGGCATATATCTCAAACCGTGCCGGATGGGGTACTCAATTACCGCCGGAGGACGATCTGCCCAGAGTCAATATGATAGACCTTGTACCCGATGGCGAATTCTGGTATGACATTCCTTACAGAAGTCTTGTTCCCATAAAGCTGAACAACTTGCTTTCTGCCGGCAGAAACATTTCCGCAGATGTCCCCGGGCAATCCGGAACACGTCTTGTGATGTGCTGTATGTCTCTCGGAGAAGCCGCCGGTACTGCCGCCGCAATGTGCGCAAACAGCGGAAAATACGTAAGAGACATCGATGTTGCCTCTCTTCAGAGAAGGCTGGATGAAAACGGTTTAAATATCGGACAGTCCTTCCGCACGATTCCGTCTATCGGCGAAAAACCGAAGAGCAACTTCATCGGTTTCGGTCGCAGAAAAAACTTCAACGGCTGACAGTAATATAATAAAAGAACTGCGGCGGACCGCTGAGTACACGGTCCGCCATTTGTCATGCAAGGTTAAGCTTTACGGTCATTTTACGCATATCGGGCGGTATCTCGGACGTGACCTTTACCGTGTGTCCGTCGGACGGGTGGGGAAAGGTGACCGACTCGCAGTGAAGGAGAGTCCGCACTCCCGGCATTTCCTCTCCGTAAAGAAAATCGCCGTATATCGGACAGCCGATGCTTGCAAGATGTATTCTTATCTGGTGCGTTCTGCCTGTTATGGGGTATGCTCTTATGAGCGAATATGCACCGCTTTGCGATTGCGATATAACCTCGTACTTCGTCACCGCCTCCGCTCCGTCCGCGCGTATTGTGTGCTTGATTATACTGCCGTCGGCACGACCTATAGGTGCGTCGATTGTCCCCGATTTTTCTTTCGGCACTCCGACGCAAAGGGCGACGTAGCTTTTGTGCAGCTTACCTGCGGCGATGTCTGCGCAGAGTCTGCTTCCGCTTGCGGCATTCTTCGCTATGAGTACCGTCCCCGTCGTGTCGCCGTCGAGCCTCGTTATCGGACGAAAGACAAAGCTTCCGCCGTACCTGTGCATAACTGCGTTTGCGAGTGTGTCGTCATGGTGACCGGCACTCGGATGAGTCGGCATTGCGGAGGGCTTGTTTACGGCAAGTACGTCGTCGTCCTCGTAAATAACCTCTATCGGTATGTCGGACGGAACGATACTCTCCGAGCGTTCGTCGGGGAACATAAGCATTATCCTGTCGCCGACCGAAAGCCCGTCACGTACGGTGGCGTTTTCTCCGTTTTTCAGTATTTTTCCGTGAAATTTCAACTTCTTTATGTTGTTGCCCGAGAGTCCGAGTTTGTACGTCAGCAGGTCCTTTATACGTCTGCCGCTCATCTCGCCGCCTACGGTTACATTGATTACCTTTTCCATTTTCGTTTCCTGTCTTTGACTTATGATGCTAATATTATAAAGCAGAGCGGACGATATGTCAAGAAAATTTTTACGCGTCGCAACACAAAAGTACAAGAAATGTAATGAAAGTTTTCACCGATTGTGGTATACTGTCCTTGAGACTATATTAAAAGACAAATACGGAGGTTTATCATGAGTAAAACAGTTGTAATTACAGGTGCCACAAGCGGCTACGGTCTTGCTGCGGCAAAGAAATTCAAGGAAAACGGAGATACGGTTATAATTGCCTCGAGAAACGCCGAAAAGGTGCGCAAAGTCACCGAGGAAAACGGCTTTGACGCCGGTTATAAGCTTGACGTTACAAGCTACGCCGAGTGGGAAAAATTCTTCTCCGAGGTAACTGTAAAGTTCGGAAAGATTGACGTTCTCGTAAACAATGCCGGCGGCGGAGTGCGAATTGCGGACGTTTCCGAACAGACTCCCGAGGACATCGAAAAAGCGGTCGCACTCAACCTCACAAGCGTTATGTACGGCTCAAAGCTCTTCGGAGCGCTCATGAAAGAGCAGCATGACGGCATTATAATCAATATTTCCTCCGTCTGCGCACGCCACTGCTGGGGCGGTTGGTCGGTATATGCCGCCGCTAAGGCCGGCGTACTCAACTTCACAAAGGGACTCTACGTCGAGCTTCGTCCCTACGGCGCAAAGGCGACCTGCATTATTCCTGCGGCGGCAAGCACGGGATTTCAGTCAGGCGCCGGCATCGGTGAAGAGAATCAGACGCTTACCGCAGAAGACATTGCAAATGCGATATTTTACGCCGCAAATCAGCCGAGCGGAGTGGTCGTCGAGGAAATGACAGTGTGGGGCACGTCTCAGGACGTACAGCCGCTTTAAGGTGACGTCATGTACGATTTCAAGGATATTATCGCCGACATAGAGAACGGACTTGACGGTGAAATTGATATCGATGAGCTTGCGAGAAAGGCAAATCTTTCAAATTATGAGCTTCGGCGCATTTTCTCGTTCCTTGCGAAGATACCGATAGGCGAGTACATAAGGAAGCGCAGGCTCTCAATTGCCGCCGAGGAGCTTCGTGACGGAAAAAGAAGTATTACCGAGCTTGCCGTAACGTACGGTTACGACTCACCGTCCTCATTTTCAAGAGCGTTTCGTGAGTTTCACGGCATATCGCCGACGGAGGCGGTAAACGGAGCCGCAAGCTTCAAGACGCTCACGAGACTGAATACGGAGATAACCGTCGGCGGAGGCTTCGACCTTACCGTTACGATATCCGAAAAGCCGCAGTTTGAGGTTACGGGTTATTCGGCGGTGTCGGAAATCGACGACACGGAGTGCTGTGAGGGAGTGTGGGACGGCTTCTACGCCTCGGATATTGCCGAGAATGCCGTATCGCAAAGCGAAAGACTCTATGCCGTGTACGAAAACGGCGACGGTTATGTGCGCTGTCACATAGGCTCACCCGAATGCACGGTTGGCGACACGGTTGTTATCCCGAAAAGCACATGGGCAATATTCCGTCTCAATTCCACCGACGACTCATACGTCAATTGTTTTTACAGAAACATAAACGACTACTGGCTTCCGTCGGTTTCGTATGAAAAGCGCACAGATGTGCCGAATATTGAAGTTTTTCCGTCTGACATGAGCGAGGACGGATTTGAATGGGAGATACATATTCCCATTAAGAAAGGAAACTGAAATGAGTAACTGTACAAGTATCTCAAACGGTGAAATATTCATTGAAGCTGAGAGCTTTAAAAACCTCGGCGGATGGGTGATTGACAGCCAATCCATGGAAAATATCGGGTCGGCGTATATTATGGCGCACGGAATGGGTATTTCCGTCGGCGATGCCGTTACGGATTTTGAGTCGGCTGACGGCGAATATTCGGTATATGCTCTCACACGTGACTGGACTGCCGTGTGGGGTGTAAAGGATTCCGCCGGAAAGTTTAAAGCGGTTGTCGACGGAACAGAGCTTGACGCCGTACTCGGCACGAACGGAGCAGAATGGGCGTGGCAGAAGGCAGGAGATCTCAGGCTTTGTAAAGGCACACATTCGCTTGCTCTTCGTGACCTCACAGGCTTTAACGGCAGATGCGACGCAGTGTACATAGCACCAAAGGGAACGCCGGCACCGCAAACCAAAGCAGAGACCGAAGCACTCCGCAAGAGACTCGGTTGGAAAGAAGTAAAAAAGTGCAGTGAGGAATACGACCTTATCGTTGTCGGGGGAGGTATTGCCGGAATATGCACGGCTTATGCGGCGATAAGAAGCGGCGTAAAGACTCTTCTCATAAACGACCGTGAGGTTTTAGGCGGCTGTAACAGCTCCGAAATTCGTGTGTGCATGGGCGGCATGATAAATCTTCCTCCGTACAAAAGCATCGGCAACGTGGTCGGTTCGGTCGGTTCTATTTCCGGTTATCCGCACACTTACGACGCAAGCTTTTACGAGGACGGACGCAAGAAGAATCTTTTCTTTGAGTGCGCAAGCTACCGCCACCTCGCTCTCGGTGAGAGGGTAACGGATATAACTATGTCGGACGGAAGTGTTGCGTCGGTTATCACGACAAATATACGCACGGGCGAAAAGACCGAATACCGTGCGGCAATGTTTTCCGACTGTTCCGGAGACGCAACGGTCGCAAGGCTTGCCGGGGCTGAGACGATGTACGGACGTGAGGCGGAGAGCGAATACGAAGAAAGCCTTGCTCCAAAAGAGCCGCAGAGGATTGTAATGGGTCACTCGATACGCTGGTATTCCGAAGACGTCGGCGAAAAGAGCGCTTTTCCTGACATCGACTGGGGACTCGGAATAGACGAGGAGTCGTGCCTCAACTGCACCTCGGGCGACTGGGAGCAGGAGACGGGCTTCCGCCGTGATATGGTGAACGAGTCGGAGTACATAAGGGATTACGGTTTGCGTGCAATATACTTGAACTGGTCGTTTCAGAAGAACACATCACAGAATCGTGAAAAGTACGAAAACCTTGCTCTCAAATGGGTATCTCCGTTCGGCGGCAAGCGTGAGAGCTGCCGTGTAAAGGGAGACATTGTGCTTCGTCAGCAGGATCTTGAGGAACACATACCCCACGACGACGGCACGGCGTGCATAACCTGGAGCATCGATATGCACTTTCCCGAACCGACGAATGAAGCGAAGTTCGGTGAGGCGTTCCGTTCGTTCGCATACCACAGAGGCATTGTCACGCCATATCCCGTTCCGTACCGCTGTCTTTACTCAAAGGACGTGCCGAACCTCTTTCTCGGCGGCAGAATAGTCAGCACAACTCACGTTGCATTCTCGGCAATCCGTGTAATGCGTACCCTTGGCGAGCTTGGCGAGGTAGTCGGAATTGCCGCAGGCGTGTGCAAGAGACACGGCTGTACGCCCCGTGAAGTCTACACTGCACACCTTTATGAGCTCAAGGAGAAGCTTGACGAGGGAATAGAAATGTATCAGCCGTTTGACGGCGGCATCGGCGACGAAGAAGCATATCACTTCAAGGATCTCGGCTGGCTTCGCTTTCACCCGTACCGCTGCGACAGTCCCGACAAACTCGACAAGTTCAAGAAAGGCATCGCCTGCCTCGGCCTTCCGCATAAGTACCCCACGCCGAAAGAGCTGGAGTGATGCTCTGCGGTGCTCCGTACTGTGCTTCAATAATAAATTAGGACGCCCGAAGGCGTCCTTTTGTGTTGGTGATTATCTTACAAGATTATCGAGGAATGTATACATTGCGTGTTCGTCACGTGCCTTTGAACTCTTGTCGAATGTGATTGTTTCTCCGTAATGCTTGGTGGTGTACCCGATAAATCCTTGTGATACGGGGTCTCCGTTTACGCTGTAATTTCTTATAACATCATCTTTCTTGAGAAGGAGAATTTCATCAACAAGATTTCCTACAATATTGAGACCGAATGTGAGTCCGAGACCATTGAATGTTACTACGCCGTCCACATCATTCTTGTTCTTGAATATTCCGGCAGCTGCACCCTTATATGCAAGATAACCGCCGAGTGAATGACCCGTGATATACAAATCATTGTAAGAGTTGTAATTCATAATACTGTTTACGAAAGCTTTGGCTTCGGCACCCTGTGTGCTTATACCGAGTAAATAAGCCGATCCGTTTGTAATCCAGTCAACAAGCTCATTTGTTCCTCTGTATGCGATAATAACGTTGGAATCAATTCTGAAAGCAATCGCCTGCATTCCGGTAGCCTCGTTTTGATATGTGCCGACGACCTTCCATCTTCCTATTTCGTCAAGATCGGCAACATCGGAGAATTCCCCGTCAATCTTTGCTTTTACATCGGACGGCACGTCTTTGAGCATAAGTCCTATCGGCATATCAACATAAGCCATAGAAGAACTCATTGCAAGATCTCTGTCGGAAACATCCCATTTGAGCGGACGTTTATCCTCTCCGTCCGGAATTCCGTCACCGTCGCTGTCGGGGAGAGTCGGATTGGAAATTATTTTTCCTGTAACGATTACCTTTGTTTTATCTTCGTTGTACTCATAGGTAAGCTTTACTTCTTCTCCGTCCGGGACACCGTCTCCGTCTGTGTCGGGATTATTCTTGTCGAGCTTGATTTTGATGCCGTTGAATAGCACCATGTTGTCCTCATAATAGTCCGGAATTCCGTCGCCGTCGGTATCGGTGATTATATCTATCTTTTCTCCGATATCTTTGTATATGAGTCCGAGATCTATAGCCTCTCCGGCAAGATAGAATTTTCCTCCCGTGCTTTCGGCAAGAGGTTTAAGGTAATTTGTGAAATAATTCGTGCTGCTTCCGAGTCCAATGGTGAATATCTGAACACCTTTGTTTATTGCTTTATCCACTACAGAAGAATGCATTTCGGTGTCAAATGTGTCTCCGTCACTAAGCACGACTATTATTCGCATCGTTGTGTCTTCTTCTGATTCAAATAGAGAAAATGTATCATTAATTGCGGTATACATATATGTTAGACCATTAGAATGGAAATAATCGGCAGTGAGAAATCCATTTACAGTATTTTTTGAATCACTGAGCTTATTTGTCAGTTTTGTGGTCCAACTTTCAAACCGAACAATTCCTATTCTACTGTTTGCCGGCAATCCGTTTATTAAATCCTGTGCGACCTTCAATCTTATATTGGTACTGTCATTCACAGTCATGCTTCCCGAATCATCAATAACGAGTACTATTTCAACGTCGGTATACTTCTCCTCCTCTTGCTTCCAAACATCCTGCCATGTGAAGGATTCTTCATATATCTTTCTGTCGATAAGAATGTATGTTGAAAATTCTTTGACGGTGGTGCTTGCAACATTGCCGTTTATCACGGTGTCGAGAGGTTCAAGTTCCTGCGTTTCTTCATCGAAACTATATATTGTAGGTTCGGATCCCTCGTTGCCGGATGATGCGGTATTGTTGAATTTGAAGCTTACGGTTGCACTGTCAAATGTTCCGTCTACTTCATATGCGTAAGCACCGCTCATTGCACCGGGAATGTTATTCGGGAGAAGATTGTCATCGATAACTCTTGTAATGCCGACACTTTCTGCCTGTTTGCCGGGAAGCTCAATATCCAGAGAAGGTTCCGCACCGTTCTCGGGGATATCGTCGCTCGTCACATTCATCTCAAACGTTGACTGAGCTGTGAGAGGATCTGTTCCGAGTTCAACCTCTTTGCCGTCTGATACGCCGTCACCGTCAGTATCTGCATTGAGAGGATCTGTCTTGTATTTCTCAATTTCTTCCTTGTCGCTGAGTCCGTCGCCGTCACTGTCTTCAAGTGAAGGATCTGTGCCGAGCTTGATTTCTTCAATGTTTGTTATGCCGTCGCCGTCACTGTCTTCGTCACCGTCATCAATGCCGTTTCCGTCAGTATCTTTATTGAGAGGATCAAGTCCTATAACTGCAACCTCAACGTAATCCGACAAGCCGTCGCCGTCCGTATCTGGATTATTCTTGTCCGTTCCGTAATAATCCTCTATAGAATCGGTGAGACCGTCTCCGTCAGTGTCGGTTTTATCATCGGTGTTTACCCAGAGTGCGTTTAACGTTATATTGTCTGTGACGGGAGTTCCTGTAAAATTGTACATAGTTTTGTATTCTTCGTCCGAATACCAACCCATGAACACGTGTCCTTTTCTTTCCGGGCTTTCCGGAGCTTCGGCAAATTCACCGCTCTTTACAGTCTGCTTTGCCGGAGTATTGTCCGCATCGTCGCACTTTACATCGAAAGTTACAACATATGTTCCGTCTCCCCCCGCACTTTCCCAAACCGCATAGAGAGTTGTGGCGGCGGTTATGGTGTTATCAAAGTCAAAGAAATCGTTTCCGTCCTTGGAGGAAGACCAGCCGAGGAAGGTGTAACCGTCTCTTTCCGGCTCTGCCGGCACCGTTGCCGTACTGCCTTTCTTGACTCTCTGACTCTTGGGAGCGTTTTCCGCACCGTCATAGTTGAGGTCGAAAGAAACTGTATATTTCTTCGTCCCCGACGAACCAGAGCCGGTGTGAGCTTCCTTGACTATGGTGTACTTTGCGTCGGTCACATCGCTGGCAAGTACGTCGCCCTTTACGGCAACAGCCTTGATGGTGAGCGTCTCGAGAACCTTTATCGGATCGTCGTACTTTTTGCCGTTTTCGAGAGGATCGGTGCCGTCTACCGTGTAGTAAACAACAGCGCCGTCGGTCTCTGTGGTGAGCTTTACTGTCTGTATCGTCTTGTACTCGCCCGGTTCAACCGATACCTCGGGAGCCTTCATTTCGGAAATAAGAGCGTTGCAAACCATGACGGATATGTCTGCACGTGTCGCCGCTTCGCCTTTTTTACCCTTGAGCGAATCGGTAATGCTCTTTTCGTCGGCAACGGCAAGATAGCCCTTCGACCAGTCCTTTGCGTCAGCCTCAACCTCGTCGCCGAGACCGAGCGCGCAGACTACCATCTTAACCGCTTCCTCGTACTTGACCTCGTCTTCGGGACGGAATTTACCGTTGCCGTCACCGTTGATTATTCCCTCGGCGGACGCTGTGTTTATGTAGCCGCTCGCCCAGTGATTCTTTGCGACATCGTCAAAATCCGTAGTTCCCTCAGCCTTTTTCGCTTCGCTCTCCTTGTCGATCATACGGCAGATAACAGCCGCCATTTCGGCTCTCGTTACGGATCTTTCAGCACCGAACGTGCCGTCCTTGTAGCCTGTGAGTATGCCGAGCTTTGCAAGTGTACCCGCACTCTCTGCGTAGTACTCACTGCCCTTTACATCGCTGAATGCCGACGTTTCCTCGGCTCCGACGGGGGAGGTGAAGCTCATTACGCTTACTGCCATCGCAAAACACAACAGTATCGCAAGCGCTTTTCTGAATGTTTTCATTGCGTTTTCTCCTTTTCTTCGTTAATTTGGTGATGATAATATACGTCCCGGCGCTTTCGCACCGCATTCATTCCGCAACGATACGGCAGAGTCCGTCCCCTCTGCACATATTGACGCAGTTTGAATGTATATTTGTATACTATCATCTTTATATTAACAAAAAAAAAACGGTTAACGATGTGTAAATTGTACCCGTGCATGAACGGCGGAGAGGGGAAAAGTGCGGCCGATTTTGCAAATGGCGGGCTTTGTATTTTTTGTATTGTATTTATGTAAACAAAACTTCATTATATTGCAATACTAAAGATACAATTTCGGACAAAAAACACCGCCCGACACAGCCTTGCATCGGACGGATTTACGTATTTGTTTGCAAAATGTCAGCTCTTCAGCTTCTTTTCCTCACGGTACTTTGCGATTCCTTCTTTTCCGGCGTCGGTAACGGGCTTTATCCACTTGTCGGTGAGGTAATAGACAATGCAGCTGATGCTCTTGGGTATGTCCTCGGAGACGTACATTATCCAGTAGACGAGGGGGAAGGGAAGCTTAAAGACAAACGCAGCAACGAGTGTCGCCGGAATTGCGATAAGCCACTGAAATGCTGTGTCGAAAACCATTCCCATGGTAGTGTCTCCGCCCGAGCGGAAAATGCCGACTATCATGATGTACGGAATGTTTCGTATCCACATCTCGAAGCCGTAAATAAGGGATATCCACATCGCAGTGTTCATCGTGATATCTCCCATGTTTCCCTTGAGGTTGAAAAGCCCCACAAGGTACGGTCTGAAAATAATTACGAGTGCGCCGACGATAATTCCGATTGCGGGTACGAGAAATGCGAAACGGCGTGAATCTCTTATCGCTTCCTTGATTTCGCCGGAGCCTATCGACTTTCCGAGCATTACGCAGCAGGCACTGCAAAGTCCGATAAAGAAAGCATAAGCGATATTCTCAAAGGTTTTCAGTATAACCACCGCCGCATAGTATTCGTGACCGATGTTGGCGAAAATTATGTTGAATACAAAGGTTCCGGCACCCCAGATACTCTCGTTGCAGATGACGGGAGCCGCCTTGGAGAAAAAGAGACGGATTTCTGCCGCTCCGAAGCTGAAAAACTCGGTCGGTTTACAGCAGAGAATGTTTTTCTCGATTGCTGAGAACAGTATCAGAAGCACCGGACTTGCCCACGAAGATATCACCGTGGCGACAGCCGCACCGGCAATTCCCATCTCCGGCATTCCGAACTCGCCGAATATAAGTCCGTAGTTTACAAAAGCGTTGAGAATTGCCGTAAAGCCGGAAACGTACATAGGAATTTTCACCCGTTCCGTCGAGCGCAGTGTTGCGGAAAGTATGTTGCTTATGACGACTGCCGGGTATGAAAAAACGGCAATGCTGAGGTATGCAACTCCCTCTCTTACAACTGCCTCGTCACGATTGAAGATTCGTATTACCGTCTCCGGAGCGGCAAAGCCTATCCCGGCGAAAACAAACGCCGCAAGCAGACCGAATGTAAGCGATATTCCGAGCGTTTTTCTGATGCCCTTGATATTTCCGGCACCCCAGTACTGCGACGAAAAAACGGCTGTTCCCGAGCATATGCCGAACATTATCATGTTGAGAAGCCAGTTCCACTGTGCCGCCATGCCAACTGCGGAAAGCTGAATGTCTCCGAGCTGTCCGACCATGAGCGTGTCCACGAGCGAAAACGAGCTTGTGAGAAGGTTCTGCAATGCTATCGGTATGCTTAGCGAAAGAGCAACCTTCAAAAAATGCCGGTCGCCGACGAATTTGTGTATATGCGATTTGTTTATGCCCATTTTGTTCTCCTTTTTCGGCGTGATCGCTCTATTGTACCACAAATCGGAGGGTTTGTCAATGATTTTTGCGGCGTTTGACTGCGTTTTTCGACAAAGCGAACCGTGAGAATGATTGACGATTGACAATTGACGATTGACGATTGACGATTTACTGCCACGAAGCTATTCGACATACATCGTCCTTTCGTATACCTTTCGGCGAAGCCGAATACGATAAATAAGAAAAATCCGGGGACATGTGCCACGGATTTTTCACCTATAGATTTGCGAGTGAAGAGAAGGCGAGCAAAGCGAGACGCCTCAAGCGAGGTGCGAACGAACAAATCTGTTACCGCAAGAAATTACGGAGTATTTTCTTGCGAGGGCGTCGCTCGCCGACGACCTTAATAAAGCGGTCCGAAGTTCTTGCAGGCTCTGAAGTCCGCGCCCTCGGGATCCTTTGTGCCGAAGAGCGACCATGCCGACGGACGGAAGATCTTTTCTTCGGGAACATTATGCATTGCAACCGGTATTCTGAGCATGGAGGCAAGCGTGATGAGATCCGCACCTACATGACCGGGGCAGAGAGCGCAGTGGTTAGCGCCCCAGTTTGCCATTACCGAGTACACATCCTTGAACGCACCGCCGCACTTTTCGTCAACTCTCGGAGCGAACCATGTGCAGGGCCACGTCGGGTCGGTTCTGTCGAGAAGCTTCTTGTGTACGTCGGGAGCAAGCTCAACGCTGTGACCCTCGGCAATCTGAAGCACCGGTCCGAGACCCTTTACTATGTTTACTCTTACCATCGTGAACGGAATTCCGCCGAGCGTTGTGTAGGTCGAGCTGTATCCGCCGCCTCTGAAGTAACCGAGGTTTGCGGGACTCCATGTCGTGTTCTTGAGGCAGTCGTTCTTTTCTTCTTCGGTGATCTCCCAGTAGGGCTTGAGTGTCGGGTTGCCGTTTTCGTCCTTGCAGCGACCGGTACCGTCAAGCGCCGCCGCACCGGAGTTGATGAGGTGAATAAATCCGCCCTCAGCGCCTTTCGGCATATCCGTTCCGGCAACACGCTTTACAGCCTCGGGACTCCAATATGTTCTTACATCGCAGAAAACCTGCGCTTTGTTTGTGAGAAGACGTCCGAAGAGCATTGCAACCCCGTTGAGAGAGTCGTTCTCGGTTGCGAGGACATATGGCGCACGGATGCCGTTCCAGTCGAAGGAAGAGTTAAGCATCGCTTCCATAAAGTCGCCGTTGGGAAGGTAGTCCGTCCACTGACGCTGACCCTGGAAACCGCCGGCAATTGCGTTGTGACCGTTCGATTCCTCGACAAATCCCATTTCCGCAAGCTTCGGGTTGCCCTGCATGAGATCACGTGCGATCATCGTCATCTTGACAACGTATTCCCAATCCTTGTCCTTGCGCTCACGGGAGAGAGGCTTTGCGTTGAGCTCGAGACCCTCCTTGCAGTTCTCACGAACCCACTTTATCGCCTTGTCGAACTCCTCGTGATCGTATATGCCGAGGTCAATTCTTCTCTGAATCTCAATCATGTCTATGTACTCACAGCGCATACCGAGGTAATCCTGGAAGAAGCTGTCGTTTACCATAGAACCGGCAATACCCATTGCAACACCGCCGAAAGAGAGATAGCTGCGTGTCTTCATGAGTGCGACCGCAAGTCCGGCTCTTCCGAATGCAAGAAGCTTCTCGGCAACATCTGAGGGAATTGTGTCAACCATGTCGATGTCCTGTACGTCGTGACCGTATACCGAGAATGCCGGCATACCCTTCTGGTTGTGTCCCGCAAGAGCTGCTGCAAGATATACGGCGCCCGGACGCTCGGTACCGTTGAAGCCGAATATCGCCTTGGGAATGTCAGGAGTGAGATCGAGAGTCTCCGTGCCGTAGCACCAGCAGGCGGTGACGGTTACGGAAAGTCCGACGTTTTCCTTGCTGAATTTCTCCGCACAAGCGGCAGCCTCTGCGGCGCCTCCGATGTTCTGATCCGCAATTACGCATTCAACATGGCTTCCGTCGGGGTAGCGCAGATTGTCCTCAAAGAGCTTTGCTACGGCTTTCGCCATTGCCGTGGTCTGATCCTCAAGGCTTTCTCTGATGCCGTTGCGGCGACCGTCGATTGTCGGTCTGATACCGATCTTCGGGTAGTTCTTGTTCATGTTTTTCACCTCATATATAAATTTTTAACTGTCGTGTTCAAGGTAAAGCGGCGCACCGCCGTTTCCGTGCGCATTTTCGTTGAAATCAAACGAATCGGCAAGACCGTCCGTCACCGTCACACCGCCGTCGTCAGTCACGATAACCGCCTCGAAGGAGTACACTCCGCTTTCGTAAAATGCGAGAGCCTTTTCTTTACCCATCACGAAAAGCGCCGTGGAGAGTGCGTCGGCGAGAGTACCGTCATTCGAGATAACCGCAACGCTTGCAATTCCGCTTTTAGCAGGAAAACCCGTCGCCGAGTCGATGATGTGGTGGTATCTTTTTCCGTCAACCTCGTAGTACCTCTCATAACCGCCCGAAACCGAGACAAAACAGTCCGAAACGTTGAGAGTGCCGATAAGCTCGTCGGTTTTGAACGGATTCTTTATGCCTATCGTCCAGAAGCCTTTTCCGTGATTGGATTCCGACTCGCCGATAACGGCAATGTTTCCTCCGAGATTAAGCATAGCATTCTCGACGCCGCCTTCTCTCAGAAGCTTTACCGCCTCGTTTGCGGCGTACCCCTTTGCGACCGCTCCGAGGTCAATCGAAAGCTTGCCGTCGGACTTCGCAAGATACGGTCCGTCAAGAGCTATTCCGTCGGGGGAAGTATGAGCGAGTGCCGAAAGCACCTCATCCTCTGCCGGAACCGTAAGCTCCGCTTTGTGTTTTTCCCAGACGTCTTTCACTGTGCCGAGACACGGATTGAATGCGCCGTCGGTCGCCTCTGCGACTTCGAGAGATTTTGAGAGAAGCTTTTCGCCGTCGCCGTCAAGAGTGAAGGTGCCGCACTCGCCGAGAGAGTTGATTTTCGATACCGCACTTTCCGAGGAGGTGCGTGAAAACTTGCGCTCTATCTCGTATATACGTGCTTTTACGTCACGCATGACCGCTGAGTTTGCGTCCTCCGCTTTTACGTACATAAAGGTGTCCATCGAGAAAAACGACTCCTCCATGTACCTCACTCTCTGCATACAGGAACAAAGAGAGAGAACCGCCGAGAGGCTGAGTACGATTGAAATCAAACGCTTTACTTTCATTTTACGTGCCTTTCAGTCGAGAGAAATGTATGATTTTGCAAGCTTCGTTTCGCAAAGAGCCACGTATACCGCATTCGCCGCCGCACCGGTGACAGTTCCCGTCAGAACGGACAGAGAGCATATCACGGGAAACGCCGAGAATACGGCAGTGCTTCCGACCGTGACCGACGCCGCAATAAGCTGACCCAAAGCGTGGGAAAAAGCACTCGCCGCCGAAATTCCGATGAGCGTACACATACCGCTTCCACCGTGAAATATGCGGCATTTTACAAGCAGTGCCGAAACCGCCGCCGAAAGCATACCGCCGGTAAGCGATATTGCAAAGCTCACGGCATTGCCGAAGCACAAAAACGTTGCGAGACACCGGATAAGAACAACCGCCATAGCACCTGCACCGCCGACGCAGAGAACAGCACCCGTCACGGCAATGTTTGCAAGTCCGAGCTTCACCCCGGGGACGGGAAGAAGCGCATTTACTCCCGACAGGTTCTCCGCAAAAGATATCGCCGCCGCAAGAGCCGCAAACATACCGCAAAGAGCCGTCGCCTTTATGCCGCCCGTGCACTTTTTTGTGTTGCTGACATTTGTTTTCATCCGTACATTTCTCCATTACTATTATACTATTTTTCCGAGACATTTACAATTGCAAAAACTAACCTTTACTTGATAAAAACTAACCTGTTTTACGAAATATCAAAGTGATACAACATGAATCAACACAGAAAATACCGAATTTATCCGACGACTGCGTCTATGCCGTTTTCTCCGCCGTCCGGCAGTACGGTAACTCTGTTCGGCACGCACACGGCAGAACCGCCGTCCGAATCGACTCCGCTCATTTCTTTGCACACACCGTCGGGACAGTCGGAGGATTTAATGTACGCTCTGCCGCCCGATACGCAAACCACGGTGTGACCTCCGTCCGGGGATATTTCGCAGTCGTCCGAGAGAGGGAGAACAGCAACCGTTTCTCCGCCGAGAGCAACCCTTGCGTGAGTCACTTTGCCGCCGCCTGAGGTGAAAAGAAGCGGCAGAAAGCACAATGC
>CAKSCN010000026.1 GCA_934444485.1 uncultured Eubacteriales bacterium | reverse complement strand
TTTTTTCAACTTTTTTCAAGCTCTTGTTTTTCATTCGCTCTTTTCCGTGGCTGTCGTTTTGCAGCGACCTTTGTATTATATCACAAAGTTTTCCGTTTGTCAAGGGGTTTTAGAAAATTTCTTGAAGTTTTTTCAACTTCTTTTTCCCTAAACCGTCTTTTCAAATTTCCTCTCGCTTTCGGCGACTTGTGTAGTATACCACTTCTTTCCCCTTTTGTCAACACTTTTCGCCAACTTTTTTGATGTTCTATGTTTTTTACAAATATGCGTCAATTCATGTCGTTAAAAATGTGTATAAATTACAAGCTTGCAATTTTCATTATTTTATGATACAATATGTTGTATACCAAACTACAGGAAAGCGGTTCAAAATGAACGAATTAACCTTTTCGTCGCCTGTCAGTGCGCTTCATATGATAAGCGGCGTCCGTGAAAAGCTATTCAAAAAGCTCGGCGTTGTCACGGCTTCCGACCTTGCGTATTATTTCCCCTTTAGGTACGAAAACCGAGGAAATACAAAAAAAATATCCGACCTCGTTCCGGGTGAGCTTGCGTCTGTTATCGTCGAAGTTGCAAATCCCTGCCGCACGGCGAGAATTCCGCAGAGATCGGCGTCGTCGCCGAAGAGCATACAGCGCATAGCCTGCCGTGACGAAACGGGAGTCTGCACGCTCACCTTTTTCAACAACAATTATATTGGCAGCACGCTCACCGTCGGCCGCCGCCTGCGGATATACGGCAAAGTTTCGGAAAGCTCCGCTTCGCACGGTGTCCCGGAATTTGTATCGCCAGACTATGAGCTTATTTACGACGGCAAGCCGCTTCGTGACATACTCCCCGTGTATTCGCTGACGGCCGGTCTTTCGCAGAAGATACTCCGCAATGCGGTAAGTCAGGCAATTTCTCTTTACGACGACCCCAAGTTCGAGACTCTTCCTCATAATATCCGCTGCGAGAACGATCTCTGCACTCTTTGCGAAGCACTGCACGGCATACACTTTCCCTCGGACGAGGAGAATCTTGCGTGCGCCGTGCGCCGTCTTGCGTTTGACGAGCTTCTCGACTTTCAGATTAAGCTTCTCGGCATAAAGCAAAACCGTGAAAAAGCGTCGTCGTTTCGTATAGACTGCGCCGACACGGCAAAATTTGAGTCAATGCTTGATTTTCCTCTCACCGGTGCGCAGAAAAGAGCGATTTCGGACGTGCTTTCGGACATGAACAGAGGCGACGGCGAATGCAATCACCCCATGAAGCGGCTTGTTCAGGGCGACGTCGGCTGCGGAAAAACACTCATTGCGGCTGCTGCCGTGTATGCGGTTGCGTCCTCGGGTCGGCAGAGCGCCATGATGGCACCGACGGAAATTCTTGCGGAACAGCACTACAAATCGCTTTACGATCTGTTTGAAAAACTAGGTATTCGCTCCGCACTTCTGACAGGCAGCACAAAAGCGTCGCAGAAACGCACAATACTTCACCTTTTGCGTGAGGGCGAGATAGATTTTATTGTGGGTACGCACGCACTTATAGAGGAGAACGTGGTTTTCTCGTCGCTGTCGCTTGTGATTACCGACGAACAGCACCGTTTCGGCGTCGAACAGCGTGACAGGCTTTCGTCAAAGGAGAGTGTAAACGACACGTCCGCACTCAAACCTCATATGCTTGTAATGTCGGCGACGCCTATACCGAGGACTCTCGCCATGATGCTTTACGGCGACCTTGACATATCGATAGTTGACGAAATGCCTCCGGGACGGCAGACGGTTGACACCTTTGCGGTTGGCGAGGAATACCGTGAGCGGCTCGACGCCTTTATTGCAAAGCACGTTGACGAGGGTCGGCAGGTATACGTGGTCTGTCCGATGATAGAAAACGACGATGAAAACATTATCGGCAGAGAAAAGGCGGCACTTGCCAATGTCACGGAGTGTTCGGAGCGTTTGCGTGAGCGTTTTCCCTCTTACAGCGTGGGACTTCTTCACGGAAAGCTTAAACCCAACGAAAAAGAGGACATCATGCGCCGTTTTTTTGAGGGTGAGACAGATATTCTCGTTTCGACGACGGTGGTTGAGGTGGGAGTAAACGTCCCCAACGCCACACTTATGATAATCGAAAATGCCGAACGCTTCGGACTTTCGCAGCTTCATCAATTGAGGGGCAGAGTCGGCAGAGGTTCTCACAAGTCATACTGCGTGCTGATGTCTCCCTCGCTCACGGGAAAACCTCTCAAGACCAACACATCTGTTGCCGCAAAGAGGCTTCGTGTAATATGCGGAACGTCCGACGGCTTCAAAATTGCGCAGAGCGACCTTGAAATAAGGGGACCGGGTGAGTTTTTCGGCAAGCGGCAGAGCGGCGACTTTCGTTTCAGGGTGGCGAACCTCATGACAGATATGGAGCTTGTCGAAAGGACACGTGAGATTGCAAAGGACGTACTGAGCGGAAAAACGAAACTCGGCGAAGAAATGGAGAATTAGTAAAAATGGAGAATTGAGAATGGAGAATGGACGTTGAAAAGCTCCTAAGGTCGCTTTTCTTCAATGATTTTGCGGTGCGTAGTCCGGAGGTTCTGCGGTAAAAGCCGAGGTTTTATGAGGCTGCCGTGTGCGGTGCGGAGTCAATCGGAAAATGCGCTCTATCTTCCGCAAAATACGCATAAAAAATGGGGGGAGTCCGAAGCTCCCCCTTAAATTATACGTTATTAAACGAAGTTATGCGTCTCGGCATCAATACATCTGCTTCTTCTTTGCCTTTCTCACTCTGAGAAGAATTATGAGAATAACAAGTGCAAGAGCGATAATAACGCCGACAATCGACATCCACATTCCGCCGCTGCTCTCGATACCTATCACTATATCGTTCCAAAGCTCCGTCTGAAGCTCGTTTGTCTCACGGGGCAGGTTGATAAAGCTCTCGACATTCATTTCGGAAAGGTCGGGATAGGTTATGGGATTATTGACAACCTCCTCGTCGAGAAGCTCCATTGCGCCGGTATTCGGAGTGGAATATCCGATATACTCGCAGTTTGCTGCGGAAACCTCGGGTTCACAAAGGAAGTTGATGAACGCTTCTGCGGCGTCCTTGTTCTTTGAACCCTTCGGTACGCAGATAGAGTCGATGAAGAAGTTCACGGTCTCCTTGGGGTATGCAAAAGCAAGGTTCGGGTTATCCGCCATCATCGTGAGAGCGTCGCCGGCATAATAAGGTGCGATCCACGCCTCCTCAAGACGCATCTTGTCAAACACCTGATCCATTACGTAGTTCTGTACGACGGGCTTCTGCTCACGTAAAGCCGCCTCCGCTTCTCTTATCTCGTTCTCGTCGGTAGTGTTGAGAGAGTACCCGCACTTTGCAAGGGCAATTGCGAAAGCGTCACGGGAGTTCGAGAACATGAGTATCTTGCCGGCATAGTCGGTATCCCAGAGGATATCCCAACTGTCAACCGGCTTTGTTACCTTTGCCTTATTGTAGATTATGCCGACGGTACCCCATGTATAGGGAACGGAGTACTCGCAGTTCGGGTCAAAGTCGTTGTATCTGTATTCGTCGGCGATAAGGTCGATGTTGGGGATATTATCGAAGTTAAGCTTTTCAAGCATATCCTCGTCTATCATCTTGGCTATCATGTAGTCGGAGGGGATAATGATATCGTAAACCGACGTTGCGCCCACGGAAAGCTTTGCGTAAAGGTCCTCGTTGGTTGCATAGTTGGTGTAGTTTACGTCTATTCCGGAGATCTTCTCGAAAGCTTTTATTACGTTAAGACTTCCGTCCGTACCGTCGGAGATGTACTCTCCCCAGTTGTAGACGTTAAGAGTTATTCCCTTGTCACGGAAGCTTTCGTAGTACGACTCGTCAATGACGTTTACGTCTGTTGTGTCCTCCGCCGCACAAACGGGAGCGGAAACGGTGAGAGAAACGGCAGCAAGAGCCGCAAAAATAAAGCTGAGTATTTTCTTCATTTGACATTTTCCTTTCAAAAAGAGTGTGAGATCAGATTCTCGCCGCTTTCTTCATCTTCTTTTTCTCGCTGTTGGTCGAGTTTACATTGACTATGAGAAGTATTGCAAGAACAATTACGAAAACTATGGTGGAAAGCGCATTGAGCTTAGGGGTCATCGGCTTTCTCGTTATGGAATAGATGACTATCGGGAGCGTCTGAGAGTCGGGTCCCGCCGTGAAATAGCTTATGACAAAGTCGTCAATCGAGTATGTCACCGCCATAAGGAAGCCGGACACGATACCCGGCATTATTTCGGGCACAACCACCTTGCGGAACGCCTGAACGTTGTTGCAGCCGAGATCGAGAGCCGCCTCGTATACGCTGTTGTTCATCTGCGTGAGCTTCGGCAGTACGCTGAACACGACCGTCGGCACGCTGAAGGTTATATGCGCAAGAATTATCGTCAAAAAGCCGGGAGTAAGTCTGAAGAGCGTGAAGAGAATCATGAGTGAAATACCCGTCACAATCTCAGGGTTGAGTATCGGAAGGTAGGTTATGTTCTTGATGAGAGTGCGCCCCTTTTTCCTCATGTTGTGTATGCCTATGGCGGCAACCGTTCCGAGAAGCGTTGCGGCAACCGACGCTACAAGAGCGATAAGGAGGGTGTTTCCGAATGCGCCGAGGATCTGCTCGTCACGGAAAAGCTCGCCGTACCACTTAAATGTAAAGCCCGTCCACACACGTCCCTTTCCCTCGTTGAAGGAGAACGCAATAAGCACCGCAATCGGCGCATAGAGGAAGAAGAACACAAGGAAGATATATGCTTTCGACAAAAACTTTTTCATGCCAGCGTGTCCTCCATTTCCTCGTTATCGAACTGGTTGAAGATACCCATGCAGATAAGCACGACGACCATAAGAAGAAGCGATATCGCCGAGCCGTAGTAGGGATTATACTCGCCGCCCGACACAAACTGTCTCTCAATAAGGTCGCCTATAAGGGTGTTTCCCGCACCGCCGAGAAGCTGGGATATGACGAACGTACTTACCGCCGGGACAAAGGTCATGGTTATGCCCTGCGTGATTCCCGGGAAGCTCAGCGGTATCACAACCTTTGTGAGAACCTTTCCCGGGTGTGCGCCGAGGTCGTATGCCGCCTCGATAACACGCTTGTCGATCTTAGTCATGATTGAGTACAGCGGTATTATCATAAACGGAATGTAGTTATAGACCATGCCGAGAATGACCGCTCCCTGCGTATTGATAAGCTGAAGCGGCGCAAGACCCACTGCACGGAGTACCGTGTTAATAAGTCCGGACTCTGTTTCGAGTATCGTCATCCACGCATATGTTCTGAGAAGAAAATTCATCCACATCGGAAGCATTACGAGCATTACCGTGACTCTCTGATAATTCGCCGAGCCTTTCGACATGAAATACGCAAGCGGATACGCCACGACAAGGCAGATCACCGTCGCAAGAGCGGCAAGGTAGATAGACTTTAGAAGCGTGGGGAGGTATTTGCTTGCGAAAATTATGTTGTCAAAGGTAAAGCCACCGCCGTTTCTGTCGGAGAAAGCGAAGAAAACAATCAGCGCAAGCGGAATTATCGTGAAAATGAGCATCCAAACGATGTAGGGAACCGAAAGTATTCTTGCCTTTTTGTTATTCATCGAGGCCGCCCCCTTCCGCTTCCATGAGAATCCTGCTCTCAACGGTACTCGGAGAGGCGTAGCTCTTTTTCATTATATGTATGTCGTCCGGCGTGAACGAAAGTCCGATGTACGCACCCTGTTCCGCCGCCTTTGTGGAATGGATTATCCACTTGAAGCCGAAGCTCTCGACTATCATTTCATAGTGTACGCCCTTGAATGTAACGGTTTCGACCGTGCCGTTTATCGTGTCGTCCGAGGCGGCGGTCACCGTTATATCCTCGGGGCGGATAACGACGTCAACGTTCTCCATCTTGTCAAAGCCGCCGTCCACGCATACGAAGCGCTTTCCGGCAAACTCAACGTCGAAGTCGGCGTGCATAACTCCGGGAATGATGTTGCTCTCGCCGATAAAGCTCGCGACGAAAGCGTTTTTGGGTTCGTTGTATATATCCTGAGGCGTACCTATCTGATTTATGTAGCCGCCGTTCATGACGACGACTCTGTCGGACATGGTAAGAGCCTCTTCCTGGTCGTGAGTGACGTAAACAAACGTAATTTCGAGCTGCTGCTGTATTTTGCGAAGCTCTATCTGCATCTGTTTTCGCAGCTGAAGGTCGAGAGCACCCAACGGTTCGTCGAGAAGAAGCATTCTCGGGTGATTTATAAGCGCACGCGCTATCGCAACTCTCTGCTGCTGTCCGCCGGAAAGAAGGTCTACGTTTCTGCCGCCGAAATCGGCAAGATTCACAAGCTCCAGCATCTCGAAAACTCTTGTGCGTATTTCTTTCTCGGAGAGCTTTTTCAGTCTCAGACCGAACGCAATGTTCTCATATACGTTCAGGTGGGGGAACAGTGCATACTTCTGAAAAACCGTATTTACCGGTCTCTTGTAAGGCGGCAGATTGCCTATCGGCTTTCCGTCAAAAAAAACCTCGCCCGAATTCGGAGTGACGAAACCGCCGATTATACGAAGCGTCGTCGTCTTGCCGCATCCGGAGGGTCCCAAAAGCGTGATGAACTCCTTGTCCATTATGTCAAGGTTGATTTCTTTCAGCACTCTTTCGCCATCGTATATTACCACGATGTCTTTCAGGCTTACAATTGCGTTTGTTTCCAATTCACTATCAAATCCTTTCTTGGGACGGTGACATCATCGGCGTGCGCCTCTGCCGCCCGAAATAAGCGTATTTCGCACCGTGAAATCACGAGGAAATAACAAAGCGATTATATTATAGTCCATAATCGCAAAAAGTCAATACTTTTCGATGAAAAACTACAAAAACTTAATGAATTATTCTTGATTAGCCGTGATTAGCCGTAATTAGACTGAATTTTCCCAAAGAAAAATCGAAAAATTCACCGTTATTCTCCGAAATCCTCTCGAATCCTCTCGTTTCCTTTAAAATTCGCAAATGTTTACTTTCGCTTGAAGCACACAAAAGAAAAGGCGGCAAAGACTTTGCATCCATGCCGCTTTATGCTTTTATTCCCCCAGCACCTTCATGCGAATATCCCCGTCGAGGTCGGGAAGCGCACCCTCGAAACCGACGGTATACGCCCCAAGCTCGCAGGCACGCATGACGCACTCGCCGAGAGGCTTGCCTGTGAGGTAGTTGTATGTAAATGCGCACGAAAAAGCGTCGCCCGCACCGACGGCGGAGACATTTCTCTCGGCGTCTGCCTTTGCCGAAGCACTCACACCGTCCGACGACATCGCAAACGCACCGTCACGGTCGAGAGTGATTATCACGCAGTGAAGAGAGTATTCGCCGATAAGCGACCTTGCGAAGGCTTTCATGCTCTCCGTGTCTCCTCTCATGGGCTTTTTCGCCGAACCTATGCCGTTTTCCGAAAGGTACGCCGCCTCGTCGAGATTTATCTTGAGTATCGTCGCACTCCCGAGTCCCTCTCTGATAAGCTCCGGAGAATAGTAGCTCATGCGCAGGTTCACGTCGAAGAACACCTCGCCGAAATCGCCGCAGGCAAGCAGCTTCTCAAGCGTTTTTTTGCTGCGTCCGTCACGCTGAGCGAGAGTGCCGAAGTAAAAGAGGTCGTATCTGCCGACGTTTTCGGGAAAAGGTATCATGTCGTATGCAACGTCGTTTACAAGGTCGTAGGTCGGTTCGCCGTTTTCGTCACGGGTAACGGCACAATAGCCTGTCGGCACGTCGAGTCTTGCGACATACTCGGTGTTCACTCCGAACCGTGCGCATTCTCCGAGAGCTTCATCGCCGTATGCGTCCAGTCCCACAGCCGAGATCATCGTTCCGTCCGCTCCGAGGCGTGACATACCGGCGCAGAAATTAAACGGTGCACCGCCTATCTTCGCATTGCCCTCGAATATATCAAAAAGTATCTCTCCGAACGAGAGGATTTTCGGTTTTGCGTTTGTCATTTCACAAAGCTCCTTTTATCGCTGATTTTCATTTTCTTGAGCGCATACAGTTCATACTCTGCCGCATTGCCGCCCGTAATCTCTGCTCTCGGTGTCTCGACGTCGAGCGGATCGTTCGTGCAGAAGTAAACCGCACCGCCGCACGCAAAAAGCTCGGTGCAGAGAGTGTCGGTGATTATTCTCACGTCGTATTTTCCGTCCGTCGGGAATATATGTGCCGTGTTCACGCATCCGGCATTCGACGTCCACGAAAGCGTCTTTGCGTCAAAGTCAAAAACGAACGCCGCTCCCATAACCGAAAGCGTTGTCACGCCGTGCGCAGTTTCGTCAAAGGTGAAAGCGATATCGTTTGCCGCACCGCCGAGGGAAAGAGCGCCTCCGCCGCAAAGTCTTCCCTTTGACGGGGTTCCATTTCGCAGCGTCTCAACCTCCGACGACGGCATTGCACACAGCATAAGCTTACCGTCAAGCTTCTTTATCGAAAGCTCCTGCGGTATTGAGAGACAGCCATTGAAGCAGCCGCACTTTTTCGGAAGCGTCTTTACCCAAAGGTACCTCACGGTTCTGCCGTCGGGAAGGTCGGTAAAGCTCTGAGCGGCGTATGCTATAGTCTGGCTGTCGGGACTCGAATTGTGCGTGTAGCCGAGAGCACCCGTGACCTCTGGAGTAAAGCTCTTTCCGTCGAACGTGCCGATAACGTACTTGTCGAATGCTCCCTGAAGCACCCACTTCCGTCCCTCGGGCGATTCGAGAGGATAAAACGCCGGGCATTCGTCGTCTCCCTCTATCGTCAGCTCGCAGACCTTTTCCCAGCTTACAAGGTCACGTGATTTAAATATGCCGAATCTGCTTTTTTCAAAGTAGAGCGACAGCACATATTCTCCGCTTTCACGGCAGTATACTACCTTCGGGTCGCGGTTATCGGCGGCAATATGCGGTATCACAGGCGTCGGTTTCTTCTCAAAGGTCGCACCTCCGTCACGGCTCACGGCGATATACTGCTCATACTCACGGTCAGCCGATGCGGCACTCTGCTTTCCGGCGGCGGTGTAGTAAAGAAGCATTGCCGGAGTGTTTTCGTCACAGTTCTCGCCGAGAATGTTGTCATAATCGACAAGCGCACTGCCGGAGAACATATCTCCCGTTTCGTCGGGGAAAAGTGCAATGTCAAGGTGCGTGAAGCTCACAAGGTCGTCGCTTACGGCATGACCCCACGTCATATTCGACCAATCTCTGCCGTAAGGATTGAGCTGATAGAAAACGTGGTACTTTCCGCCGTAAAAGCAGAGTCCGTTCGGGTCGTTTATCCATCCCTCGGGTGCGGTGAAATGGATAAGCGGACGGAGCGTATCGGGATCCCTGTCGGGATTTTCACCGTCGTATTTCGGACGGTACTCCGACTTTTCGAGCTTTACCTCCCTCTCGGGAATAACCTCAACCTCAAAGCTCTCCTTTTTGTCGTAAAACCTCGACATATCGGCATAATAAACGTGGTCGGGATTCTCGGCGTCGTAGCGTGTGTTTATCTCGAACACCGGTCTTCCGTCCTTTTTGAAGAGTATCTTTATCCTTTCCGCACCGTACCTCACGGGAATTTTGATAAAGCGTTCGTCAACCGTAAATTTCATAAATCTGTCCTCCGATTTACTTTTTATTCCGCAAAAAGGTGCGGTACTTTCTCTTTGAGCTTTTCCGCAAGAGCGGCGGCGTAAATTTCAAAGCCCTTGTCGTTCGGATGCAGATATCCGTCACGGTAAAGAGCCTTGTCCTTCGGCAGAAAGTCCGAGCCGTCGATGAAGAATATGCTGCCGTATTTCGCCGCAGTTTCTTCGATTATCTCGGTCACCACGGGGAATGCTCCGAGCTTGCGTTCTTCGCCGCAGTCGGCACGCCATATGGGCGATATTGCGGCAACGGGAGTTTCGGGGTAATTGCGTGCAAGACCGCCGTAAAAAGCGTCGCAGTTCGCACGGAACACGGCGTTGTCGCAGATATTCCAGTCGTTTGTGCCGTAGGCGACGGTGATAAGGTCGGGCGTATATGCGTTTTTTTCGCCTGCAAGCGGCGGCATGAAAACCGAACCGCCTATTCCCTTGTTTACAAGCTCCGCACCGAGAATATCCGCAAGCCTTGCCGCATACGAGTGCGACGGACGGAGAGAATCATACCCCTGCGTTATCGAGTCTCCGTATGCGATGATCTTCCTCTTTTTCGCGGCAGGCTTTACGAATGCGCCGTCGTCAAGTTCGACCGCCTTTACCGCTCCGACCGCCGACCACGGGAAGTACACGCACACTCGCTTTTCTCCCATGGGAAGCGTAAAAGTTTCTTCTCTGTCCTCAAACGTATACTCATCCGTATACGGAAAATTCGGCTCTCCCTCGCAGTTGGTTATGTATCCGACGGGCTTACCGTCCGCATATACGTCGAACGAATAAAAGCTCCTTTTCGGGTTCGCCTTTTCGGCACTCACGGAAAGCGCAAGACTTTTGCTGTCGGTTTCAAACTCGAGTCTCACTCCTGCCGTGGCAAAGCTTTTTTCGACGCCGTAGGTCAGAAGCTCTCTTTCACGTCTCGTGAATCTCGAAAAATGCACGCCGCCGTCCTTTATCTCGGTGTATTCGACGCCGTGCGAAAGAGAACATATCGTTTCAAAATCAAGTGTCATTTGAACATTCCTTTCGGTTATTTTGTGTGTACGTCAATCTGCGGATAGGGTATCTCGATGCCGTTTTTATCAAAATTCTCCTTGACCGCTTTCATGAGCGCATGGTAAACCATCCAATAATCGTCCTTTTTGCACCAGACACGAAGCGTATACTCAACCGCACTGTCGCCGTGAGCCGATACCGCCGCAAAGGGTTCGGGGTCGGTATAAACAGCGCCGTTCTCATGTGCCGTGTCAAGAAGCACGCTTATTACACGGTCGGGTTCGGCGTCGTAGGAGGCGGTGAAGGTGAGATCGACTCTGCGGTCGGCGTTTTCGGAATAGTTGACCGTCTCGCCGTTCGCTATGGTGCCGTTCGGAAAAACGACAACCTTGTTGTCGGGAGTCACAACCTTCGTGTAGAAGATATTTATCTCGGAAACAGTGCCGCTTTTGCCGTCGAACGTAATAAAATCTCCGATGTCGAACGGCTTGAAGAGAAGTATCGTAAGTCCTCCGGCGATGTTGGAAAGTCCGCCCTGCAAGGCAAGACCGACGGTGAGACCCGCCGTACCCAAGAGTGTTACAAAGCTCGTCATCGGCACTCCGAGAACGCTTATTGCGGTGACTGCGACCGTAATTTTAAGCACTATCGACGTAAAGCTTCCTATAAATGAGCGCACCCCGGCGTCAACCTTGCCGAGTTTGTTTGCCTTTTTCACAAGCTTCATGAGAAAATCGACAAGCTTCATTCCCACAACGAGTATTGCAATTGCGGCAAGGAGCTTTATTCCCATTGAAACAAGTCCCGTTTTGCGGAAAGCGTCGAGAAATTCGTTAACGTCCATTTGTTTTTCCTTTCTTTACCTACTTTAAATCTATGTTCGCCTTTTTCGCCTGCGAATGCTGATATTTTCTCTCTATCGTATAGAGCCGACCGTCCTTTTTGAAGTACGCTCCCGTCTGCTTGAACGTGAACGGCACTCCCCTCTCCGCACAGGCACGGCGCACCTCGAGTATCCAGTCGTAGTCGCAGACACGTGCGTTTTTGCCCGACTCTCCCCCGGCGACGACGCCCTCAAGGTTTTTCATTCCGAGGTAGGGCAACAGATCTACCCTCTCCAGAAGCGGCTCGCAGATTATGTATTTGTGCTTTATCGGCGCTTCGGCATAAACGGGAAGTCTCTCTTCGGCACGCCGCTGCGACTCGACCGTACAGCATATTGCAACGTTGTCGTAGCCGTCGCCCCAATCGTCCGGGAATATCTTTTCGTTCACGGTGCGGCAGATGCGCTTCGTGATAAACAGGAAACGGAGGTCGCTCCTTTCTCTCATCATTCTCCACGCCTCTGTGCGCCATTCGTCTGCCGTATCGAGGAAAAAGTCCGACGAAAAGCAGGTGTACACCGTCTCTCCCGGGGAGAGCTTATACGTGCCGTCACGCTTCTTTTTCATCGGCAGGTCGAATTCTTTCGTGCGGAAAACCTCGGACGGATCTCTGCCGTGCGCCGAATCTATTCTGTAGACGTAGCAGTTCGCACAGCCCTCGCTGTATTTTTTGCAGCCGTGCCACGGATTCCAGTTCGACACTTCGTCACCTCTCCTCACGCTTTTCGGCTGTTCCCGTTCTCACTGCTCTGACCTCGCTCGGCACTTTGCCGGTTATCTTGCGGAAAGCCCGGTTGAAATTTGCGGTGTTGTTGTAGCCGCAGACAAGGGCGGTTTCGAGTATGCTCATATCGGTTGTCTTGAGAAGCGACACCGCCTTTTCTATGCGGCGCACCGTTATATACTCCCACGGAGACATACCGTTGAGCTTCTTAAAGAGCGTGGAAAAGTAGGTCTTATTCATGCCTGCCTCGGCGGCGATTTTTTCGAGAGTAAGCTCGGAATCGAGGTTTCCGTCTATGTACGCAAGCGCTTTCTCGACGCTCTTTACGTTGACTGCGCCTATATCGTCAGCCGTTTCGTCGACATATCCGTATTCCCTCTCGAGAAGCACAAGAATCTCCGCAAGGCGCACGTACACCATAAGCTCGTATTCCGCCGCACCCCTTTCAAGCTCTTTGCCTATCTGCTCCACAAGCGACACTATTCTCGCCGTCGAGGGATTGTCACGGTCGATGCGGTTGGTGAAGCTTTCGCTTCGGTTGAAGAACACCTTCAGAAGGTGCAGACCGTTCTTCTCGTGCCTGCTCCAGATAAAGCTCGGCGAAAAATGTATCATGGAGTAATTCATTCCGTCGCCGTGAATCTCGGTTATGCAATGCACCTCGTCGGTGCTGAAAAGGAAGACGTCGCCGGGGCGTATTTCGTACTCTCTTCCGCCGACCGTATACATTCCGCTGCCGCTCCCGAACACCGCTATTTCAAAGTCTGCGTGGTGGTGGCGTCTCGGCGTCCTCTTGAACGGCGCAACAAAGGCACGGCGGTACGTGAGCGGTATTCTGCCGTCGTCCGACCTTATGAAATATTCTTTTTTCTCGTCCGCCGCACCGTTCAAGTCCGCACCCCTCTTCCGAGTTCAACAAAATATACTTTGCAAAGTTACAAATATATTTGATGAAGTTTTTCCCTATATGTATTATCATTATTATACACTGTGAAAATACGAAAGTCAATACAAAGGAGAAAATTTTATGCAGATTTCGGAAAACGTAAACAAATGCTCGAATCCGTCCGACCTTAAGATAACGGACATACGTGTGACAAACATCAACGGTGCGCCCAAGCACTGCATACTCATCAAGGTATACACAAACCAGGGTCTTGTCGGCTACGGCGAGGTAAGAGACGCCTCGAGCGCAACCTACGCACTCATGCTAAAGTCCCGACTCATCGGCGAAAACCCCTGCAACGTCGATAAGCTTTTCAGACGCATCAAGCAGTTCGGCGGACACTCCCGTCAGGGCGGCGGCGTATCGGGTCTCGAGGTCGCTTTGTGGGATCTTGCCGGCAAGGCATACGGCGTGCCGCTCTATCAGCTTCTCGGCGGAAAGTTCCGTGATAAGGTTCGTATGTACTGCGACACCGACGTTGACGGCAAGCATACCGGCACAGACATGGGCAACGCACTCAAGAAGCGTATGGAGATGGGCTTCACGTTCCTCAAAATGGACCTCGGAATAGAGCTTATGCTCGACGAGCCCGGCTGTCTCAACGCACCTCTCGGCTTCCTCGAGGACATCAAGAAGTACTCCATGAAGGCGATAAACCACCAGAAGGGTTCCATAGACATGGATATGATGCTCGGCAAAAATTACGAGACTTTCACCATTCCCCACCATGCAACCGGCATCCACCTCACGCAAAAGGGCATGGACTACCTCGAAAACTACGTAAAAGAGGTGCGTGACGTAATCGGCTACGAGGTTCCCCTTGCGATAGACCACTTCGGTCACATAGCTATAGAGGACTGCATTGCGTTCGCAAGACGCCTTGAAAAGTACAACATTGCGTGGATTGAGGACATTGCGCCGTGGCAGTACACAAGACACTTTGTAAAGATAGCAAACTCCACGACCGTGCCGATATGCACCGGTGAGGATATATACCTTCACGAAAACTTCGAGCCTCTCATGAGCGAGGGCGGCGTTTCGGTAATTCACCCGGACGTCCTCACCGTCGGCGGCTGCCTTGAAATGAAGAAGCTCGGCGATATGTGCGACAAGTACGGCGTTGCAATGGCAATACATATGGCTGAAAGCCCCATCGCCTGCATGGCGGCAATTCACTGTGCGGCGGCTGTTCAGAACGTGCTTGCGGTTGAATATCACTCGACCGACTGCCCGTGGTGGAACGACCTTGCAATAGGCATCGACAATCCCCTCATCAAGGACGGCTTCGCAAGAGTTCCCGAAAAGCCCGGTCTCGGCATAGACTCCCTCAACGAGGAGCTTATTGCGGAGCACATCCACGAAAAGTACCCGGGTCAGTGGGAAAGCACCGAGCGCTGGGACAAGGAATGGGCAAACGACAGAGAGTGGAGCTGATATATTCTCTTGATTTTTTTAAACGGCATACAGTAAATTTTAATTAAATAAACTTTGGAGGGAACACCTATGAAAAGAATGGAATCTGCGCTTAAGTATTTTAACGAAAACAGGGAGTACACCGATTACAGAGTAAAAACCGGCATTGAGCTTTACCGCAAGGGCGACGAAATGCTCACAGTCGTTGACAAGGACGGCAATCCCGTAAAGGGCGCGAAAATAATCGCAAAGCAGAAGAACCACGAGTTCAAGTACGGCGCAAACATCTTCATGCTCGACGAATTCGAGACCGAGGAAAAGAACCGTGCGTACCGTGAGGTATTCAAGGACACCTTCAATCTCGCAACCGTGCCGTTTTACTGGTCGGACCTCGAACCCGAGAGAGGAAAGCCCCGTTACACCGCCGACAGCCCGAAGATTTACCGCCGCCCGGCGACCGACCTCTGCGTCGATTACTGCCTTGAAAGCGGCGTTGAGCCGAAGTGCCACTGCTTGAACTACGACAACTTCACCCCCGAATGGGCGATGAACGTATCCGTTCCCGAACAGAAGGCAATGCTTGAGAAGCGTTTTGCCGAGCTTGCCGAGAGATACGCAAAGGTAATCCCCATGTGGGAGGTCACGAACGAAACCCTCCAGGGCTACGACGCACCGAGAACGAAGTTCTACTTCGAGGACGATTTTCTCTCGTGGAGCTACCGTCTCGCAGAGAAGTACTTCCCCCTCAACCACCTCATCATAAACGACTACTTTGTTTGGGGCAGTGCGTTCATGAACGACAGAAGTGCA
This sequence comes from uncultured Eubacteriales bacterium, assembly GCA_934444485.1. Classification (GTDB taxonomy): domain Bacteria; phylum Bacillota; class Clostridia; order Oscillospirales; family CAG-382; genus CAKSUT01. Next base: position 3,805 of record CAKSCN010000026.1, on the reverse strand, counting down.
TACTACGCACAGATCGAGCGCCTTCTCGAAAAGGATAAGATTCCTCACCTCGACTCGATAGGTATGCAGTATCACAGCTTCTTCTCTCTCGAAAGTGAGGAAGGCGTTGCGAAGTCACGCTACAACCCCATCCACCTCTTCAACGTTCTCGACCGCTACGCAATGCTCGGAAAGAAGATACAGATAACCGAAATGACTCTCCCGGCATACTCCGCTGAAACTGCCGACGAGGTCGTACAGGCAGAGCTTCTCAAGAACACCTACTCCGTATTTTTCAGCCACCCTGCTATGGAGGCTATAATCTACTGGAACGTTGTTGACGGTTATGCGGCATTTGCACCTCAGGGCGACATGACAAGCGGCGAGAACAAGTTCTTCGGCGGACTTCTCACCTTCGATTTCAAAAAGAAGAAGGCGCACGAGACGCTTGTAAACCTCTTCACCAAGGAGTGGCACACAGAAGTCGAGACTACAACCGACGACGGCGGCAAGGCTGCGTTCAGAGGCTTCTACGGCGACTACGACATAAGCGTTATCGCCGACGGCAAGGAGACTAAGGTAACGGAAAAGCTCTCCTCGAAGGCGTACAACGACAAGAAGATAGTTATCGGCTGACAAAGCGGACGAAAGGACATACGTTATGTTTGATCTTACAGGAAAGAAAGCTCTTGTGACGGGTTCGTCGCAGGGCATAGGAAAATCGCTTGCAAAGTGCCTTGCGGCACAGGGTGCGACGGTATTCGTACACGCTTCTTCAAGTCTCGACAAGGCGAAAAAGGCGGCGTCTGAGATGACAGGAGACGTTAAGTGCGTTGTCGCAAACCTCGCAAAGCCCGAGGAGGTCGAGTCTCTTTACGCTCAGACGGGCGACCTTGACATACTCGTTCTCAACGCAAGCGTGCAGTTCAGAAATCCCTGGGACAAGGTAACTCCCGAGGAAATCGAGACACAGCTTCAGGTGAATTTCAAGGCGTCGTACAGACTCATACAGCTCTATGAACCTCACATGAAAAAGGCAGGTTTCGGAAGAATAGTGACGGTAGGCTCTGTGCAGCAGTACAGACCTCACAAGGACATGCCGATATATGCTGCGTCGAAGTGTGCGGTGATGAGTCTTGTGACGAATCTTGCAAAGCAGCTTGCGCCGTTCGGAATAACTGTAAACAATATGTCGCCGGGCGTTATCGCAACTCCCCGCAATGCCGACGCTCTCGCAGACCCGGAGTACAACGCAAAGGTAATGCAGGGCATCCCGATGGGCTTTGCCGGCTCCGACAGCGACTGCGACGGTGCGGTGCTTCTTCTCTGCTCCGCAGAGGGACGTTACATCACGGGAATTGACCTTGTGGTGGACGGGGGAATGAAACTTTAATCTCATAAAAGGGGGAGTCAAAGTTCCCCCCTTATGCTATCCCCCCCACAAATTCGTGCGTTCGCACCTCGCTTGAGGCGTTTCGCTTCGCTGAGTGTTTCGCACTCACATTTTCCTCCGCTCTCAACAGGGCGTTTGTGCGTGATTAAAAGCTCCCAAAGTCGCTTTGAAATTGAGAATGGAGAATTGAGAATTGTCGTTGAAAAGCTTCGCTTTTCTTCAATAATTGTGCGGTGCTTACCGTTTGTCTGTTTTCTACATGGCGGTATACGTAACAGTACCTTGGTTCTTACGGAACGAGCAAGCCCGTTCCCTACAAAATGCCATGGAGAAAGTACTTGTCCGACAGTCCCTCAGTCCGACGACTTCGTCGTGACAGCTCCAGAGGTTGCTTTGCAACCGGTTACACAGGGGCGCCTCGGTAGCTTCGCTACCTCCATTACTACGCCCATAAAGAAAGTGCTAACCTCAAGCTATGCACCACCCCCAAAGCCCCATCTTTCCGTAATTTGTCGTCGAACGAAGTGAGGTACAAATTTCGGAAACGGTATAAGCTCCAAATTACAGCTCCCTAAAATTTATGCCTACATAAATCTAAGTCGGTCACTTGCGTATATGGTGACCGACTTTCGCACTTTATTCGATTAGATAAGTCTTCCTCATTTCACGACGGAGGCTTAGCCGATGTCGTGCGGTATCTCTCGGATTAAATATAATCCGCCCCTGCAAAGCGCCAGCTTTGCTCCTTAAAGTTCTTTGGTTCTTTCTTTCAAGAAAGAACACTCCCGTAAGCCCCCGTAATCCCCGTAAGCCCCTCGCCACTCAATCGTGTTTCACTTTCTTAAGTAAATTTAAGAAAAAATCTACAATTCGGAACTTTTATTAAAACCGTTCGTCTAATATAATACAGGTAAGGAAAAACAAGGAGGCGATAACCACGAAAAACACGGAAAAAGTAACGGATATTCTTCTTGCGGTAGCGGCGGTCGCACTCACGGCGGCTCTTTGCATAGAGGTCGCGGAGAAAATGGGCTTCGGCAAAAAGGGAAAAGTAAAAAACATAAAAACACACGACGGACCGACGGCTTTGTACTTCCGCAAAAGGTAAACCGCAAAACAACTTACCTACAACATGAAAGGACGAGACAACATGAATACAAACAAAAACATACTGAAAGCAGGTCTTGCGGTACTTGCGGCAATTCTTTGTTTATCCGCCCTCGTTTCGTGCAAGAATAAGGACGAAGAAAACATCGGCGGTGCGGACGGCTCGACCGGCATTGTCATCACCGACAGTGGCAACGGCGGCGACGCTCCGTAAAAAGTCTGTAATCTGCATGGCGAAAGGAATGACTCACATTGAAAAGAAACAACGATAAAATCATAACCGCAGGAGTTGCGGTACTCACGGCGGCACTCTGCCTTTCTCTTGCGGCAACATTCACCTCGTGCAACAAGAGTGTTGGCGTAATAGGCGGTGCGGACGGTCCGACTCAGATTATAGTCTCCGACGGCGAAAAGACGGACGGTGAAACCACTGTCAATACGGACGGCAGGGACAGCGCAAATGACGCAAGCGTCACATCGGCAGACGACGGCAAAAAGGATGCCGACACCGACGCAAAGACAGACAACACCTCCGGGAATACCGAAGCCGACAAAAGCGGTGCAAAGTTAAGCGAGGACGGGATTTACACCTTTGCAAACGGCGAAACAGTCGAAGTTCCGAAGGACGTCAGTATGTACGTCGGCACTGTAACCGAAGGAACGACAAACACCGTGAGCGTGAAAGACCCGTCGGGCGAGGTTTACACCTACGCGAGAACCGACGATAATTACGCAAACGACGGAAGCGGACTTCTCATCGGAGACAAGGCGACGGTTTACTACGAAAAAGACATCTCCGAAGCACTTTTCATCGTGACGGAGCACGATCCTCTTGCAAATATAGATCCGTCTTGGAACAGCATGAAGGGCAAAGTCAAAGATGCCGCTATGAACACCGTGACGGTCGAGCTTTCCGACGGTACGACGCTTGACGTTGAGCGCACACCCGAGCTTTACGGCAGCGACGGCAAAGGCATGACGATAGGCGACGACGCCACCGTTTACTACACCGGAGATCCTGCCGACAAAAAGAGCTTTACAGTTAAATACGTCTACACCGAAAAAGGTCCGGACTCTCTCGGAAACGAGTGATTTCAGGAGCCTCGACATATATAAAAAGCATGATAATATAGTTGAAGAACCGAGAGACGCCTCAAAACGTTTCCCGGTTTTTCTGTGCGCCGCAGACAAAGCGAAAACCGAGAGACGATATTCCGTTTCCCGGTTCTTTTTTCAGAATTTTCTGCCCTTGGCGTCGTAATTTTTATAAAAGGTCTCGATATACTCTTTCGGAAAGTCACGGCGATCGACTCCGCAGGTATACAC
>CAKSCN010000025.1 GCA_934444485.1 uncultured Eubacteriales bacterium | reverse complement strand
ACACACTGCCCTCCTTGACGGGAACGTACTGCGCAAGGCTTAGGTTGGTGTTGACCGCAACCGATACGGGCTTTATCTCGCTGCCGCCGTTCGTCTCAAAGGTGAGCGTTACATTGTTGACGACGCTTCCGCCGCCACCTCCGCCACCGCCGCCGTTTCTCGTCCAGCCGGCGTAGAGAACGGTGTCCTTGTCAAGCTTGATTACCGTTACCTTCTCGTGGAAAGTCTTGTCGGTGTACCAGCCGTCGAAGGTGTAGCCGCTTCGTGTGGTCGTCTGCTTTACGGCGTATTCCTCGCCCTCGTAGAGAGTGACGGACGGAACTGCCTTGCCGCCGTTTGCGTCGAAGGAAAGTGCGTAACGCTTCTTTGCCTCGAACTTTGCGGTAAAGGTTGCGCTCTTATCTGCGGTGTACTCGCTTCCTGCGGCGTAGGTCTTGCCGTCGCTTTCCCAGCCGACAAACTTGTAGCCCTCCTTCTCGGGAGCGGGACGAAGATTCGTGACACTGCCCTTTGCGAAGGTATCCTTCTCGGTTTTACCATCTATTATATATGTAAGCGTGTAGGAATCGACAGGCTCGCCGACCTCGACTCTGAGGTTCTTGACTCCGATGTTCTCGACTTCGTTGTTATCGCCGTCGGACGCCTTGGGAAGCTTTGTCACGATGTCGCTGTATGCGCCCACTCTGTCCTCGAGAACCTTGAGGCGGAAGGTTGCGACAACGCCGTTCGCTTCGTAATTCTTGGTATCGATGGTGTTGATGAAAACTCTGTGCTCACCGTCGGAGTACACTCTCATGTCTCCCGAGCAGTTGGTGTCGGTCGATACGCTTCCTGCGACGAACTCAAAGAATTCGTGGTCGTAATATACCTCGTTCTGCAAGCGGTAGAGCGAAAATTCGTCGTTCGCTTCATTCTCGAGGTAAACTTTGACGGTCACAACGGCTCCTGTCGGAACTGTAACTTTATACGCCGTGTCGCCGTCGGATATCGATACTGCGTCGTCGCACGTAAGGCGGAACGTCAGCGATAAGGGCGAAGCAGCGAATGCCTGCGGAATTGTGACCAGAATAAGAACAAACGCAAGCGCTGCGGTCAGAAATTTCTTCACTTTAATTTACTCCTTTCGACACATTCGGTACACTTGTGATTACCTTGTCTGATACTTTTTTGACGGTATAATTCTATCACACGGAAAAGAAGTTGTCAAGTGTCAATTCTTACAATATTTGAGCAGGTGATATTTTCTTTTTGTTCATATTTAAATTTTATGCACCGTATTTAGCGAAAAAACTCAACATTTTGCGGTGTCACGGGCGAATCACGCTATATATAGTTTCGCAATGTATAATTTACAATTATTCTTTTGTGAGTCTATATGTTTTGACCGCACGACTGCGCACAATCCGAGATTTTCGCATTTTCAACAAATTTTGCACAGCGTTATGTAAAGTTTTTGGGCAGTGTAAGAGAATAATTATGCAGTTTATGCAGGGCGAACGCATAGAGCAAGGCTTTTTGACAATTGACAATTAACGATTGACGATTGACGATTAAAAGAGTGGAGAGTGAAGAGTGGAGAGTGGAGAGTGGAGAATTGTCGTGGAAAAGCTCCTAAAGTCGCTTTTCTTCATTTATTATGTGGTGCGGAGTTTGAGGCTGTGCGATAAAGGGAGAGAGGATTTTTACCGAGGGGTGTTGGTGTTTGAGATTGTACGGTCATTCCGAGGCTCATTGGTGTTTTGTAGGGAACGGGCTTGACGAGCATATATGCTCCGTTCCGTGAGCTCCGACAATTCCGACCTCGGATAATACGCACTTTCTCAAAATTTCCCACCTAATTCTCCACTTTTCATTTCCAACGAAAAAAGTGCGAATCTGCACTTGACAAATCCGCACCGATGTGGTACAATATAGGTGAAAGAGGCGAACCTTAACGGTTATGCCGCTTGGTTTTATCTCATTTTAAGATAACCCCTAAGTGCAGATGGGGGTTATCTTACTGTTTGCACAGGAAGTGCAAATGAAAAAATGTACAGCACAATGATAACGGCTATCGCCAGTTTCCATATGCGTTCGTATTTCTTCATTGCAATCACCTCCTCCGGTCATGCGCCACAGCCGCATGAAGAGAAGAGCAAGCTTCGCTTGCACGATGTTTCGGCTTCGCCGAAGTGAAGTTTTTGTGCTTGCGCACAAAGTGAAGTAGGCTCTCGGAGTCGGCAACATCACGATGCGAAGCATCACTTCACGTGACGAAGGCACTCTTATCGTGACGAAGTCACACTTAACTCCTATTTGCCGCCCAGTTTAAAACTGTTTCAATTCATCCTCTTTCAGCCGGGTATTCGCCCGACTTTTTTGTTTTATCACAACACTCGACAAAATGCAAGAATATTTTGTAAAGGTTGGACGTGTAGTTCTCATTTTTACCGCCATTCCCATGAAGAAAGCATTTATCCGACAGTCCCTAAGTCAGCTACGCAGTTGCTATGCTACACCATCGAGAGAGTGCTTATTCTACAGTCCCTCAGTCCGACGACTTCGTAACGACTTCGTAACGACTTCGTCGTGACAGCTCCGGAGGTTGCTTTGCAACCGGTTACACAGAGGATGCCTCCAATACACCATAAAGAAAGTGCAAATCTCAAGCTTCGCACTCTCAAGAAAGCTTGATTTTCCCCGAATTCCCCATAAGCAAGCGCAAAGCTCAATTCACGCACTTCCCAAAAAGCTCATCTTTCCGTAATTTGTCGTCGAACGAAGTGAGGTACAAATTTCGGGAACGGTGTTTCCCCGAATTACTGTCCCCACAAAGTCTGATGCCACCCCCACCTTTGAGCGAGGCATTGCCGAGCTTAAACGCTCTAACCTCGGATAAGATGAGTCCTGCTCATTTCACGACGGAGTCCTCGACGACGTCGTGCGGTATAACCTCTAAATTACTATAGGATAAAGTCTTTTGGTTCTTTTCTTCAGAAAAGAACACCCCCGTAACCCTCGTAAGCCCCCGTAAAGCCCCACAGAAATAGCGCTTGACAAAGGGGAGCGGACGTGATACAATGGGGCTGTCGGTATTCCGCACACGGAAAAACCATACCGCAAGGAGGACAGCTATGAGCAACAGATACCCGTTCCCGTCACCGGAGGAATACTTCGGCTTCAAGCCCGGAACGGATCGCCATATGATCCGCTGGGACAAACTCTGCGAATACTACCGCCTGCTCGACGAGAAGTCCGACCGCTTAAAGTACACCGAGGTCGGCAAATCAAGCGAGGGCAACCCTTTCCTCATCCTTTACGTCTCGTCGGAGGATAATATTAAAAATCTCGAAAAGTACCGCCTGATGAACCTCAGACTCGCCGACCCCCGAAGCCTCGCCAAAGAAGAAGAGGAAAAGCTCGTCGCCGACGGCAAAGCGGTATGCTTTCAGTCGTACAGCCTGCATTCAAACGAAACGGGCGGCGCACAGTCGGTGCCGCTCATCCTCTATACCCTCCTCACCGCCGAGAGCGGCGACCTGTACGAAGCTCTGCAAAACGTCATTTTCATAATCTCCCCATGCTCAGAACCCGACGGTGAAATCATCTTCACCGATTGGTACAACGAATACCTCGGCACACGCTTCGAGGGCGTATGTTCGCCGTACCTCCGCCATAACCTCGCCGGTCACTCGAATAACCGTGACGCTTTGCGTGAAATACTCTGCGAGAGCCGATACCTCAACGACATACTTGTCCGCAACTGGAAGCCGCAAGCCTTTCAGGACCACCATCATCAGTACCCGTGGGAAAACCGCATGAGCATCGGTCAGTCGTCCAACCCGATATTCGAGGCGGCCTGCCCGCTCGCTCACCGTGAGACCGCCTTTTACGGCGCAAGCATGGCCGAGGACCTCACCGCCGCCGGCAGAAAGGGAGTCGTCTGCTGTGACGAGCGTTACAACGCATTCCCCATATCCACTTTCTACGGCAACGCTCTTCTCCACAACACGGCAGGTCTTCTCACCGAAAACGCCGACGTCGAAATAGCGACTCCGATATACCTCCACCCCGAACAGCGCACCGAAACGCTCCGTCCCTCGTCCAACTGCCCCGACCCGTGGGAGGGCGGCGAATGGCACCTTTCGGATATCGTCGAGCAAATGTACCTCGCCTCGCTGTCTCTTGTCGTGACTCTCTCCAAGAACAAAGAGCGTGCGCTCAGAAACACTGTCCGCAAGGCGAAAATGCAAATTGAGCGTGGCAACGCCTCTGAGGTAAAGGCGTATCTTCTGCCGCCGTATCAGGACGACGCCTCGACGCTTGAACTTTTCCTATGTATATTATATAGTCAGCGTGTCGAATACTCGGTTCTGTCGAAAGACGCCGTCGTCGAGGGAGTGCTTTACCCCAAGGGGACAATAGTCGTACCGACAGGTCAGCCGAACTACGCCGTCGTAGACGCACTTCTCGGAGAAAACAACTACCCCGTCGGAAACTTCAACACACGCCCCGACGGCTATATCAAGGTGACGGACACGTCGAGCATAAGTCTTGCAATAAGCATGGGACTCCATTCCGTGCCGGCACACGAGCGCATAGACGCTGCCGTTCTCGAGGCGTATACTCCGTGCGAAAAAATCCCTGTTTACCCGCTCAGCGCATCACGCAACGACAGCTACCGTTTTGTCAACGGAGAGAACAAAAAGGGCAAGAGCGTTTACCGTGACTCCGACGGCAATTTTTACGGCGCACCGGGCGAGGGACTGCGCAAAATCCGCTTCGGCAAGGTGGGACTTCTCAAAAAGAGTGCGACATGGAACGAGGATGAGGGCTACACGAGAAGCCTTCTCCGTGCATACGATTTCGACTACCGCACGATTCTCGACAAGGAGATACGTGACGGCGGTGTGCCGGGCGACATAGACGTACTGATAATACCGGGCGACCGTGCGGACACGCTTCTCTGCGGAGACAAAGCGCCGGAGGACAAGCCGCCGAGGTATCATTCCGGGCTGGGCACGTCGGGCGGCAAGGCGCTCTGCGAGTTTGTCGAAAGGGGCGGACGGCTTATTGCGTGGGAGGATTCCTGCCGATACGTGAACCGCATTTTCGGTCTGGGTTTGCGTGACACGATCGCCGGTCTTGGGGACAAGGACTATTCGACGAACCTTGCGGCACTGCGAATTGAGGTTTCCGAGGACTCCGATCTCACTCTCGGTATGCCGAAAAGAAGCACGGTGCTTCACAACTCCGGACCTATTCTTCTTCCGTCCGATTTAAAGCACAGGTTTCACGACATTGCACGTTTCCCGAAGTCGGACATTCTCCGCAACGGTATAGCGCAAGGGTACGAGCGTCTCGCCGATACTCCCTGCGTACTCCGCACCTCTGTCGGCAAGGGCGACATCGTCCTCTTTACCTTTAATCCCGAGTTCCGTATGCAGTGCGACGGCACCTTTAAACTCTTGTTTAACGCAACATATTTCATGTGAGCCGCTCACGGGGGTTACGGAGGATTACGAGGGTTACGGGGGTGTTCTTTTCTGAAGAAAAGAACCAAAAGACTTTATCCTATAGTAATTTAGAGGCTGGCTCGCACGACGTCGTCGAGGACTCCGTCGTGAAGTGGGCAAGGACACATCTAATCCGAGATAGTACGACGACCCGACGCCATATACGCAAGCGCCGGGTCGTGATTTTTTTGGCATCAGATTTTGTGGGGACTGTAATTTTTACCTTCTCCCGTTTGCTATTTTGCGCGACTCAAGCCACCGCAAAATTGACGCAAAGATGAGCTTTTGGAAGAGTGCGAAGCTCTGGAGCAGTGCTTTCTCTCGGGTGTAGTAATGGAGGTAGCGAAGCAGGAGTTGGCTTTGCCAACTTTGGAGGCATCCCCTGTGTAACCGGTTGCAAAGCAACCTCCGGAGCTGTCACGACGAAGTCGTTACGAAGTCGTCGGACTGAGGGACTGTCAGATAAGAACTTCCTCTCGGGGACAGCATTGGAGGCATCCTCTGTGTAACCGGTTGCAAAGCAACCTCTGGAGCTGGCGGCTTTGCCGCCTGAGGGGCTGTCCCCCAAATAAGCAAGGACTCATCTAATCGAATATAGTAAGAAAGCCGGTCACCATATACGCAAGTGACCGACTTATTTTTTGCCGTATTAAATTTGTGGGGAGTGTAATTCGGAAAAACGCCGTATGCGCAATTTGGTTATTCTCCGAAAGGACACCCTTGCGGCTCCGTCCCGATGCAGGTCTCCCGCAACTGCGGCGATCGGTCAGCGAAAATCTGCGCATTTCCTATACTCCGACGGCGGCACACCGTATTCCTTTTTGAAGACAAAGGCAAAGTGCTTCTCGTCGTCAAAGCCGACGGCAAACGACACATCCCGAACGGAAAGTCTCGTGCTTTCAAGAAGCTCCTTTGCACGTTCGAGCCTTGTAAGCGTTATTTCGCGCTTTATCGAATGTCCGCACTCACGGACAAACAGCTTGCAGAGATAGTTCTGCGACAGCGACACAAACTTCGCCGTGTCACGAGCCGTTATCGGAAACGCAAAATTTTCCTTTATGTACCGGCGAGCCGTATCAACATATGAATCCTCCCTCAAACCTTCGGCGTTGTCAAGCATCGAAAGCACTCCGTAAAGCACCGACAAAAGCAGCTGTCCGCTCCGCTCACCGTAGGATGCGCACGCCGCACCGATGAGATATTCCGCCGCCTCGGCGCACCTTTTGCAGGAAAACACGGTGTTTTTAATGTTGCCGACAGGAGCAATTCCGCACTCCGATATAAGCCTTTCGGCGTTCTCTCCGACAAAGCATATCCATGCGCACGAGTACCTCTCTCCCCCAACCGTCTCACGTATCTCCGGCTCGCAAGGCGTGGAAAACAGAACGTCTCCGCACCCGAAGCGGCTTCCGCAGAAAACTCCTCCGCCGTCAGTTATAAACTGAAGCATATACGCCTTGCGCACCATGACCCTCCGCTTTCCCTCAGGAGAAAAGCCGAAGCCTATTTCCTTGACACCGACACCGCAAACACCGTCTTCTGGATCGCACAGAAGGGCTTTCACAGCTCCGCCTCCCATACCGCTGAAGACATGCAAGGTCGGAGCTTCACCGTTTTTCATAGTATCACCCCGGAACAATTATACCGCAAAAAGCGTAATTTGTCAACCTATTTGAGCGATAACGGGGTTGTTAAAATCACATATTCGGAGTATAATCGGCACATCGGTATTCCGACATTTATAAAAACTCCGACGAGGTGATTTTACATGAAACTTGATTTGAGAACAAACCCCTTTTTCTGGTCGAGACTCGGATTCTGCTACGATCCGCCGAGAGCCGACGAAAACGGAAAGCAGATTCTCTTCTCACGCAACCTTGAGAAATACCGCCGCATACACGATTCCTTCCGAGACGCCGGAATACGCTGTCACACCACGATTCTCCACAGCGGCTGGGTCGCTCCGGGAAAGTACGACTATACACTCACCGACGAGACCCTCGACGCTCTTCTTGCCGGCAATCCCGACATTTACTATATGCCGAGAGTGAAGCTCAACGTGCCGCCGGAATGGTGCCGTGAAAATCCTTGCGACACCTTCGTCTATGAAAACGGTCCGAGTACGGCAGAGGAAATTGCCGCTCTTGCAGACACACCGCTTCACGACTGGTTCGGCAACAACCAAAACGGCTATCCGGTCAACGGCGGATACAATTCCTATAAGGATGACCGTCCTAACTTCGGCGGAGTTATCGGTCTGCAAAGCTTTTCGTCCGAGAAGTGGATATCCGACGCCTGCGAAGCTCTCCGCCGGCTAATAGCTCACATCGACGCCTCCCAATATGCCGGGCAGATAATCGGATATCACATTGCCTACGGCATGTGCGGAGAAACAGTCCTGTGGGGGAGCTTCGGCAACAAGCCGTGCCTCGGCGATTTCGGCGTAAACGCACGCAAAGCGTTCAGGGACTTTGAGGTCAAAAAGTACGGTTCATGCGAAAAAGCCGCCGACGCTCTCGGAGTTTCCGACTTCAATGAAATCGACGTGCCGTCCGGGACTTTGCGCGAAAACGGCAATTCCTCTCTCCGAAAGCTTTTCTTCGACCGTGCGGAAAACCTCGTCTGCGCCGACTATCAGGAGTTTCTTTCCGAAAGCAATATACACGCCGCCGAGGAATTCTGCCGCACCGTCAAGGAAATACATCCTGAGCTTTACGCCGGCATTTTCTACGGATATCTGACGGTTCCGAGAAGCGCCGACGCCGGTCATCTCGCAATAGACAGACTTGTTTCGTCGCCGTACATCGATTTTGCGGCGTCGCCGAAGGGCTACTACAAATGTCTGCCGGGCGAACCCGGTGGAGAGCAGTCTCCGGCGCAGTCGATAAACCGCCGCAAGGTATGGCTCGACGAAATCGACAATCTCACGCACCTTGACCCGAGAAACAACGGAAAAGTGAAGGATTTTCGCGAAACAAAGGTGACTCTCTGGCGCGAGGGCATGAAGAACATAACGAGAAATCAGGGCTTCTGGTGGATGGATCTCGGCGAGGGAAGCTTTGATTCGCCCGAGGTCATGGATGTCATTTCCGATATAACCGAATTCGGAAAAAAGCTTTGCGCAAAAGCCGAAAACGAGAGCATCTCCGAGGTGCTTCTTGTGACCGACGAACACACGATAGCTGCGATGTCGCTTTCCTTTGCGCTCAACAGCGGACTGCGGCTTGAGCTTCCGACACAGCTTCACATGATCGGAACTCCGGTTGACGTTCTCCGCCTTTCCGACCTTGACGACTGTGACCTCGCCGGATATAAGCTTATAGTGTTCGCCGACGCATTCAAAATTCCCTCCGAGCTTCGTGAGAAGATAATCGGCAAAATCAGAAAGGGCGCCGTCGTCGTACATCACTATGCTCCCGGCATACTTGCCCCGGACTTCAACCCGGAGAATGTGCGCCGCAGCTGCGGATTTTCGATAAGCGAGTTTTCGCCGGACGGAATCGACATAAAAAGCGAGGGCTACCCCGAGGTCTGCGGAAAAACCTACGGCGGTGCGCCCGGAATACTCGACTTCCCGACGGTCGAAATAGTCCCCGAGGATGGGATGAACGTGCTGTTGCGCTACTCCGACGGCAGAATAAAAACCGCAAAACGCACCTTCCGAGGTTTCACAAGCGTGCTTTGCACATATCCGTCGCTCACCTCATGCGACCTTCGCCGTCTTGCCGAGGAATGCGGAGTGCGTATGTACGCTCCGTGCGGCGTTACGGTCTATGCGGATAACCGTGCCATCGGCTTTTTCTCATGCGCCGCCGAGAAATTCGACACGGTTCTTCCAAATGGAAAAAATGTCCGCATTGAACTCGGAGAAAAGGATATGAAGGTACTGACGTTTTAAAAAGAGTCCGGAGCGAATCCTCCTTTCGGCTTTTTTCCAAGTTTTTCACATTGCGTTTCGGCGGGCGAAAGTGTTAAGATTTTAACACAAGAGTTTCCAAAATATGCTTTGATTATTCATTTTTGTTGGGTAAAATATATGATGGAACAGGATTTAAGAGTCGGCGGCGAAGACGGTCGGATTTTGTCGTTGCTCCGAGGCTTAAACCCGGAATTTCCCAAACAAAGCATACTATATGAAAGGATGATACAGATATGACAAACAACAAGCATATCCTCTCGTGGGTTGACGAGATGGCAGCTCTCACCTGCCCTGACAAAATCGTTTGGATCGACGGAAGCGAAGAGCAGACAAAGGCTCTTCAGGACGAGGCTTGCTCCACAGGCGAGATGATAAGACTCAATCCCGAAAAGCTCCCGAACTGCTTCCTCCACAGAACGGCAGTAAACGACGTTGCAAGAGTTGAGGGCAGAACCTTTATCTGCACCACCAAGAAAGAGGACGCCGGTGCGTCCAACAACTGGATGGCTCCCGCAGAGTGCTACGAGAAGCTCACAAAGCTTTTCAGAGGCTCCATGAAGGGCAGAACGATGTACGTTATCCCCTACTCCATGGGCGTTGTAGGCTCCGACTTTGCAAAGTACGGAATTGAGCTTACCGACTCCATCTACGTTGTTCTCAATATGCAGATCATGACAAGAGCCGGACAGAAGGTTCTCGATCAGCTCGGCGACAGCGCAGACTTCATCAAGGGTCTTCACTCCAAGGCTCAGCTCGACGAAGAGAACAGATATATCTGCCACTTCCCCGAAGACAACACCATCTGGTCGGTTAACTCCGGCTACGGCGGAAACGTTCTGCTCGGCAAGAAGTGCTTTGCGCTCAGAATAGCCTCCTACCTCGGAAGAAAAGAGGGCTGGCTTGCAGAGCATATGCTCATCCTCGGCGTTCAGTATCCCGACGGCGACATCAAGTATATCTCCGCCGCATTCCCGTCTGCCTGCGGCAAGACCAACCTCGCAATGCTCATTCCTCCGGAAATCTACGCCAAGAAGGGCTACAAGGTTTGGTGCGTCGGCGACGATATCGCATGGATCAGAATCGGCAAGGACGGCAGACTTTGGGCGGTTAACCCCGAGAACGGCTTCTTCGGCGTTGCTCCCGGCACGAACGAAAAGTCCAACCCGAACGCTCTCCACACCTGCATGAGAGACACTATCTTCACGAACGTTGTTCACAACCTTGACGACAACACCGTTTGGTGGGAAGGTCTCGACAACAATCCTCCCAAGAACGCTATCGACTGGAAGGGCAACAAGTGGGACTACACGAAGTACGACAAGAAGGACAAGTCCACCTGCGGCGCACATCCGAACTCGAGATTTACCGCTTCCGCAAAGAACTGCCCCTGCGTATCGTCCGAGTTTGACAGTCTCACGGGCGTTCCGCTCTCCGCTATCGTATTCGGCGGCAGACGCGCAAAGACCGCTCCCCTCGTATATCAGTCCAAGAACTGGCAGCACGGCACATTCGTCGGCTCTATCATGGCTTCCGAGACAACTGCGGCAGCTACCGGTGCGGTCGGCGTTGTAAGACGTGACCCTATGGCAATGCGTCCCTTCTGCGGCTACAACATGGGCGACTACTTTGCACACTGGCTCGAAATGGGCAAGAAGATTCCCCACGCACCGAAGATATTCCACGTCAACTGGTTCAGAACCGACGACGAGGGCAACTTCATCTGGCCGGGCTTCGGCGACAACCTCAGAGTTCTCGAGTGGATCCTCAAGAGATGCGAGGACAAGGTAGACGCAGTCGAAGTACCGTTCGGTCTCGTTCCGAAGCCTGCGGACATCAACATCGAAGGTCTCAAGGACGTAACTCTCGACACTATCAAGGAGCTTCTCAGAGTTGATACCGAGTCGTGGATCGCCGATATCGACAACATCAGAGACTTCTACAACACCATCGACTCCGTCGGTCACAGAATGCCGAAGGAGCTTTGGGAAGAGCTTGACAACCTCGAAAAGGCTCTTAAGAAGTAATCGAGACGCTCTCACGCTAAAGTGATAACTCCCCCGTCGGTTTCGTGCCGGCGGGATTTTTTTGCCGTCAGGTCGGTCAAACGAGAGATACCGGAATTTTGCCTTTCCGGACGAGTTTTGACTGCTATTTTTCGGCTAACCTATTGACAAATGCGAAAATCGGTGTTATAATAGTTGCAGAGCTGATTTAAAGCGGTTTAAATAACCGAAACGGGGTGAAAATACCGTCCGAAACGGCGTTTTGCGGAAAAACGTGTGCGCTTGTCGGTCGGAAATATATGGCAGTGAGAATAAAAGACATCGCAAAACTCGCAAACTGTTCGGAGGCGACAGTGTCCCTTGCCCTGAACGGCAGCACGCTTGTGAACGAAAACACACGCAAAACCATTCTCGAAACGGCGAAAAAGGCGGGGTACATTCCGAACGTATACGCAAAAAAGCTTGCAAGGCGTGAAAGCCGCTGTCTCGGTCTTATAATTCCGGATATAGAGAACGTGTTCTACGCCTCTCTCGTCAAGCACATAAACGCCGCAACAAAGGCAAGCGGCTACAACCTTATCACGGCAATCTCCGAGAACAGCGCCGAGACCGAGAAAGAGCTTATTTCAAGCATGATCGAAAACCGCGCGGAGGGCGTAATTCTCGTGCCGATGAACAAGGCGAATCCCGACCCGAGTTACGTTTCGCTGCTCGACGGCTACGGCATTCCGTATGTGTTCTGCGCCGATTACTACGAAAGTCTTCACGGTTCGTCGGCGGCGGTTATGTCGGATATCGAAAAGGGAATGTATGAGCTGACAAAAGAGGTAGTACGCATGGGGTACAAAAATCCGGCGTACCTTACGGGCGACAATTCGGTTGTGTCTCTGCGCCTGAGGGAAAAGGGCTTCACGAGAGCGGCACTGGAGCTTAAAGCAGACTCTTGCATTTGCAAGCTCGAAACGCTCGACTATTCCGCCGCTTACGATGCTGTCAGAAAAATTCTCGCAGAGTGTCCCGAAACCGACGTTTTTATTTGCGTAAACGACATGATAGCCGCAGGCGTGCTGAACTCTCTTTCGGAGTTTGGACGTTCGGTTCCTCAGACCGGCGTTGCAGGTTTCGACAACGTCATTTTCTCGAGAATATCTCATCCGCAGATAACGACCGTTGAGCAGAATATACGTGAGATCGCCGAAAAGAGCGTTGAACTGCTGATAAACAAAGACGAAGACAAAGAGGACATCATAATACCAACGAAAATAATAATCCGTCAATCTCTGAAAGGAGAAGCAAAATGAGCTTCAGACCGATAAATCTTGCTGTAAACGGCACTCCGTCCGACAAATATGCACTTGTGACCGCCGCTCCGTCATTTTCATGGGGGATTGAAAGCGACACGAACGAAAGAATTTGCACATACAGAATATGCGTTTACGACGGCGAAGAGTCGCTTTGGGACAGCGGAAAGAGAGATATCACGGAAAGCTCCACCGAAGTCGAATACGCCGGAAAGAAGCTGACTCCCGGAATGCGTCCCGTGTGGCGTCTCTTTCTCGAAAGCGAAAACGGCAAAAAGTGCGAAGCTGAGGGAATATTCCGTGTCGTTCCGGAAACGCTCACCGCACCTTGGATAACGAAAGCGGACTGTGAGGTAAGCCGTGCGGTATATCTTGCAAAGGATTTCGTGATATCGAAAGAGATAAAGCGTGCCGACCTTTACGCCTCCGGAATAGGTTATCAGAGCATACGCATCAACGGACGCGCGGCGGACAGTGCCGTTTTACAGCCGGCATTCACAAACTACATAAAGCAGTGCCTTTTCGTCGCACTTCCGGCGGAGGAGCTTTTAACGGTCGGCAAAAACCGCATTGCAGTCAAGCTCGGCGACGGCTGGAGGCGCAACTACGGCTATTACCTCGGCGGTGCCTCGCAGAAAGAGAACATACCCTTTTTCGGCACGCCGCAGCTTGTGCTTGAGCTTAGGTGCGAGTATACCGACGGAAGCGTCGAGACCATAAAGAGCGGCGAGGACTGGTATGCGTTTTACGGCGGAACCGTCCGTGCGCACCTCTTCGACGGCGAGACCTTTGACGCACGCAAAGAGCCGAAAGGCTGGGACACGGTCGGATATGACCTTGCGAAGAATGCTTCCCACACCGTTTTGGCGCAAAAGGTAGGTGTTCTTCGTCCGCAGACAATCGAGCCGATAACGGTACACAGAAAGCTCCGCCCGATTTCAAAGGTCACTCTTGCGCCGGGGACGTATGTTTTCGATTTCGGCGAAAATATCGCAGGCTATCCCGAGATAAAAATCCCTGTCGGCATGGCGGCAGGCGACAAAATAACGATGATCTTCGCCGAGGAAATCGACTCCGACGGCGACCTTGAGCGCAACAGCATGAGAAGAGCGGAGTCCATCGACGAATACATTTCGGACGGCTGCGACGGGGGCAAGGTATGGAGTCCCGAATTTGTGTACCACGGCTTCAGATACATGAAATTTATCTGCCCTCACGGCATCCCGGAGCTTTGCGATGTTGCGGCGGTCGTCATTTACAGCGACGTCGACAACGGCAGTTATTTCAAATGCGGAAGCGCCATAGTCAATATCATTCAGGAGAACATCGTCAGAGGCGAAAGGGGAAACCTTCACGGAATTGCGACAGACTGTCCTCAGCGCGACGAGCGCATGGGTTGGCTCAACGACGCAACCGTTCGCTTTGAAGAAACGCCTTACAACTTCAACGTGTCGAGACTGTTCCCGAAAATCATAGCCGACATAAATGCAGAACAAGCCTCCGACGGTTCGATAACCTGCACCGCTCCCTTTATTTACGGTCACAGACCGGCGGATCCCGTATGCTCCTCGCACCTCGTTCTCGGTATGCAGTGCTGGCTTCACTACGCAAACAAAGAGGTTCTCCGTGAAAACTACGCTCACTGGAAAGCGTGGAACGACTGCCTTGCGTCGCTTGCGGAGGACGGAATAATCTCCTACACCTTCTACGGCGACTGGGCAGGTCCGACGGACAGCTGTGTTGCAGTCGAAAACGCACGCTCGTCAATCACTCCGGGTGCGCTCATGTCAACCGGCTATCACTACTATAATTACCGATTGCTTGCCGAAATGGCGGATATACTCGGTGACTGCGATGAAAAAGCGGAAAACGAGAAAGCGGCGGAGGCTGTGAGAAAGGCGTTTCTTGACAAGTGGTACGACGAAAAGACAGGCGTTGTTGCGACAGGCTCTCAGGCGGCTCAGGCATTCGCTCTGTGGCTCGGCATACTTCCCGAGGACGGACGTAAAAAGGCGGCGGAAAGGCTGCACGAGGCTGTTGCGGAGGTCGGTTACTGTTTCAAATGCGGGAATCTTGCGGCAAGGTATGTGCTTGAAATGCTGTCCGACTACGGATATATCGACGACGCATGGAAAATAATCACACGTGAAGAATATCCGTCCTTGGGCTACATGATACAAAACAGTGCGACGACGATATGGGAGCGTTTCGAGCTGAAGAAAGACAGCGGCATGAATTCGCACAACCACCCCATGTACGGAGCGGTCGGAGCGTGGTTCTACAGCAGAATAGCCGGACTCATGCCGAAATCCGAGGGTTGGAAAAGGTTCACGGTTCGTCCCGTCATTCCGACGGAGCTTTTGAGTGCTGAGGCGCACATTGACACGATACGGGGCGGCATTGACGTGAAGTGGTTCAAGCGTTACGGCAGGTTCAACATACAGATAAGCGTGCCTTACGGGACCGAATGCGAATACGAGTACGGAAACGACAAAAGGACGCTGACCGGCGGATTCCATTTCTTCGAGTACGAGCTGTAAATCTTTGCACAAAAAAAGCCTCCCCATCGAAAGGTGAGGAGGTTTCGGTTCAGGTTAAATCCCTTTGGCGCAGCACGCTGTCCGCAATCTCATCGGCATCGTACCGTGTGCGGATATCGAAGGTCGGGCAGCCGTATTTTTTACAGCCGTTACGGTAAAAGGCATTGTCGGCAAGGACGGACTCTTCGGTGCAGCCGCTGTCGTCAAGACGGTTTTCGGCGGCGTTCGCATTGTTCTTAATCTCACGGAAGTGTCCCTTGATGTAGTCCTCGCTCATGACAAGGCAGACATAGCGGATCTCCGAAAGGTACTCGTCCGAGAAGTCCTTTTTCCAGTCGAACGGCACGTAACACCCCTCGACTATGAGGTTCTGACGGTTTTCAATCGCCGTCTTTATCATTTCACGGACGATTTTCCAAAGATATGGCGTAAGGTCTCTGTCGTCGTCGGGTGTGAGCGACGTTTCGCCGCTTCGGATAAGCCCCATTTTCAGGTGGTCTATCGAAAGGCACTGAAAGCCGGTGCGCTCAATCAGGCGCAGTGAAAGAAGCGTTTTCCCGGTGTGCGACGCTCCGGTGATTATTATGACCATGTCAGTCCTTCTTGACCTCCAGCTTTAAGGGATAGTCGGCGATGTGCTTCATTTTGAATCCGTTTTTCTTATACTCTTCGTAATCAAAAGCTTCAAGCTCATCTATTGCAAGCTTGTGGAATTCATAGAAGTTGTGCCACCACTCATAGCCGCTTCCGAGTTCAGCCCCAAGGTAAGCGTCGGCAATATCGCAGCCCATCTGCGGCGCAACGTAAAACGCACCCATTGCAAGCACGTTGACTCCGTTTCCGGTGATGGCACGCAGAGCCGCCGGCACGCTCTCGACAACGCCTGCGTAAACGTGAGGACACTTGCTTGCGGCGATGTGTATGCCCATACCGGTTCCGCAGAAGATGAGCGCTCTCTCGAACTCACCCTCGGAAATCATCGCTCCGACACGCAGCCCCACACGGTGGAACATATTCTCGGTATCCTCGACCGTCGGATCGGTTACGCCAACGTCGGTTATTTTCCAGCCTTTCTCCTTTAAGTGCGCCACAACCGCTTCTTTCAGCGGATATCCGGCAAAGTCCGCTCCCACAAGCAAATATTTATCTTTTATGGTTTTCATGATACTTCCTCCTGCTGATACTGTAATGTTTATGCGTTTATTATAGCAAAACAATATTAATAAATAAACTTCTTATTGTAAACATAGATTATACATGATACATACATTGCACATTCATACCATAACTCTGCGATTTTGTTCTGCTTAGGATAAACACTGACTTTTCGCCGCATTGGCAAGACTGCGGAGTTTTGTTGAGACGTAAAAAAATCCCCCTGCCGTTGAGACAGAGGGATCGATTTATATGCTGTCAGCCGATTTACGGTGAAAGATTACTATATCTTGCATCGTTCTCGGTTCTTAGTTTATAGAAAACCTGAAGCCACTCCGGCTTTATTTTTGCAGGTTCTATAGCCGCAAGCCGCCTGTTTCCGGTTCTTCTGTCCAAAATCGCAAACATCCGCCGTATCGGATTATCGGACGCAAGGCTCTCGTCGATCGGGCTGTTTCTGTACTGTGCAAGAGCTTCGCAGAATTCATCGTCCGTATACTCGGTTCTTTCAGGCAATGGGACGCTGTCCATAAGTTCCCAATACCCGTCCCAATACTCTTTTGCGCCGTAATAGCTTGAAGCTTTCTTAAATCCGTTCTCAATGAAGTAGTTGCTCACCGTTTCGCACGAAAAGCGTTTTGCAAGCTTATCGTCAATATAAACCTCAAAGACACGGCATCCGTCCATGTTTACATAAGCTGTGCAGTTGTATCTTACTCTGCCTTTCAGGTTCTCAGCAAGCATTTCTTTTTCGAGGTACTTGCGCATACCGCTCCATGAACCCAATATATTGCCCATTGCGTCGCCTCCTGCCTTTATTCAGTCTAATTGTACCACATTCTTGCGACTCTCGCACGCTTGTCAACAAAAATCTCCCTGCCGTTGAGACAGAGGGATCGATTTATATGCTGTCAGCCGATTTACGGCGAAAGATTACTTGTTTTCCTTGATAGGCGTTAACAAAGTTAATAATTCACCAATATCATAAAATCGAATCGGTTTGATATTGATTGTATCTTAAAGTTAAACTTCATCGTCTTTACCTCTGTTGCTTCTCGTTTTGGCTGAGAAGCTTCACGGCTTTGTCAAAGTCGCTTTCGAGCTGTTTCATTTCCCTTGCACGATAAATCTCAAACTCTCTTTCGGCTTTCTCAATGGCCTGCTTGTGAGATATTTCCCGCACCTTCAAGCAGTTTTCTTTTGTTGGAAACAATCTGATTGTCAAGCGCATTTATCCAATCCTGCATAGACATCGGGATTTGCTCCAACGCCTGAAACTCGGCAAAATCGAGAAATTGAGCAACGAGCAGATTCAATCTTTGCAGTTCGATTTCCGAAAGATAGTTTTTGGCGATTTTAACATCGTCTTTTGTGATGTAATTGCCTTTGAAATTCGTCATTCCGACAAGCGGCTTTTCGTTGTCAACTCTTTCATATATTACTTCTGCCGCCGTATTCTCATGTACTGCAAAATGCAATTTGTTTTGCACCGTTGCAAAAAACTTCTTTGTCAGATCGGAACGAGGGTCGTAATCCGTTGCGGTCGCATATATGTCCGTAACCTGCTGATAGAAGTTTCTCTCGGAGGAACGAATATCACGGATACGCTGTAATAATTCCCGGAAATATCTTGAGCCTCCGTTCTTTAATCGCTCGTCATCCATAGCGAAGCCCTTTTGGATATATTCGTGCAGTCTTTCCGTTGCCCAACGGCGAAAGCGTGTTGCTACTTGCGATTGCACACGATAACCGAGAGCTATGACCATATCCAAATTAAAGTGGTCGATGTTTCTCTTTACCTGCCTTGTCCCCTCGGAACGAACCAACAAGAATTTTTTGTGAGTTGCCTCGTAGTCGAGCTCGCCGTCTTTATATATTCCGTCGATATGTTGGCTTATATTCTGCTGAGTTGTATCGTAAAGCTCAGCAATTTGATTTTGTGTGAGCCATATATCTTCGTCCGAAAAGCGCACCGATACCTTGGTTACACCGTTCTCATCCTGATAAATAACAACATTGTTCATTTCAATGCATAATTCATACTGCGCAATGCTTAATGAATTACTTTTCCTCCTTTCGGCTTATTTCATAACAGAAGTTAATGCTTTAATAAGTTCCCGACAGTTTGTTGCGATACTGCAGAACTGTGTTTTATATAATCGGTTTCGCATTGCAATGCACCTTTGGTAAACAGCGGTGCTATACGAATTGATTATACAATATTTTCTACGAAAAATCAAGTGTTTTCAGGAAATTGCAGCCATTGTTTACCGCCGGAATGCGTATATTCCGCAAAAAATCCCCCTGCCCGGTTAAAGACAGAGGGATCGATTTATATGCTGTCAGCCGATTTACGGTGAAAGATTACTTGCTTTGCTTGATAGCTGCCTGTGCAGATAGGTTAATAAACAGGGGTTTTTTATTAATTGAGCATTGCTCTCATTCTCCTTCCTATGTAACGAGGAAATCCTTTCGATTTCCTCTAACCTTATCAAGCAGTTTTTCTTCCTGCCCTCTGCCGTAAAGGTAGCTTTCACATTTGGTTTGCCATTCAAATTGACATACCATTCAAAAGTAGTATCAGAAGTCGGTGTAACCAGATAAACGAACTGATTTATAACATCGTGGCTGATAGTACTCCCGCTAAAATCAACAAGGCTATTCAGCGTAGAAATAATACTGTCCAAGTCAAAACCTTTCAAATTGTCATTGTCCGTCGGTATATTCTCAAGTACTTTTTGAAGCTCCTGTATTTCCGTATCAATCGGCGTTCTCATCACTTGATATTCGTCCTTTGTGATTTCTCCGTCAGCTCTCATAGCAATTAGG
>CAKSCN010000024.1 GCA_934444485.1 uncultured Eubacteriales bacterium | reverse complement strand
GTGCGTACCTTCTGCCAGAACCCCGGCGGCTTTGTAAGCCAGGAGAACTACGACAATAACCTCGCCGTCGTAAACGGTCATTCGTATAAAGAGAAGAAGTCGAACAACACCAACCTCTCCATTCTCTGCTCGCATAACTTCAGTGTACCTTTCAATCAGCCCATAGAGTATGCGCAGAAGGTCGGAGAGCTTACGAATATGCTCGGCGCAGGACACATACTCGTTCAGCGTTTCGGCGATATTCTCGACGGCAAGCGCACATGGCCGAAGGAGCTGTCGCAGTCAAACCTCAAGCCGACTCTTGTAGACGCTGTTGCGGGCGATATTACGGCGGCTATGCCTTATCGTGCGATGACCAATATCATAAACTTCATTCAGGCGGTTGACCACGTTGTGCCGGGCTTTGCGTCGATTGAAACGCTTCTCTATTCGCCGGAGCTTAAGTTCTACAGCAACAGAGTAAAGATGGACGAAAACCTCTCCACGAGCGTTAAGGGACTTCACTGCCTCGGCGACTCGAGCGGCTGGACAAGAGGACTTATGATGGCGTCGGTAATGGGCGTTATCATGGGAAGAAGGCTTAAATGATGAGTGCGGAGCGTGTGCGGAATATGGTTTTGCTTTCAATGGATACAACGGCTAAAACCGCCTCGGTCTGCGTGTCCGAGATTAAGGACGGAGTACACCTGCCGCTTTACGAGGCGAGCATCAACGGAACGCTGACGCACAGTGAAACGCTTCTCCCGATGACAGACGAGGCACTGTGCTTCTCGCATAAATCTCTCGATGAGGTGGACGTGATTGCCGTAAGTACCGGTCCCGGTTCGTTCACGGGCGTGAGAATCGGAGTTGCGGCGGCAAAAGGTCTTTCGTTTGCGATGAAGAACAGCCACGTCTGCATCCCGGTTTCATCCCTCGAGGGGCTTGCGAACAACCTGCGGCTTGCGACCGGCGAAAACACCGTCATATGCCCGGTTATGGACGCAAGACGTTCGCAGGTATACAATGCACTGTTTTCGTTCGACGGCACTGCGATGAAACGCCTCTGTGAAGACAGACTCGTCACTGCGGAGGAATTGCGGACAGAGCTTTGCGTCGAGTACAAAGGCAAAAGAGTGCTTCTTGTCGGCGACGGCGCATTTGTCGCAAAGAGCGTTTTTGACCGAGCGCAGGACAATGCGTTTACATACGAAACGGTCTCCGGAGGGCTTATCTTTCAGAACGCTTTTTCGGTTGCCGTGGCGGCGCTTGACCATGCGGATAAGTGGTGCGACGGGGACGGTAAACCGAAAGCTGAGGAGTACGGTGGAAAGACGCTGTCGCCGACATATCTCAGGGTGTCTCAGGCGGAGCGAGAGAGAAACGAAAAATGCGGCGCTTCGGAAAAGTGATTGGTGCGTAAAATGACCGAATGACGGAATTTTGCTGTGTTCGGAGAAGTTTTAAGGAAGCTGAAAGGAACGGTTAAAATGAAAACAATAGAAAATGATGTGCAGAGAGTGCTTATTTCCGAGGAACAAATACATGAGGCGGTAAAGAGAATTGCAGGAGAGATTGAAAGAGATTTCGGCGATTCCGACAAAAAGCTTCTTTTTATCTGCATTCTCAAGGGTTCGCTTTTGTTTATGAGCGACCTCATGAAGGAGATAAAGCTCCCTCTCGACGTTGACTTTATGAAGGTTTCGTCCTATGGGAACGGCACTGTTTCGACGGGACAGGTCAAGATTCGCTGCGACCTCGATACCGACAGCCTTGAGGATTACAACGTAATCGTCATAGAGGATATCGTGGATACCGGTCACACTCTCGCAAATCTTCTCATTCATCTCAAGAACAGAGGTGCGCAGTCTGTAAAGCTCTGCACGCTTCTCGATAAGCCTTCGAGACGAACGATAGACGTTAACATAGACTACAAGGGATTTACAATCGAGAACGAGTTCGTAATAGGCTACGGTCTCGACTTCGACGAGAAGTACAGAAATCTGCCGTATGTAGGCGTTCTTAAAAAGGAAATGTACGAAAACTGAAAAAGGAGAACGTAATTATGAAGCTTGCAAAGGATTTTATAGCGTTTATCAATAAAGGAAACGTCGTCGATATGGCGGTCGGCGTGGTCGTCGGCGGTGCTTTCGGCAAAATCGTAACCTCGCTTGTCTCCGATATCATTACTCCTTTGATAACCCTTGTTTCGGGTAATCCGTCTCACACGGCAGGTAAGGTTGTGCTTCGTGCCGCAGAGGTGATTGACGGTGCCGAAATACCCGAGGTTACTCTCAATTACGGCAATTTCATTCAAACGATAGTTGATTTTCTCATAATAGCGCTCTGCATTTTCATCGTGCTTAAAATCGTAACGGCGGCAAGAGAAAAGGCGGAAGCACTCATCAAAAAGCCGGAAAAGACGGTTGAAGAAGCCGCTCCGGCACCTGCCGAACCCTCGAATGAAGAGAAGCTTCTTGCGGAAATAAGAGACCTTCTCCGTGATAAAAAATAAAAACCTGAGAAAAAGAATCGAGCAGTGAGGTTTGTCCCCACTGCTTTGTTTTTGCCGTGCGCCGAAGATTATCTGTAGTTGGTGTAACCCATGACGTCGCCTTCGATATCGCCGACAAAGTCTTCTGCGGCGTTGTTCATGTCAGCTCCGACGCCCGTGCCCTTTGAGAGACCGTCATCAACACGTCTTGCACCGTTCGTGCCGTTTACCGCACCGATATCGGTGGAATTGTTGGTTGCACCGTGATTTACGCCGGTACCCTTGTCGTAGTCGTAAGCGGTGTTGCAGGCGGTAAGAGACACTGCCGCAGCCGCACAAAGAAATATGGCAATTGCCGTTCTTTTATTAAACATTGTTATTCCTCACTTCCGTTAATGACTCACATCTTTTTGACGCCGAGTCTGTAATTATTCTTTTCACGCCGCACACTTTCATTCGATGAATATTTCGCCTTGTAATAATTTTCAATAAATCGGATATCATTATATCGGGAAACGTAAGAAAATGAAATGTGCTTTACGCACGGAAAGGTGAGAATACGTATGAAAATCAAAAATCGAATGTCAAAGCTTGCGGCAATGCTTCTTTTGATTACGACGGTGCTTTCTTCTGTCGGCATTGTCACCGCAAAAGGCGACTCGGTTATGTCAAACGCCGCCAAGGTAATGGCGGAAACGGCGCAGATGACCCTCAATTCAAATTCCGCCTGCCTTATCGAACCGTCAACCGGTCAGGTGCTTTACGAGTACAATGCTGACGAACGCTATGAGCCGGCATCGGTGACAAAGGTAATGACGCTTCTTCTCATAATGGAGGCTCTCGATAACGGCACAATATCCCTTGACGACACTGTCACCGCCAGTATGCACGCCGCAGAAATGGGCGGTTCGCAGATTTGGCTCGAGTACGGAGAACAGCTTACCGTGAACGAAATGCTAAAGGCAATAGTCGTCGTTTCCGCAAATGACTGTACCGTCGCAATGGCTGAACACCTTGCCGGAAGTGAGGAAAATTTCGTCGCAAGAATGAACGAGAGAGCGGCGGAACTCGGCATGGTGAACACCACCTTCAAAAACTGTACCGGTCTTCCGACCGAAGGACACCTCACGACGGCACGTGACATTGCCCTTATGACCTGCGAGCTTTCAAAGCACGACACCATATTCAATTACACCACAATATGGATGGATTCGCTCCGAGGGGGCGCAATGGGGCTTTCAAACACCAATAAGCTCATAAGATTCTATCCCGGCGCAACGGGCATGAAAACAGGCTATACCTCAAGCGCAGGATATTGCCTCTCGGCGACCGCAACCCGTGACGGTATGTCCCTTGTGGCAACCATGATGAAAGCGAAAACCTCGGCGGAGAGATTCTCGGACGCAAAAAAACTGCTTGACTACGGCTTCGCCAACTACTCGGTCTACCGCTGCGACGATACCCCGATTGACCCGATACCCGTAAAGGGCGGTAAATCCGAAAGTGCGGCACTGTCTTACGGAGGCTGTTCGGTGCTTCTCCCGAAGGGCAGGGAAAAGAAGGTTGAAGTCGTGCTTGAACTCCCCGAATACGTCAGCGCACCCATAAATGAGGGAGACGTTGTGGGTAAAGCACGCTTCGTCATCGATAAAGAGGAGATAGCCGTGAAGGATATAACGGCGGCGGAAACCGTCGAAAGACTGGGAGTTACCGATATAATCGACAAAATTTTCAAAAAATTAATGTTGTTTAGATAAAAAGACGTTGTATTGAGAGAGAAAATGGTATAGAATGAAAAGGAAATATTTTTGATTTCAGGAGGTCTTTACCATTATGTCAGTAAAAGTATCGGACAAATACCTCAAGGGTTTTGTCACAAGCGAAGAAATTAACGCTATTATTCCCGAGCTTGAAAAGGCTCACGAAAAGATAATCAATAAAACAGGTGCCGGAAACGATTTCCTCGGCTGGCATTCTCTCCCGTTTGATTACGACAAGGAAGAATTTGAAAGAATAAAGAAAGCCGCAAAGAGAATTCAGAGCGATTCCGAGGTGCTTATAGTTATCGGTATCGGCGGCTCCTACCTCGGCGCAAGAGCGGCTATCGAGTATATCAAATCGCCTCTTTACAACAACCTTAAGAAGGATACTCCGGACATTTACTTTGCCGGAAACACCATAAGCTCCGCTTCTCTCGCTGAGCTTGTCGATATCGTAAAGGACAGGGACTTCTCGGTAAACGTTATCTCAAAGTCCGGCACGACTACAGAGCCTGCCGTAGCATTCAGAATGTTCAGAGGACTTCTTGAGGAAAAGTACGGCAAGGAGGGCGCGGCAAAGAGAATATATGCCACAACCGACAGAGAAAAGGGAACGCTTAAGCACTTCTCTGATGAAGCCGGATACGAGACCTTCGTTATCCCGGACGACGTCGGCGGACGTTATTCCGTTCTCACCGCCTGCGGACTTCTCCCGATTGCCGTTGCCGGATGTGATATAGATAAGATCATGGCAGGTGCGGCAAAGGCTGCAAAGGAGCTCACGGAGTGCGATATCGAGAAAAACGACGCATATAAGTACGCCGTACTCAGAAATGCGCTTTACCGCAAGGGAAAGGCTATGGAGATAATGGCTTGCTACGAGCCGGCATATCAGTATATGAACGAGTGGTGGAAGCAGCTCTTCGGTGAGTCCGAGGGCAAGGACGGAAAGGCACTCTTCCCGGCGTCCGTAATCTACTCCACAGACCTTCACTCTCTCGGTCAGATCGTCCAGGAGGGCGTGAGAAACATCTTCGAGACAGTCGTCGATATAAAGAAGTCGAAGCGTGAGGTAATTATTCCCGACGATCCCAAGAACGTTGATAACCTCAACTTCCTCTCCGGAAAGCCCCTTAACTTCGTAAATGAAAAGGCGTTCCTCGGAACGATTCTCGCACACGTTGACGGCGGCGTTCCGAATATAATCATCGAAGTACCCTCGAGAGAGGAAGAGGACTACGGTTACCTCGTATACTTCTTCGAGCTTGCGTGCGCCGCTTCCGGTTATATCCTCGGCGTAAATCCCTTCAATCAGCCCGGCGTTGAGGCGTACAAGAAGAATATGTTCGCTCTTCTCGGTAAGCCCGGCTATGAGGATGCAAAGAAGGAACTCGAAGCGAGAATGTAATTATGTGACATCGAATGATATCGGGGAGGGTAAAAGCTCTCCGATATTTTCTGTATTTTGTTACTTAAATGTTAAATGTCAAAAATCGCATTCAATTTTGACAAAACCTATTGATTTATTTTACTTTTGGGTGTATAATATAGTCAAGATACAGGGAATGTATCAAATACCACTTTAAGGAGGCAGCATTATGCTTAAGATATTCGCAGGTCTCAAAGGCTCGGGTAAAACCAAGAATTTGATCGCTATGGTCAACAACGCCCAGAAAGACACAAAAGGAAACGTAGTTTGTATTGAAATGGGCACAAAGCTCATACATGAAATTGACAATCAGGTAAGACTTATAGATGTTTCGGAGTACGGAGTTGACGATTGGGAGAAGCTTTACGGCTTCGTATGCGGCGTACTTGCTTCCAACTACGATTTGACGGATGTATTTATAGATTCCGCACTTAAAATCTGCAAGAACGACATCGACGGCTTTGACGCTTTCGTTGAAAGGGCAGCTCCTCTCTTTGAGAAGCAGAACGTAAACTTCGTCCTCACGGCTTCCGTTGAGGTTGAGAAGATCCCCGCAAACCTCAAGGCTTATCTCGCATAAGGAATTGCGGCGGGCAAGAACATATTTGCAAGCTTTACTTCAGAACCATTTCGCTTCGTGCGGGGTGGTTCTGTCGGTTATAACAAAGGAAAAATACGGAGCATTGAATATATGAGTAAAAACGAAACCAAAGAAGAACTGTTTGAGCGAAAGCCGATTCCTCTTGCTGTGGCATCACTTTCGATACCTACCGTCATCGGCTCACTCGTTGCGATTCTTTATAATCTTGCCGATACATACTTTGTCGGTATGCTCAACCTCCCGGTTGAAACTGCGGCGGTCACTCTTGCCGCACCGGTAATACTTGCCTTTAACGCCGTAAACAACCTTTTCGGAGTCGGAGGCTCGAGCATGATGTCCCGTGCGCTCGGACGAAAAGACATTGAAACGGTAAAGAGAAGCTCGGCGTTTTCTTTTTACGGCGCACTTGTCTGCGGAGCGCTTTTCTCGCTCGGCTGTATCGTGTTTAACGCACCGCTTTTGAAGATTCTCGGGGCTGACGCCGTCACAACGGAAGCGACACGTGAGTATCTTATGTGGACGGTGTGCGTGGGCGCCGTGCCGTCGATTCTCAATGTTGTCATGGGTTACCTCGTTCGCTCGGAGGGAGCAGCACTTCACGCAAGTATCGGTACGATGAGCGGTTGTCTTATGAATATTGTCCTTGACCCGATATTCATTCTCCCCTCGGGACTCAACATGGGCTCTGCCGGTGCGGGACTTGCAACATTTATTTCAAACTGCTTTGCGCTCCTGTATTTCTGCGTGTATCTTATCGTAAAGCGCAAATCGACGTGCATCTCGGTGTCTCCGAGGTATATGACTCTTAACGGCGCTATAGTCGGCGGAGTGTTTGCTGTCGGCGTTCCGGCAATGATACAGAACCTTTTGAATGTTGTGGGCAGTACCGTTCTCAATAACCTTGCCGCACCCTATCAGGCAGAAGCGCTTGCCGCAATGGGAATATGCACAAAAATAAACATGGTCCCGATGTACCTTGCAATGGGTATGACGCAGGGTGTTATGCCGCTTATCAGCTACAATTACGCAAGCGGCGACCGAAAGAGAATGAAGCACGCAATGACCTTTACTCTCGTGATTTCGGAGTCCGTGCTTGTCATGACCGCTCTCGGTATGTTCTTCTTCGCCGACGGACTCATGCACGCCTTTATAGAGGACGCCGCAACTGTCGCTTACGGTATCGTCTTTTTGAGATCGTATTGCTTTGTTCAGCCGCTTTTGGCAATGGACTTCTTTGCCGTCCACGTATTCCAGGCAATAGGCTACGGCGTGCAGTCGCTTATTTTCGCAATTCTCCGCAAGCCCGTGCTTGAAATACCGCTTATGTATGCCCTCAACGCCGCATTTCCGCTTTACGGACTCCCGTATGCTCAGGTCATGGCAGAGGCGGTTATGGCGGTTGCTGCCGGAATAACGCTCGTCGTTCTGCTGAAAAAGCTTGACGCAAAATCTTCAGGCGCAAAGAGTGTATCTTACGAAACGTCAGTGTAACATACAAAGTAAAACAGGAATATCGTCGGTGCTTTTTCCGTGCCGGCGATTTTTTATGTCTCCGACGGAGGAAAACCGAAGTGCTTTTTGAAGGCTCTGCTGAAAGAATAGACGTCGGAATATCCTACACTTGCGGCAATTTCCTTTATCGGACGTTTTTCAAGGCAGAGAAGGTATGCTGCATTCATGCGCACGGAGGTGAGAAACGCATACGGTGATTTACCGACAAGGCAATTAAACAGTTTGCGCAGGTATATTTCGCTTACTCCGCAGTGACAGGCAATGTCATTAACCGTGAGTGAAGGTTTTTCGTAGCTTGCATTTATGAAAGAGATAGCCGAATTAACTATGCTTTTCTGCGGCGACGAATGCGTGTCGTCCTTTAGCAGCAACGCCGCAAGCGAATAAAGCTCACTGTAAAGTAAAAGCGAAGAATCGGAGGATTCAGAGTAGGTGCATATTCTTTCGCTGTATTTTAACGCAACGCTTTTTTCAATGCGGCGTAAATTCCGCGGCATTTTGTCTGTAGCCGAGGTGTGGAAATTCACAACTATGCTCTCTGCGCTTTCAAGACACGTGTTTCTGTATTTCAGCCCTTTGGGCAGATAAACCGGAGTGTTAATGTCGGCGATAAGCGAGGTATTATCGAAGGTGAACTGTATTTTTCCGTCAAGCGTTATAATAAAGCAGTCCGAGTAACGGCTCTCAAATTCCGTAACACGTCCCTTATCGTCGTTTACATTGAGAATACTTACAAAACCCATAATAATAAATCTGTCCAAGCAATCACCACCCGATGCAATTATACAAAAAATAACGCTCATTGTCAATACCGAATGCCGCTCTTTTATCAATATTGATAAACATTATATCGGAATTAACCTTTACAGAACAAAAAGAATGTGATATCATATTCACGAAAAATACAACGGAAAGGGTTGAAACTATGGATTTTTCAGATAAGGTTGCGTTGGTAACAGGAGCGGCGGTAGGAATCGGCAGAGCAACAGCCATGTTGTTTGCCGCAAACGGCGCAAAGGTTGCCGCAGTTGATGTGAATGAAGAGGCTCTTTTTAAACTTAAAACGTCAGGTGATTTTCCGGACGGAAGTATTGAAACCTTCACCTGTGACGTGTCAAAGGAGAACGAGGTGTCAGCTACTGCAAAAAAGGTTACAGAGACTTTCGGAAAGGTTGATATACTCGTAAACAATGCGGCAGTGTGGCGTTGTTGTAACTCATTCCTTGAAGTTTCAAACGATGAATGGCGGCACTATTTTGACATAAACGTAATGGGAACGGTGAACTTTACCAAAGCAGTGCTTCCGGGAATGATTGAACGCCGTTTCGGACGAATAATAAATGTTTCCTCCGTTGCCGGAGTGTTCGGTAATGCCAACATGGCTCATTATTCGGCGACAAAGGGAGCGATTAACTCTCTCACCTCCGCTCTTGCAAAGGAGTATGCGGAGTACGGAATCACCGTTAACGCAACAGCCCCCGGAACCGTAAGCTCATCCGAAAATCCGGATATCGACCACACAACCGGTAATGAGTTGTCATACATTGGGAGAACCGGCAGTGACAGAGAAAACGCATCGTTGATTCTGTATCTCGCAAGTGACGAAGCGGCGTACATTTCGGGGCAGGTAATAAGGATTGACGGCTGTCGTAAAAAAATATAACGCAGCGTAAAAATTAAACCCACCGAGTGGCACGTGACCGCTTCGGTGGGCATTTTCATGTAATGTTATTTTGCGGAAACCGCATCAGCAAGGAGAGCACCGTCATCGTCTTCGTCAGAACGCTTTTTGTCGTCGCCGTCGGAGCTGTCGGTAAGATTTTCACCGTTATCGGCGTTGTTCTCTTCTTCATCCGACTCTATCTTGTTTACTGTGAGTTTTACTTTCTCTGCTCGTCTGTCCTTTACCTCGAGTACCTCAACCGTGAGGTTTGCGAAGTCGAATGTGTCGCCGACCTCGGGCATTTTTTGAAGATTCTCGAGTACCCAGCCGTTGACCGTGACATTGTCGTCATACGTTTCTTCGGGGAAGACGTAAATGTCCTCTATATCCATGAGGGAGGAGGTACCGTTCACTATGTAGGTGTCTTCGCCGATTTCCTTGTAGTCGGGAACAACCTTGTCGTGCTCGTCCCAGATTTCTCCGACGAGTATTTCGAGAACGTCCTCGAGAGTAACAAGACCCGCCGTGCCGCCGTATTCGTCAACAACGATCGCAATGTGCGTTTTTTCGGACTGAAGCTTGCGGAGAAGCTTTGAAATTTTAGTGCTTTCCGTGATGAACAGGGGCTTATTTATTATGCTCTTTATGTTTTTGCGGCCCTCGTGCAAAAATCTGCCGAAGTCTTTTTCGTGAATGATGCCGATGATGTTGTCAATGGTGTCGTCATAAACGGGAAGCCTCGAGAAGCCGCTGCTCTTGAAGGTCTTCATAATGTTTTCAAACGGCATATCGACGGGGACCGCAACTATATCCACTCTCGGCTTGAGAATCTCGGAGACTTCAAGATCACCGAAATCAATGGCGTTTCTGATAAGCTCGCCCTCGTGTTCGTCGATTTCGCCGTCGTTCTGTGCTTCATCAACCATTGTTATTATCTCATCCTCGGTTACGGTTGCAGCATCTGCCTTTTTGAAAATCTTGGCAAGAAGTGCTTTCCAAAGCGAGAATGCGAAAGTAATGGGAGTGAGAACAACCATGAGAAAGCGCACAATTCCGACAGCCTTCATCGTCCATTCTTCGGAGAAGTCCTTTGCAAGGCTCTTCGGGGAAATTTCGCCGAAAACCAGGATCAGTACTGTCATAACCACAGTGGAAACCGTGGCGCCGAGCTCGTTGCTTCCGTTCAGCCAGCGTGTGAACGCTATTGTTGCGATAGATGATGCGGCAATGTTTACGATGTTGTTTCCGACAAGCGTCGTTGAAAGGAACTTGTCGTAGTTGTCGCATACAAACATTATCGATTTTGCTTTTTTGTTTCCGTCCTGAGCGAGCGTCATAATTCTCGTTCTGTTTACACAGGTAAACGCCGTTTCGGTTGCGGAAAAGAAGGCTGACATTGCTATGAGAATAATCAAAATGATTATCTGTAAACTGTCATCGCCCATAAATGAAGATCAACTCCCAAATAATTTATTTCTGCACCATTTGCGATGCGTACACGCCGCAATTATATGCAGATTAGTCTGTATTATATCACACAATCCGAAAAAAATCAAGAGCTTTTTCAAAGAATTAAGAAAATAGCAATATCTTTGACGTAAAAGCACGTAGAGATGCCGATATGAATGCCTTTCGGTATGGGTTCACAGCGTTTGATATAAATATAAATTGCCGGTATGAAATGTACTATTTGGTAACATTTGCATTTTGTTCACACAATGTTATCACAAAACAAACGAAATGCATCTGTGCGAGTAGTATACTGTTGTTGAAAATAAACATCACACAAAAACAAACTGTGAACGATGTGAAGAAAAAAGGAGTGATGAATTACAGACCCGGCGGCACGAGAAAACAAAACAACAAAGACGAAAACCGAACAGAACGAAAGGAATGGTTTGACAATGAAGAGAAGACTTCCGGCTATCCTCCTTGCATTCGCCCTGACGCTTACCGTGTGTACCGCAAGAGTATATTCGCAGGCGGCGGAAACCGCAGAAACCGATTCGCCCGAAACTACGATTCAAGTTTCTGACGAGGGCAGTCTTGATTTGTCAAACGACGACATTCCCGAAAGTTCCGTAACCGATACAGTAAACGAGAGAAGTCCGAACGATTCCGAAGACACGACGGAGGAGTCCGCCGCAGAAACAGAACCTTCGGCAAGCGAAAATGAGAGTTCGGACGATGTCGTTGAAACAGACGGCACTGAAGAAGCAGATGAAGCGGAAGAGGCGGAAAAAGCCGTCCCGACCGATGCCGAGATTGAGGAAGATGAGCAGGAAGCTGCATTGCGGAACGCCGCCCCTCCCACAGTCACAGATGAGTATTGCGTATTGTCCGGCGACGCTCTCGGCAATGCTTACCACCGACTCACAAAAACTCAGGTTGCGGAAAACGGTTTTACATATATAAAGCTTACTCCGACAAGTGATTCGCTCATACCGAAGGTTGACAGGTATTCCTTAAACATCGGCATGGGCGAATATTCTTTTATGAAGGTTCTTTACAAAACGACGTATGCCGACGGCGTACTGAGCTTTAATATGATAAGCGGCGTAAATCTGAGCGGCGTGTATACGTTCGCGCCGCCCGAGACAGACAAGTGGATAGGTGCAATTATTCCCATCTCAACAAATCCCGACTCTGTCCTTAAACAGTACCACTTTTCCGTGTTCGGAGACGCTAAGGCGAATGAGCTTGAGGATGAAGAGTTTTGCCTCGGCTATATCGGCTTTTTCAAGGATTTCGATACCGCACATTCGTACATGAACGAGCTTTCCGAAATTGATGACTCCGTCGAGTCGATCGACAACGTCGTGATAAGGGGAGAGGAGCTTTGCGGAATAGCGTTCGACCCCGACGGCGTACTCGAATTCGATGAAGAGCCGCAGGACGGCGCACTCAAAATGACCTTCACAAGAATAAGCAACGTCGGCAAAGCCGAAATAGATACGACGAAGCTCGTCAGAAAGTACCTCGACAAATCAAAATTCGGTTATGTTGCGGTAAGATATAAGTATGGCTTTGCAGACCCGTCACGCACCTATACCTCGAGCCTCCGTGAAGGCTACAGCGCATCGGCAACAAATCACGCACTGTTTGTTTTGCCCAAAAATAAAAACGGCGAGTGGATAACAAGCGTAGCGGGAATCGAGTGGGGAAGTGCCGACGGAGCCGGCAATATCCTTACGTTCCACCCTATTCGAGGCGGCGATAATGCGGAAATAGGGGATTACCTACTTCTCGATTATATCGGGTTCTTCAAGAGCGAGGCGGACGCTCGGTCATATGGTGCGCCGCAAACGGAAGCCACCCTCGAAGTGAAGCTGTACAACGATAATTCCGTCGATGTCACGTTGACGGAAAACGGATTGACGGAAAGCATCG
Organism: uncultured Eubacteriales bacterium; assembly: GCA_934444485.1. GTDB lineage: Bacteria > Bacillota > Clostridia > Oscillospirales > CAG-382 > CAKSUT01. The sequence goes on along the minus strand of CAKSCN010000024.1, from coordinate 6,602 downwards.
AAAATATGGTACCTTGGACTCGTACATGAATATAATCGCCTGCGAAACATTGCCGCTTATCGGTACGGTTGTTGTTTTCGGCAGCTCCAGAGGAACGAAATACTACACTTTCCAAACTGCCGTGCCTGAATTTCTTGAAGTCCCCAACCGCATTTGGGACTCGTGCATTGTAAAAGAAGCGACGGCATTGTACATAACACTTGAATTCACACGTTGACCGTAACAGATATTGACAGCAAGGAGAAAAATATGATTAACAGTATAAAATCCCTACTATCGATAACGCTCACCGCCGCAATGATTGTTACAAGCACCGTGCCTGTGTATGCAGTCGGCGAACGTGAGGACAGGATGGCAGAAAATGTTACAGCCTCCGAGTACATCCCGCTTCCGAAGAAAAGCTCCTCCGAGCGCAGCCGTGAGATAATAAATGAGTACGAAACCGAGCTTGCGAAAAAAATAAAAGAAAACAAAGACGCTCACTCCGATTACCTGAAGGATAGAGAAGCTTTTCTTGAAGCCGAGAAAGAGGACGCCGCTGTCGATTCCTCCCTGCATGAGGGCGACGAAGCCGACTCTGCCGACTCTGTTTCACCGCAGTCTTCGGAATACGACGAGTTCTCGGGCGAAAGACTTCCCACAAACCCCATAGCCCCGTACTCCGTGAAAAACAACGCCAACGAAAGTGTGTCAATGAGCAACGGCACGCTCTCATATACCGAAAACCTTGCAACGCTTCCCGGAAGAGGTCTTGCGGGCTTCAATCTTGAGCTTTCGTATAACAGTGATTCTTCATGGATTGATGAGAGTTACCTTCAGGTGAGAGTCGGTTCAACAGCAACCGAACCGTATACCTATTTGGACTTATGTACAATGCGACGAAACGAACAATACTCTCTCGCCGCAGGCTGGAAGCTCGACCTTCCGTATGTCCATAACAGCTCGATAAGCATTCCCGGCTACGGCTCAGGTTCGTTTGAGGGCAAACGCGGAAATTACAGCTATAGGGGAATAGATATAACCTACGACTCCGCCTACAGCAAAAAGAATCACGATATAAACGGTTATTCCTGTCACGACCGCTTTACAATTCCGAACGGCACATCATACTACTTTACCTCCGCGGGAAAAATACTCCGCATTGAGGACAGATACGGAAACACCGTCGATTTCTTCTATTCCGGAGACCTTCCGTCTCGAATCGAATATCCGTCCGGAAAGAGCATCACGATAACGAGAGATACACTCACAAACGGCTACAAGTATACGATAAGTGCCGACGGCGTAACAAAAACCGAGCTTGTCACCCAAAAAGTCACCGGCTCAAGCAGAAACGGCACATATTATACACTGTCGTCTCTGTCACGCTATTCGGGTGCGAACTCATGCGTAACAACAAGCTTTGAGTATGAGAATATGCCGGTCACGACCACAAACGGCTATGCGGCTGACAACGTAATCCTTACAGGCATAGTTTTCCCTCACGGCGGCAGAAACGATTACACATATTCCTCTACTCAAACCCTCGAGTGCGATACGAATGCACGCACATTCTACAGAATAGCGTCAATAAGCCGCAACGACGACAACTACTTTCAGACGAAAAATTACGAATACGTCGGCAACCACACCGGTTACTATGAAGGCATAGGTACCACAAACCTTAGCGACGACTTTGAGTACTCCGTTACCGTAAGCGGTGATGCCGAAGAAAACCCGAAAAAGTATGTGTTCAAGGTGCAAGACCCGGGAAGGGTGTATCCCTCGTACACCTTCGGAGACGAAGTCAAATACACCACAACAGTCACCGACTACGCCGCATACCCGAACACTCCGCACAGCGAAACCGAGACCTATTACGGCACACGCCTCGATAAGCCTCTGTCCGTAAAAACAAAGTACCTCGGCTTCACTCCGTCGCCCGAGTATACTTCGACAACAACCTACGACGACTACGGCAGAGTGATCTCCGCAAAGAGCGCACGTGCGACCGACGACAGCGACCTCTTCAAGACCTACTATACATACGACGATACCTACAGCATACCGACCGAAATCCGCTATATGACAGACTCCGAAACCACGGTCAAAAAGGTGAATACGCTTTCTGCGGATAAGAAGAACGTCGTCCGTGAGGAAGTTTTCGCAAACAACGTCCTGAAGGAAAAGACGGAGTACGAGTACGACACATACGGAAATGTCACGAAGCGTGAAGTATGGAAAGATATCGCCGCCGGTGCAGGCATAGCGACGAATTATACATATGCCGACGGCACAAGCCTTATCTCGTCGGTCTCCATGACCGTGACAAATGCAGACGGTGCCGCAGGCACGCGAAGCGCAGATTACGTTTACGACTCTCGAGGAAACGTCACAAGCTTCACCGACCCAAACGGAGCTGTAACCGCAAGAGAATACGATATTTTGGGTAGAATTAACAAGATTACCCTTGACAACGGCGAAGAAATATCGTACAATTACAATGATACGAATAACAGCGTGTCGTATACCGACCTCAACGGCGCAACAAGGTCACTGTACTTCTCCGACAACGGCAACCTCATGCTCGAAAGTGCTTCTCACGGAACAGAGACCGCAATAATCCGTATGTTCCAAAATTACTACGAATCGGGCAAACCGTTTGTAGAGTACGTCGAGAACCCCGGCGGAGATTACGCAACCTACACCGGCTATGACGGTCTCGGACGCATCACCGTTAATTCCTACACGGTTTCCGGAACGGGCGGCGGAGAGATTTACAAATCCGAAAGCTATTCCTACGCTCCCGTCGAGATAACGGTCGGCGACAGAACCGTGAAGTGCATAAGAACGCTTTACTCCGACTTTGAGGGGAATTACGTAAGCGCAGTATACGCAGATCTGTTCGGCGATACCGTTGCGGAAAGCGGCGTTCTCGGCAGCAATTATCTCTACGGTGCGGTATACTATGACAGAGACTCTCTCGGCAGAGTGACCGAAAAGTATTACCTTGACGGAAACAGAAAGGTAACGATAACCGAATATTCCTACGACTATACAGGTCGAGTCGTTTCGGAAACAAATGCCGACGGCAACTCACGCTCGATAGTTTACGACGCACTCGGCAGAAAAACGTCCGAGAGCGACTACAAGGGCAATTTCACAAACTATACCTACGACGAAGCCGGAAGAGTGATTAAGTTCACAGCTCCCGTAAGCGACGCTTCGGGTACGAAAACCTACGTTAAAAAGACATACTACGACGGCGTCGGAAACGTGACTGCCGAAACTGTGGCGGGCGGTACGGCGGCTGACGACAGCCGCACCGAATATACCTATAACCATATGGGATATCTCACGGACGTTGCGGTGAAGCAGACAGGCTCGTCATGGTCGTATACGCATTATCTCTATGACACGGCCGGAAATGTAACCGATGTGTACGACGGAATGTATCAGCCGTTTGACGACTACTTTACGGAAGAAATATATCCGAGTCCGCACATTTCGTATGAATACGATGCCTTCGGCTACCTCATAAGCGAGACCGATGAGCTGGAACACGTCGAGTATTACGACTACGACCCCAAAGGCTTCCTTTTGAGAAAATCGACCACCGGCGACGAACCGGAGGACGGCGTGTGGAATTTCCTCGAATATGACTACGACCGCTACGGCAACCTCGTCTCCGAGGATTACCGCACCGGTGCAGGCACGAAGGACGACGCCTATATGTACACCTACGACCTGAACAACAGACTCGTCGGAAGTGCATACGGACATTGGTACTACTACGAACACGACGAAAGCGACAACTACGGAAACGAAGAGCTTGACGTCGATTCGACGGAGTCAGCCTACGTCTACGACACCCTCGGCAGACTCACAAAGGAAACTCAGTCCGTCGGCGGCAAGAGCGCAGTCAAGAGCTACACCTATAACGAATTCGGCGGCGAAACAAGCTTTACGCTCAAGCTCGACGGTGCGGCGAAGATAACGAAAACCTCAACCTACGACGATTTCCTCCGCCTTGCAGCCGTCACGCAGAACGGCGAAACGGTAAGCTACGCCTACGACGCAAACGGCAACCTCACAACCGAGACGAACGGCAGCCTTGTCACGAGCCGCAGCTATAATTCCGCAAATGCGGTCGAGTCAATCGGTGCGTCTGTAGGGCAGCAAGCTGTTTTTAATAATGCATTCTATTTCGAGCCGAACGGAAATATCGGCGCAAAGCTTGAGTATAACGGCGACGAACCGTATGCAACTCAATACACCTATGATCTCTCCGGACAGCTTCTCAGCGAAGTGCGTTCCGACTCGTCCTACCGTGCAAATTACCTGTACGACCCCTCGGGCAACCGCATAAGAAAGCTGACATACCACAACGACGAGCTGACCTCGGTGATAAGCGAGTACAACGCAAAGAATCAGCTTGTCAAGACCACCGAGGGCGAAAGCGTCACGCAGTTCACCTACAGCTACAGGGGAAGCCTCGTCACCGAGGGCAACACAAACCGCTCCTACGATTGCCGTGACAAACAGCTCTCCTACCGTGACGCAGACAACGTAACAACAACCTACACCTACTACATTGACGGCTTACGTAAGTCGAAGAAGATCGGCACAGGCGAGACGAAATACTTCATCTGGTCGAACGGCAACATGGTGTACGAATTCACGGCGACCGCCGACACAGCCTACTTCTTCGGTCTTCACCTTGTAAGCTCCGATGATTACAGGTATGTCCTCAACGCTCACGGAGATGTCGTCGCTCTTGTAAATTCAAGCGGCACAGTTACCAAACGGTATGAGTACGACGCTTTCGGCGTGGAGCTGAATCCCGATGAGAACGACGAGAACCCGTATAGATATTGTGCGGAGTATTTCGATATCGAGAGCGGTACGATTTACCTTAGAGCGAGATACTATAGCCCCAACCACGGCAGATTTACTCAGCTTGACCCCACAATGGACGGACTTAATTGGTATGTTTATTGCGCTAATAATCCGATTCTGTTTGTTGATCCGTGGGGATTAGTGCTTTCTGTTCCTGAATTTGATGATGGAAGTCACGACAAGGTTATGGAGTATTTGCAAAAGCTGACAAATCATAAACTTGTTCGTGAGAATGGCAAAGTACGTATTGCGGAGCGTGCAACCGATAGTTCGCTGAGTGCCGGTGATGAGCTTATAGAGCGGATAATTAACAGTGAGTTCACATGCTATGTTTCTTTGGGAAGGTCAGGAACAAATAATACTACGGCGAGTAATACAGAAGCTTCACAAAATGGAACTGGCAGCAATACCACTGTGACTATATACTCCGATACTGCTGACAATCAAATGGCAACGTACAGCGACGATGTATTCGGAACCCTGGAAAACAGCGGAAGACCACTGTATATTGCCTTGGCACACGAGCTTATCCATGCGGATAGAGACATGAGAGGTGTTTCTCTGCCAAGTGTGGAAGACACTGAGCAATACTATGATTACTATAATAAAGCAACTGGAAAAGTGGAACAACACAAAAAAACAACTTCAGTGGATGAGATGCAAACAATAGGTGTGTATGCAAGAGGATATCCGCTTGATAAATCAAGTATCACAGAGAATCAAATAAGAATGGAGCATGGACTTCCGGTGAGAGGAGCACATTTTTATGCAAGGTAAAACTAAATATTGGATGTTTGCGGCGGCGGCTTTCATTGCATTTGCCTGCATTTTTCCGGAGACTGTGAAACCAAAGTATTCACCGGAACTTGAAGAAAATGCAGTGATAAGAATGCAGATTTTCTCTGACAAATACGATAACTTTCTTTTAATGCCGGACAACACATTATACTATATCGAAGAGGGGGATATAGGCAAAAGAGAACCGGGCGTTTACATAAGAGATTTTATGAAACCTCCGTGTATTTATGCTCCTCAAATCAGCATTATCAAGAGGATAAGGCTCACAGAAAAGCAAATCAGAAATGTAGATGAGCTTATGTATCAAGTGATTCTCGAAAAAACAAACGTTAGGTACCATGATTCTGTCCGTATAGATGTTGCATATGAAGGTGTTCATTATTGGGGACGTTATACGGATTCATATCTCGGAGGTGCGTTGGAGAATCTGTATGTTCTGTTCTGCGATTTTTGCGAAGTGACTGACTTGCCCAATCCGTCGGAATTCAGCTCATAAATATGAGATTGTCCGCAGAGATTGTTGATAAGCAAAATCAGGTTGTGAATTGAAACTGCTTACGGGGAGGCGGCGTGTTTTGTCTCCCCGTGAGAGAAAACGCAGACAACGTAACAACCCAATACACCTACTACATCGACGGCTTGAGAAAGTCGAAGAAGGTCGGCACTGACGAGACGAAGTACTTCATCTGGTCGAACGGAAATATGGTGTATGAGTTCACGGCGACCGATGACACAACATATTTCTTCGGTTTGCACCTCGTCAGCTCCGATGATTACAGGTATGTCCTCAACGCTCACGGCGACGTCGTTGCTCTCGTAAATGCAAGCGGAAACGTCGTAAGAAGATACGAGTACGACGCTTTCGGCGTGGAGCTGAATCCCGATGAGAACGACGAGAACCCGTATAGATATTGTGCGGAGTATTT
>CAKSCN010000023.1 GCA_934444485.1 uncultured Eubacteriales bacterium | reverse complement strand
GTACAATGCCTGTAATAAAGCGTCTCTCCGACGGCAGACTTCTCCTTTTCTGGTGCAACACAAAGCCGCTCCCCGAGCTTCCCGACGCCGACGGTATCTGGGAGGACGTTTTCACCAACCGTGATGCTTGCCATTGTGCGGTGAGCGACGACGGCGGAAAAACATGGAGAGGCTTTCGTGAGCTTCGCCTCGATCATTACAGAAACGCCGCCGATTTCCGTGCGGTCGGAGGACCCGAAGCGTGCCGTGACAAGAGCGTGCATCAGTTTGAGGTTCTCGAGCTTCCGAACGGCAAGGTTCTTTTCGTGAACGGTCAGCACCCCGTTTGCTGCGGTATATACATTTTCGACGTCGCATGGCTTTACGAGACCGAGCGTCACGAGGACTTTATCCACGGCCTTGAAGCGATTACCGCACACGCTTATGTCAAGAGCATTCTCGGCGGTCACAGGGGAACGCCCGAGAACCCCAACGGCTTTGCCGGTCACTGCGCCTACAACAGAACCTACAGCGCATACCTTGTGCCGAGTCCCGAGAACAATTATAAGGAGTCGCTTTTTATCCGCCGTGTTGATGACGACCTTCTTGTGTCCGGCATCGGCGGAGCGGTGTGGAACTTCCCCATGGTCAAAAAAGGCACGCTCAAAATACGTGCGTACATTCCCGGAAAGGGACTTCGTGTGTCGCTTCTCGACTATATGATGAACCCAACCGACGACACCGTCGAATACTTTGCCGATATGAGCGTCGTTCTCAGGAGCGATATGCAGCCGGACGGCGAGCTTTTCTCGGAGTTCACAATTGCTTTCGACTGCGAAAAGGGAAACGCCGTAATCTCCTGCGGCGACTACACGAGAATTGAAAAGAAGCTCGGCGGCACGCACCCCTTCGGACTCTGCTATCTGCACCTTCAGTCGGCGGCGACCGAGGAGGACAGAGCCGGTGCATATATATCCGAGATCGATTTCAAAGCGGAGTGACCATGTCAAAATACACCGATAAACAAAAGGAAAAACGAAACGCCTTTTCGGATATGCACCCTGCGGTGAATCTTTTGTACTTCGCCGGAATGATTATTCTCGGTGCGTTTATTATGCACCCCATGTTTACGGCGATACTCGTACTTTCGGGCTTTGTACTCGGACTCCGTATTCTCGGCAGACGGATTATCGCTCCGACCTCGGCGGCACTCTGCGTTTTTCTTCTCTCCGCACTTATTAACCCCATATTCAGCCACAGGGGAGTGACGGTGCTGTTTTACGGCTTCGGCGGCAATCCGATAACCCTCGAGGCGATAGTCTACGGCGCACAGTCGGGAGCGATGTTCGGCGGAATGCTCATTATGTTCGCAAACCTCTGCTTCGTGATGACCGACGATAAGGTGACGTACCTTTTCGGAAGAACACTCCCGTCGTTCTCTCTTGTTGTGACAATGACTCTGCGCCTTGTTAAGCTCTATGCAAAACGCTTTGCCGATACTGTCCGTGCGCAGAGAGTGTTTTACTCCGACTCTGACGGAAAAAGCGGCGCAAAAGAGAAAATGCTCCATGCACTGCGTTCCGTGTCGGCGGTCACGGGAGTTGCGATAGAATCCTCTCTCGAAACCGCAAACTCCATGAGGGCAAGGGGCTTCGGCACGGCGAGACGTACTTTTGCCGACGAAAGAAGATTTACCGTCCGTGACTTTGCGGCGGCGTCGGTGCTTGTCCTGTCTCTTGCGGCGGTTGCTGTCGGTCTTGCTTATGGCGCCGCCGGTGCAAGCTGTTATCCGTATATTAAAATCGACCTTAACTCGGCGAAAACCGTGACGGTCTGCATACTGTACGCCGTTTACGCATTCGTTCCGTCGGCGGCAATTCTTGCGGAGGACATAAAGTGGAAGCGTATAGAATCGAAAATCTGAAATTTGCATATCCGACCGCCGATGAAAACGCTCTTTGCGGCGTGAGCCTTGAAGTGCCGGAGGGAAGCTTTACCGTTCTCTGCGGCGAATCGGGAAGCGGAAAATCCACTCTTCTCGGACTCATGAAGCCCTCCGTTTCACCGTACGGAAAGCGTTCCGGAGAGGTTCTTTTCGGCGGTGCGGACGTGTTCTCCGACGGCTTTCCCGACGTTTGCATAGGCTTTGTGTCGCAGAATCCCGATAATACGCTTGTTACCGACAGAGTGAAAACCGAGCTTGCGTTCGGACTTGAGAGCGTCGGTGAAGAGCCGTCCGCAATACGCCGCAGAGTCGCCGAAATATGTGCGTTTTTCGGCATAGAGGGACTTTACGAAAGATACACCTCGTCTCTCTCCGGCGGCGAAAAACAGCTCACCGCTCTTGCGTCCGTCCTCTGCATGAGACCGAAAGCACTTCTTCTCGACGAACCTCTCTCTCAGCTTGACCCCGTCGCCGCCTCGGCGTTCTGCGACACCCTCGCAAGGATAAATCGTGAACTCGGCGTCACCGTCGTCATCTCCGAACACAGACTCTCCGAGCTTCTGCCGATTGCGGATAAGGTCGTCGTTCTCGAAAAGGGGAGGGTTGTCTTCGACGGCGAACCTCGGCTTTGTCCGACAGCACTCAAAAAGGCAGGCTCACCCATGTTCAACGCCATGCCGGAAGCCGCAAAGCTTTACGTAAACGCCGGCTTTGAGGGAGCGTGTCCTCTCGATATCCGTGACGGCAAACGCTTTCTTTCTTCGCTTCCCCGTGAAAAGTTTACGGCACTTTTGAAGTCCGAGAGGCAAGACGGCGGAAAACGCACTGCCGAAGAAATTTCGGTGAAGCTTCGGAATGTATACTTCCGCTATGAAAAGGACTCCGATGATATCCTCTCAGGACTCGACCTCGACATAAAAAGAGCTTCGCACACCTGCATTTTGGGCAGTAACGGCACGGGAAAATCGACGCTTCTTTCGGTTATTGCCGGGGATTATTCGCCGATATGCGGCAGCGTGAAGAGGGATAAAGGACTTCGCTTTGCAAGACTTCCGCAAAGTCCGCTCTTGCTTTTTACCGAGAACAGCGTGAAAGAAGATTTTCTCACCGTCTGCCGTGACGAAAAGAGAATTGCGTCCCTTTCCGACGAGATGAAGGTAACGCCGCTTCTGATGTCGCACCCGGGCGATCTTTCCGGAGGCGAATTACAGCGTGCGGCGATATGCAAGCTTCTTTTCACTAATCCCGACGTTCTTCTTCTCGATGAGCCGACAAAGGGCATGGACTTCTTCGCAAAGTCGGAGCTTGGCGGCGTTATACGCACTCTCACCGAAAAGGGACGCACTGTCGTGACGGTGAGCCATGATGTGGAATTCTGTGCGGAGTACGCCGACGAATGCGTGATGCTTTTCAGAGGAAAAGCCGTGTGTGAGGATGTTCCCGAGAGGTTTTTCGGCGGCAATTTCGTCTACACAACGGCGAAAAACAGACTTTTCCCGAAAGAGGTGCCGTGATGTCCGGAAACTGCTACAGACTTCTCTCGAGACTCGCCGTTCTCGTCGGACTTCCGCTTGCCGCTCTGTCGGTGCTTTATCTCGAAAATTCGAGAGGGTACTACATTTCGGCGACTCTTGCCGTATTTTCCGCGCTTGCGGCGTTCATACTCGACTTTGAGGGTAAGAAGCCCAAAACCTCGGAGATAGTCATTATTTCGGTGATGTCGGCAATAGCCGTTGCCGGACGTGCGGCGTTCGCACCTTTTCCGCAGTTCAAGCCTATGCTTGCGGTTATCGTCACGACCGCCGCCTGTTTCGGTGCGCCGTCCGGATGCCTTGTGGGAGTCGTGTCGGCTTTTGTGTCGAATTTCATTTTCGGTCAGGGACCGCTCACACCGTGGCAGATGTTCGGCTTCGGACTGTGCGGACTCATCGCCGGAGCGGTGCTTTCCGGTGGCGGCATACACGAAAGACTGCGCAAAAACAAGCTCTGTGCGTGCTTTGTCGGATCGTTTCTGGCGTTCGTGCCGTACGGCGCACTTCTTAACCCTGCTTCGGTGCTCACGCTCTACGGAAGCGAAGCGACGCTTTCCGAGTTTGCGGCGGCGTATGTGTCCGGCTTCCCCTTTGACCTTGTACACGCCGTTTCGACGTTTGTTTTTATGTACGTGCTGTACAAGCCGTTCTGCGATAAGCTCATGAGAGTAAAGGTAAAATACGGACTGCATTGATTTATTTTTACGGGAGGATTTTTATCATGAAAACATTTACAAAAGGCACGGCATTTATTCTTGCCGTATTCACGGTTGCGGCGCTTTCTTCGTGCGGCAAAAAGAACGAAAACGAACATACCAAAACAGGCACTCTCACTGTTGACTGCACGAGAGTGTCCGCCGAGCTTGACTCCGAGATACTGTCCGCCGAGAGCGACGGGTATATTCTCCGTGATAAAGAGGTCGGCTTTGACGAGGGAGATACAGTCGAGGACGTTCTTAAAGACACACTCACCTCCGACAGAATCGCTTTCGATATATCGGACGGCTACGTAAGCGGCATCGGCGGCGTAAACACGGGAGATTTCGGAGAGCTTTCCGGCTGGCTCTATTACGTAAACGACGAAATACCGAGCGTGGGAGTCGGTGAATACGAGCTTTCCGGCGGAGAAGACATCAAGCTTGTCTACTATGCCGATTACAACGAAGCCTTTGAAGCGGACGGTGCGGCGGGCTGACGTTTGGAGATTGCAAAAAATGCGGAGCGAAAAATGAGTTTTCTTGCGTGAGAGTCCGCATTCTTAATAACAAAGTGTAAACTCTGACATATTTTTTATAAAAAAGCTTGCAATTATGCGGCAATGTGTTGTATAATAGTGGCGATCATTTATACCGAAAATTAATGACAGGAAGGTGATTTCAGAAATGAATCTTACAGCAAAAATCATATCGGACGGAACGAATATATGCACCGTCGAAAAAACCTGCGACGGCTTTGAAAATATGACAGCCGTGTTTGTTGACGCAAAAACCGACGAGGGAAAGTTCTTCTCCCCCGACTGCGCCGTTGAGCTTACGGTGGGCGATATTTCCGGCGTGAAGAGATACCTTGCGGATTACAGATATTCTCCGTTCTGGTGCAGACCGTTCTTCGGCAAGGAGCTTCGTGACGTGCCTGCCGAGACTCAGACGCTTCTCTTCGAGAAAAACGACGGCACATACGAAATTCTTCTTGCAACCTGCGGTGAGGAGTATAAGTGTACGTTCTTGGGCGACAAGTGGGGACTCCGTGCGAGAGTTTACAGCTGGTACGACGGCATGACCGAGTGCAAGACGCTTGCTTTCGTCAGAGGCACGGGTGCGAATCCGTATGAGCTTCTCCACCGTGCGTTTAAGTTTGCTGTACATATGCTCGGCGACAAGATAAAGATGCGTGAGGACAGACCCTACCCCGAAATATTCGAGTACCTCGGCTGGTGCTCTTGGGACGCATTCAACATTCAGGTCAGCGAGGATAAGCTTCTCACAAAGTGCCGGGAGTTCAAGGACAAGAATATTCCGATAAGATGGGCTATTCTCGACGATATGTGGGCGGACGTAAAGGAATTCGAGGGCAAGACTTACAGCACAAGAAGCGAGATGTTTGCTCTCATGCACTCCTCCACGCTCTATTCCTTCGAAGCGGCGCCTCTGCGTTTCCCGAACGGTCTCAAGCACTGTATCGACGAAATGAAGAAGTACGGCATCGAGGTCGGTATGTGGCATCCCACGACCGGCTACTGGAAGGGCGTCACCCGAGGCGGCACTATAGATAAGGAACACGGCAACGCTCTCATCGAGAGAAACGGCTACCTCGTTCCCGGTACGGAGTACGAACAGTTCCATGAATTCTTCGATGCGTTCCACAGCTTCTTCGAGGAGTGCGGTGCGTCCTTCGTAAAGGTTGACAACCAGAGCTGCATCGATCAGTGGTATAAGGGCGCAGCACCCGTCGGTAAGGTCGCTTCCAATATGCATAAGGCTATAGAAAAGTCGGTCTACGACCACTTCGACGGCGCACTCATCAACTGTATGTGTATGTCGTCCGAGAATATGTGGAATCGTCCCGACACCGCCGTCGCACGCTGCTCAAACGACTTTACCCCCGAGAGCCGCGAGTGGTTCTATCATCACATCTCGCAGTGCGTGTTCAACTGCCTCACACAGGGTCAGCTCATGTGGTGCGACTGGGATATGTGGTGGACCGACGACAGCCAGGCGATAAAGAACAGCGTCCTGCGTGCAATCTCCGGCGGCCCCATCTACGTCAGCGACACAGCCGAGAGAAGCAGACGTGAGGTTCTCGTTCCCCTTTGCCTCTCCGACGGACGAATTCTCAGAACCGACGCTCCGGCAGTCCCGACCTTCGACTGCATCTTCAGTGATTTTGAACACGCCGAAGTGCCCTTTAAGACATGGTCTCACACCGGCGATACCTACTACGTTGCGGCGTTCAACATCAATCAGCAGAAAGCTCCCGTCAAGGGAACGGTTTCCATGAAGGACGTAAACGCAGACAAGAGATACGACAGGTATTTCGTTCTCGAACAGTTCACGGGCGAGTGGCATATCGTCGGCAAGGACGAAGCGATAGACGTTTCTCTCGAAAACGAGGACGTATTCAGACTCTATAAGTTTATACCGATAGTAAACGGCAGAGCAATAGCCGGACTTGACGAAAAGTTTATTTCCACGCTCACCGCAAAGGAAATTTCGGACGACGGCTTCACTCTTGCCGAAAGCGGCAACTTTACGTTCTATACCGATAAGAAGCCTGCGTTTGTAAGAGTCGGCAATACCGACACCGAGTTCACATACGACGGCGGACTCTGCAAGGTAAAAGCTCCCGAAGCGGCGGAAAAGACAAAGGTCGTTATCGGATATTGATTGTATACGGAGGTATACGGAAAGGGTGTATGTAAATGACAATCAAGCCCGAATATGAGGCGGCGTGCAAATATGTCCTCGGAAGCATAAAGAACGTGACCGACGTCGTGCGCTCGGTGAAGGAGTTTTTCACCCACATAGACAATGCGTTTGCGCTCTTCCGCACAAAGCAAGAGTACCTTGATTTAAGAAGCGGCGAGGACGAGATAGGACTTTATTTCGGACTTTCGTTCTGGCAGACTGTAATCTTCAGAGTGATAGCCATAGTCATGTCGATTCTTGCGGCGGCGTTTGTGCCGGTCGATGAAGTGAAAATAGCCGGTCTTCTGACCGTGCCGTTCTCGATTGTGTGGGCGGTTATCGTATCCGCTCTGGCACTGGTTATCGCTTCCGCTTTTGTGTACCTCTCGTCGGTCTACTCCGGAGCATGGAGAAGCGTCGTTGCGAAAATCTTTGCCGTGCTTCTGATGCTTGGGGCGGTGCTTGCTGCGGTGAACTTCCTCGGAGCGCTTCTCTCGCTCGTGTTTGCCGCAATAAGAATAATAGCGTCGTTTTCCGCCGGAATACTCTCCGTTATCGCAAGCGTCTTTTCTCTTCTCGAGAACGCATTGACCGTGGCGCTTTGCGTGACCGCACTCAACGGTCTCAATAAGGGAATAGAGTACCACAGATAAAAGCCCTGCCGCAAAGCGGTGATGTGACAACAAAAAGAGCGAGCCTTTTTTACGGGTTCGCTCTCGTTTTTTATACGGTATTTCGGTTTGCGCCGTCAGTCAAACAGCGTGCAGCCGCTTTTTTTGAATCGCTCTATCATAAGCAAAAGCTCGTCCTCCGACGCTCCGAAGTATTCGCCGAGACAGGACATACACATAAACTCCGTTGCACCTCGGTTGACAAGCTTTTTGTGAAGTCCTATTTCGTCGTAGGAAAGCTTTTTGCCGCATTTCATGCAGACCTCTTCACGGTACATCTCAGAATACAGCCTTTACCTTGTAAACCACGCAGTCGTGAGAGGGGAGAGCCTTCATGAAGTAGTCCTTTACGGTCACTTCCTCGCCCGTGAATACGTCTTTCATCAAGAGCTTTGCGCCGGAGTAGTTCGGAAAGCCCACGCAGGTCGGGAAGAACTTCGCCGTCGCTTCCTTGTCCGCAAGGTTGAAAAGTCCGAGCGCAAATTCGTTGTTCGACAGAACCTTGAAAAGGCAGAGCGCACGTGAATCGACAAAGTCGCTGAAGTCGTAGGGCTGACGTGCGTCAGGGTCCTGGTTTATCGCAATAAGCTCACGATTCGTAAGAAGCTCGTGGCAGAAATCGTTGGTGTTTCTGATGTCGCCGCCCATCATGAGAGGTGCGGAAAGCATACACCAGAGCGCAAACTGCGTCTTGTAGTCGGCATCGGTCTGCACGGGAGAGTCGCCTCTGTGGAGCGCACCCTTGTCGTACATTCCGACGGTGAGCATATCTATATCGTTGAAGCAGCCGGGACCGGAGCAGTTGAAGTGCGGTATCTGACTGAGAGCGATTTTCTTCATCGACTCAAATGCGTTGTATATGTCGCCCGTGCTTCTGTACATATGCGCTCCGACGCTTGCCATCCAGTTCCATGACTCACCGCAGCCCCAGTTGCACGCCGAGAAGAGAATGTCCCGTCCGCAGGTGCGAAGTGCGTTGCTCATTGTGAGGTACGCCTGCTTGCCGTCGGCATTTTTCGGGAAGTAGCAGAAATCGTACTTGAGAAAGTCAACGCCCCACTCCGCAAAGGTCGCCGCATCGACAAATTCGTGACCGTAGCTTGACGGGTAGCCGGCGCAGGTGAGTACTCCGGCGCACGAGTACATACCGAACTTGAGTCCCTTCGAGTGTATGTAGTCCGCAACATACTTCATTCCGTGCGGAAATTTTTCGGGATCGGGAACGAGTCTTCCGTTTTCGTCTCTCTCTTTCATCGACCAGCAGTCGTCTATGACTATGTACTCGTAACCGGCGTCTTTGTAGCCGTTTTCAACCATGGCGTCAGCAGACTCGAGTATGAGCTTTTCGTTTATGTTCGACATGAAGGTGTTCCATGAGTTCCACCCCATGGGCGCTGTTTTTATGTGCATAACTTTTCTCCTTTACAAATCGTGATTCGGTTTTTACCTTGTGCCTATTCTACCATGAAAACACGCCTTTGTAAATGGTATTTTGTACACTTCTTCATGTGATTTTGTTACTTTTGACGCTCGGGACGGTGATTTTTACGGGGCTTTACGTTTCTCGGCTTCACTCCGAAATGCGATGTGAACATTCTCGAGAACTGCGAGCTGTCGGAGAAGCCGCACATCATGGCAGCCTCGGTGCAGGACGCCTCACCCATCTCGAGAAGAGCCTTCGCACGCAAAAGACGCTCACGGATAACCGCTTTCTGCGGAGATATGCCGAATTCCTTCTTGAAAATGTGGCGGAAATATTCGTAGCCGTAGCCGCACCCCTCCGCAAGCGCACGAAAATCAATCTTGCCGCAGCAGTTCTCCACGATGTAGTTCATGCAGTACCTGAGGTCTCTGCCTCCGTTCTTTGCGGCGTCGCACCCACGACGCAGAAATATCAGAAGCTCCGTTATCTTCGCCGAAATAAGCTCCTCACTGTAAAGTCCGCTCCGGCGTGACTCCTCGTATATTCTTTCCGTGATGTGCGGAACCTCGGGAGAGAAAATGTCGGTGTATACTCCGCTCGGAATTACGGGGATATCCGACTCCGAAAAATCGACACCGAAATATATAACGCTTCCGCTTCTTTTGTGCGTCTCGGAGTGAGTGACCCCGGGTTCCGTTACGGCAACGCTGTTTTTTCTGAAAGTGTAGGCAGTGTCTCCGATGACGGTCTCTCCCTCACCCGTGTAAAGCACTATCTCGGTTGTCTTGTGGTCGTGTGGCGCAACCGTGTCTCCGGCGTGATGCATGAACTTCTCCGCAAAAATAAGCTTGTAATCCTTCACTTTTGTTTCAATCCTTCCTTTTTGAATGTTCCGGATGATATTTTGAATCTTTGACCGTTTAATAAATAATTCTCCGCCGCTCGACTCTCAAAACCGTTCTGTACAAATACCGTGTCCGAACCGTGCAATAAACGGCAAATCTGCGAATTACCGACGCTGCGGCAACAGGAACTGAATACAGTATACTACTTTTCCGGTGCTTTGTCAAGTGTTTTTTTGCACATTCAAAGCCAAACGATACAATTATGACGAACCGTTATATCAAAATTCTGCCTTTTGTGGTATTATATAAATGGTATATTCGGTACACGCAATGTTTACGAAAGGAAATGAACGAGATGAACAAAAAGCCCAATATGATACGCCCCTATCCGCCGAAAGGTAAAGTCGATATCATTCTCGACACCGACACATACAACGAAATAGACGACCAGTTTGCCGTATGCTATATGATGCTCTCGCCCGAGAAATTCAACGTCAAGGGAATATGCGCAGCTCCCTTTTTCAACGAACGCTCGACCGGACCGTGCGACGGCATGGAGAAGAGTTACAACGAGCTTCTGAAGATTTTCTCGCTTCTCGGACGTGAGAAGGACACGGGACTCATACATAAAGGTGCGACAAAGTACCTCGACGACGAGAATACTCCGGTTGACTGCGACGCCTCGCATTTTATCGCCGAGACTGCCGAAAAGTACACTCCCGAAAATCCGCTCTATGTTGCGGCGATAGGTGCGATAACGAACGTCGCCTCCGCTCTTATAGAGAAGCCCGAGATTGCCGACAGAGTAGTTGTCGTTTGGCTCGGTGGTCACGGCAGAGATTTTGAACACACGAAGGAGTTCAACCTTATACAGGACGTGGCGGCGGCAAGAGTCGTTTTCTCAAGCGGTGCAAGAGTCGTACAGCTTCCGTGCATGGGCGTCGTGAGCGAGCTTCTTATCACAATGCCGGAGCTTGAGCTTTACATCAAGGGCAAAAACGCACTCTGCGATTACCTTTACGAGAATGTCCGTGAGTGCAACCCCGAGTCCTACAAAACCCGTCCTTGGGGAAGAGTTATCTGGGATGTGTCGGCGATAGCGTGGTTCTTCGGCGGCGAGATGAATATGATGTCCTCACGCTTCGACCGTGTGCTTCTTCCCTCGTACAGCGGCATATACGAGAACAACATCGACTGCGGTTTCCTCGAGTACGTGTATAAATTAAGACGCGACGAGATATTCAACCACCTCTTCAAAAAACTCACGGCGTTTAAAATCGACGGCTGATAAAACGGCGTTTGCGTAAAAAGAGAAAATAAAAACAGAAGCAGAGCATACCGACATAATCTTGCGAAAAGTACAAGGTGAGTCAATATGCTCTGCTTTATTTGTTAAGTTGTCTGTAAATTCCGTTGGCTTTGAGTTACAGCTCTTTCAGACTTTTGTATATATCCTTCACACTCGGATAAAGCGATTTGTATACGGAGTAAACTCTGTCGTATTTTTCGGTGTTTTCGGCCTTCTGCACCTGCGACGCCTTGCAGAGCTTTTCGCACGCTGCCTCGACGGTCGGGTAAACGTTTGCCGCAACGCCGCCGAGAATCGCCGCACCGAGCGCCGCACCCTCGTTTGATTTGAAAGTATGAAGCGGCATTCCGTATACTCCTGCCATGATTTTGCACCACAGCTCACTCTTTGCGCCGCCGCCGACCGCAAGTATACCGTCAACCGGAATGCGCATTTCCCTTAAAACCTCAAGACAGTCTCGAAGAGAGTATGCGACTCCCTCCATCACCGCACGTATAAAGTGCTTTCTTTCGTGTATGGCGGAGATTCCGAAAAACACACCCCTTGCGTCCGGATCGAGGTGCGGCGTGCGCTCACCCATGAGATACGGAAGATATATAAGTCCCTCCGCTCCCGGCGGCACGCTCTTCGCCGCTTCATCCATTTCACGGTAGGTGATATCGCCTGCGCAATTCTCTCTGAACCGCTTGAGAGACAGTCCTGCCGCCTGCGTAACGCCCATAACGTGCCACTTTCCCGGCACCGCACAGCAAAAAGTGTGAACTCTTCCGGCTTTGTCGATTATCGGTCTGTCCGTGTGCGCATACACAACTCCGCTTGTTCCGACGGTGGTAAATGCTTTGCCGGGTGAAACGACTCCGCAGCCCACAGCCGCACACGCATTGTCGCCGCCGCCCGCCGCAACGGAGATGCCATGGTAATAACCGCTTACCTCGGTGCTTTCGTGAAGCTTTGGTAAAAGAGCGGTGTCAATGCCGAGCTTTTTCGCAATTTCCTCCGACCACACTCTGTTTTTCACGTCCAAAAGCTGCATTCCGCTTGCGTCGGAAACGTCGGTCGCAAATTCGCCGGTGAGTCTGTAGCGTATGTAGTCCTTCGGCAGAAGAATGTGACGGCACTTTGCGCAGTTTTCCGGCTCGTGCTTCTTTACCCACATGATTTTTGACGCCGTAAATCCGGCAAGCGCAGGGTTCGCACTGATTTCGATAAGTCTATCCCTGCCGACCTTTTCGGTTATTTCCTCGCATTCCGCCGCCGTTCTTCCGTCGCACCAGATGATTGACGGACGGATAACCCCGCCTTTTTCGTCGAGCATGACAAGACCGTGCATCTGACCGGAAAGCCCTATGCCGACGACATTTTCCGTCCCGACGTATTCGAGAGTTTCACGCGCGGCGTTCCACCAATCCTCGGGGTTTTGCTCCGCCCAACCGTTGTGCGGCTGATAAAGCGGATACTCGACCGTTTTGGACTTTACGACGTTCCCGTCCGTGTCAAAAAGCACCGTCTTTGTGCCTGAGGTGCCTATATCGATGCCGATAAGATATCTCATATGAAATCTCCCTCAAATTTTACGGTTTTCGTCTCGCCCGCTTTTAAGAATATCTTCCTGAATGCGGAAAGAGCCTTGTGCGGACGGTTCACGAATTTCAGAACGCTGTAGCCTGTGTCGAAATCTCCGTTGTTCGTAACCTCAACCGTGTTCTCGTCAATCCAATTTTCGGAAATGTCGGAGTAGGTAAGACCGTAACCGAACCCGTAAACGGGAGTACCCTTGTAGAATTTGTAGGTTCTGTTCTCCATCGAGTAGTCCGTGAACTCGGGAAGATCGTCACAGCTTTCGTAGAACGTCACGGGAAGACGCCCACTCGGCGATACCTTTCCGTAAAGAATGTCCGCAAGCGCAAGTCCACCCATCTCTCCGGGATAGAAGCACTGAATAAGCGCCGCACATTCCTTTTTCGGCTTTGAAAGATTGAGACAGCTTCCGCTGATGTTTACGAATATGATGGGCTTGCCGAGCTTCTTTATTTCCTCGTACAAGAGCCGCTGAGGTTCGGGAAATTCAAGCGTCAGCTTGTCTCCGCCGCTCGAGTAGCCGTTGTAGTCGTCCATCTCTTCACCCTCGATTTCAGCCGTAAGACCCATGCACATTACCGCAACGTCGGAATTTCTGCAAGCCGCAACGGCTTCCTCGATATATTGCTTCGCTCCCCATGACGTCCACGAGCCGTCATTTCTTCTGTAAAGGTGACAGCCTCTTGCGTAAAGCGGATTTGTGTATTCCTGAATGCCCCTCAGAATTGTGTAAGGCTTCGACGGTGAGCCGCTGTAGTTTCCGATAAGAGCCGCAACACTGTCGGCGTTCGGGCCTATAACGGCAACCTTCGTGTTTTTTGCGAGAGGGAGAATGCCGTCGTTTTTCAGAAGAACGATGCTGTCCTCCGCCATGCGGCGGTTAAGCTCACGGTGCTTTTCACAGCCGACAATGTCGTACTTTATGCCGTCGTATTCGCACTCGTCAAACATTCCCAGCTCAAAGCGTGTTTTGAAAAGCTTTACCGCAGCCTCGGTGACGGTTTCCTCCGAAACAAGCTCCGCCGCAACAGCCGCCATAAGCGCACCGTAAGCCGTGCCGCAGTTGAGCTCACACCCGTTGTTTAACGCAAGAGCGGCGCTTTCGGCTTTGTTCTTCGTTATTTTGTGGTGTTCGTTTATGTCGCAGATCGCACCGCAGTCAGATACCACATATCCCTCAAAACCGAACTCCTTGCGCAGTATTTCTCCGAGAAGCGTTTTTCCGGCACAGCACGCCTCGCCGTTTACTCTGTTGTAGGCTCCCATGACCGCCGCCGGCTTTGCATTGTCTATACAGTACTTGAACGCCCACAGATATGTCTCGTACAAATCCTTTTCTCCGACCTCGGCGTTGAATTCATGACGCAGTTTGTCGGGTCCGCTGTGAACGGCAAAGTGTTTGAGCGTGGCGTCAAGCTTTCGGTATTTGCCGTTTCCCTGCAAGCCCTTTATGAAGGCGACGCCCATCTTTCCGGTAAGGTACGGGTCCTCGCCGTAGGTTTCGTGACCTCTTCCCCAGCGCGGATCTCTGAATATGTTTATGTTGGGCGACCAGTAGGTGAGACCTTGGTATATGTCGGTCTTGCCGAACTTTTTGAATTCGTTGTACTTTGCTCTCGCTTCGTCGGAAATCACCTCGGCGACGCTCTGCATAAGCTCCGTGTCAAAGCTTGCCGCCATGGCGATTGCCTGCGGAAAGACCGACGCCGTACCTGCTCTCGCAACGCCGTGAAGTCCCTCGTTCCACCAGTTGTACGCCGGTATTCCCAGACGTTCTATCGCCGGAGCGTCGTATTTTAACTGCGACACCTTTTCGGCAAGCGTCATTTTAGATACGAGTTCTCTCGCACGCTCTTCAAAATTCATATTGCCCCTCCGAACATTATGTCGTTTATCACGCTCTCGAGGTATTCCTGCCTGCCGCTGTTTTTGTCCTCGACAACATCAAGACCGAGCGCATAATCCGAAAGCTCCGCAAGCGTGGTTTCACCGTTTACGATCTTCTTTCCGATGCCGCTCCCGAACGACGAGTATCTCTTCTTCACGAATTCGTCTATCCTGCCGTCTTCGATTATTTTGCGTGCAAGCCTGAAACCGAGAGCGAAGCTGTCCATGCCTGCTATGTACGACAGGAAAATATCCTCGTCCGTCATGGACGCACGTCTCGGCTTTGCGTCGAAATTCAGACCGCCGTTCGTGAAGCCGCCGGCACGAAGCACCTCGAGCATACAGTAGGTGCTGTTGTACACGTCCGTCGGGAATTGATCCGTGTCCCAGCCGAGAAGAGAGTCGCCCTGGTTTGCGTCGATAGAGCCGAACACGCCGTTTATTCTTGCGGTCGTCAGCTCGTGCTGAAAGGTGTGCTGTGCAAGCGTTGCGTGGTTTGCCTCTATGTTCATCTTGAAGTCCTTTTCAAGACCGTACTTTCTTAAGAACCCAAGAACCGTTGCGGTGTCGAAGTCGTACTGATGCTTTGTCGGCTCTTTCGGCTTCGGTTCAATGTAGAAGTCGCCGTCGTAGCCTATCGAGCGTGCGTATTCGACCGACATTTTGAGAAGCCTTGCCATGTTGTCAAGCTCGAGAGCCATATCGGTGTTCAAAAGGGTTTCGTATCCCTCACGTCCGCCCCAGAATACGTATCCCTTGCCGCCAAGCTCTGCGGTTATGTCGATAGCTTTCTTAATCTGTGCCGCCGCATATGCGAAAACGTCGGCGTTGCAGCTTGTTCCTGCGCCGTGAACGTAACGGGGATGGTTGAACATATTCGCCGTTCCCCATAAGAGCTTTTTGCTGTGTTCACGCATATTCTCCTTGAGAATAGGAACTATGGCGTCAAGATTTTCATGAAACTCGCTTAACGAACCGCCCTCTGGAGCAATGTCCTTGTCGTGAAAGCAGAAATAATCTATGCTTAACTTTTCCATAAGCTCAAATGCCGCATAGGCTTTGTTTTTCGCAACCTCCATGGGAGTTTTACCGCCGAACGACTTGTCCATCGTGCCGACTCCGAACATATCCGTGCCGTCGCCGCCGAGCGTGTGCCAGTAGGAGAGCGCAAATTTTAAATGCTCTCTCATGGGCTTTCCGTCGATTATCTCATCGGGATTGTAGTGCCTGAACGAAAAAGGATTTTTTGATTTTGCACCCTCGTATTTGATTTTGCCTGTGTTGAAGTATTCTTTCACAGAACGACACTCCTTTCTTTTTTACAATTCTATTATCACACAGTTTACGGTGAATTGCTATTCTTTAATTGTGCTTTTTCAGACAAATATTGCGATTCTGTTGACTGCGAAGAGTTTATGTGATACAATATCATTATAAAACGCTCCGGAGGAATTATAATGTCAAACAGCTACTTTGAACACGTAAACAAGGGTAAACCGTACAGCCCCTATATCGGAATTTACGACAAAAATTTGCGTTTCCCGGCGCATTACCACGAGGAGGTCGAAATACTGTATCTGCATCGTGGAAGAATGACCGTGAACATAAACGGTGCCGGCGTCGTCCTTGAGGAAGGGGAGATTTTTGTTATCTCTCCCGGCAATATTCACAGTATGACCGCACAGCCGGATTCCCTTACCTCCGTTTTTAAATTTTACACACCGAAGCCGCTGTACCGATTTGACATTACCGGCAAGATTGGCAGGGACAACGTCTGCCAGGACTCTTTCGGGGAAATATTGAACGAAATCATAGACGAATACACAAAAAAAGCCCCCGGCTTTGAAATAGCCGTAAGTGCGCTTGCGGACAGGTTTTTCCTCATGGCGATACGCAGACTTTGCGCACCTATACTCGACGATTCGCAAAAGGCGGCGAAGAGAAAGTATATAGAGCTTCTCAATAAGATAACCGACTATTGCGAGAACCGCTACGAGGAACAAATCCGGCCTGCCGATATAAGTGCGGAGTGCGGCTACTCCCAATATCACTTTTCACGCATATTCAGGAAGGTTACGTCAATGAGCTTCCCCGATTTTCTGTCGTCCTTCAGAATAGAGAAAGCGAAGGAGAGACTTTATTACAACACGTCGGTTTCAAAGGCGGCGTATGAGTGCGGCTTCAACAACCTGCGCTCCTTCAACCGTGCGTTCCGAAAGAATACGGGCATCACTCCCCGTGAGTACATCGCAGAGCTCGGCGATAAGTGAGAATCGGGCAAACGCTGGAATATATTCATATCAAAATACAATATGATTATATTGACTTTTGGCGTTTTGTGTAATATAATTATACCAAGGAAATACCATGGGTGTACCCGACGGGAAGTGCCGGAGAGACAGATCGAGCCTGAAAAACAGCGACATAAACCCGTTTTGTACAAATTGTGTGTCCGAAAGACTCCGCAAACGGAAAGACTGCGTGACATAACAATTGCGGCGGCTTTGTCACGGCGGAGAATATGATTTTGTACGTCGGATCTTGACTGTTTTCTGCACTTTCAAAGCCAAACAGTACAATTAAAGACAAGCGGTTATATCAATGACGGAGCTTTTGTGGTAGTATGTACACAGTACACATATTGCGACCGAAGAAAAGCGTTGAAATGAACAAAAGGTCCAATTCGGCATATCTTTTCCGCCGAAAGACGCAGATGTGTTTGCCGTACAATACGTGACAGCGGAATTTTCGTCATATGTTTGAAAAACTCACGGATATCGGCGCAGATTCTGATAAATTCGGGCATAAAGCAAAAAACGAACGGTAAAAAGACAAAAACGGTGCTTGAACGGCGTTTTTCGTTGTGATATCATATTGTCACAAGGTTGGCGGCACTGTACGGGAGAGGGTGAATGCAAGGAGATATGAGCGAACAACTGCGATACCGGCGTCTGACAGCCGAAAAGGAAATACCCAACGGAATAGTCGATATAAAGCGCAAGAATTTCAGACGAGGCTATGAACCCCATCTGCACGACTTTTTCGAGATTGAGATTTTCACGGAGGGTTCGGGAGGAAAGCACATAATCAACGGCAGAGGGTACGACATAGAGCCTCGGTGCGCCGCAATACTCACCCCGTCCGACCTTCACGAAATACGTGCCGATTCGCCTTTCGGTTCGGTGACTCTCATGATAGCTCCCAACGTCCTGCCTCCCGACCTCATGACCGACATACTCGGCGCGGAGTGCGTACTCACCGGCAGAATGCGTCCGGAACGCTTCGAGACGGTTATGGCAATGGCAAATTGTATGCTCGACGAAGCGAGTCACAGCAGACGGTACGCAAGACACTTCCTCACAGCTTTTTCGCAGCTTATAGCGGCAGAGGTTATGCGTGAGATTTGTCTCGGATTAAGCGACGAGAACCGCCGCATGAACGAGAGGGGCTTCGACAAG
The DNA here is from genome assembly GCA_934444485.1 of uncultured Eubacteriales bacterium. Taxonomy (GTDB): domain Bacteria; phylum Bacillota; class Clostridia; order Oscillospirales; family CAG-382; genus CAKSUT01. The sequence continues at coordinate 1,718 of CAKSCN010000023.1, read as the reverse complement.
GTTATAAACTACCTTATGCTCCATTTCCCCGAAAATCCGCCTCTTACGAAAGCCGCAGAGTACATGGGATACAATTCCTCGTACTTCTCGAAACGCTTCAAGCAGGTGTACGGAGTGACCTACAAGGAATATCTCAGAGGACTCAAGCTTTCGCACGCAAAGAGCCTTCTTGCGGATAAGGACTTGAGTCTTCCGTCGATATGCGCAATGAGCGGATACGCCTCGGATGCGGTGTTCTTTGCGGACTTCAAAAAGCAGTTCGGCGAAACGCCGACTCAGTACCGCAGGCGAGGCGACGATGCCGATAAACAAACGTAAATTTTAAGCAAACATACAAAACACACCCAACCATTCTAAGGAGGAAAAAGAAAAATGAAAAAAATCACACGCACACGCCGTTTTTCGAGTCTGCTTCTTGCGGTAATAACGGCTCTGACGCTCGTCACGTTCTGTCTGCCCGTTTCGGCGGCCGACTATGAGTACACGGGAACCGTCATTTATCTTTCCGACAACGGAAACGACTCAAACGACGGTAAGACCCCCGACACCGCAAAGCAGACCCTCGCAGCGGCGGCAACGGCGGCAAAGAACGGCACTGTCGTCGTCACGGACAAGTACACCTACACAAAGCACGCTTCGATAGGCAACGTAACCCTTGCCGGCATGAACGATGAGTCCGTGTTCTCCTTCGGACTCTGGGGACTCGGACAGAACGGTCCTCTCACGATTAAGAACCTCCATATCGATGTAACCTACAGCTGGGGCTTCATCATGTCCTTCGGTCACAGACTCGAGATGGGTGAAAACCTTAAGATTACAAAGAGCGGCAGTGCGACAACGCTTCTCAGCATAAGAGGCGGCGGAGATACAAGAGAGATAAACGGCGACACGCACGTTGTCCTCAAGAGCGGCGAGTATACGTCGGTTTACGGCGGCACAAGAAACGCCGACGTTGCCGGCAGTACATTCATCACAGTATACGACGGAGTTAAAGTGAATACTGTGTCTCCCGGAAACAACAACGCACAGGATCACGGCGAAAATGCGGTTATGGGCGCAGGTGTTGTAAAGATAGTAGGCTCCGACGCCTCCGGTATAAGCAAGCTCGGCACAGACGGCACGGTTCAGGCAGGTGCTTACCTTGACCTCTCCGAGTACACCGGAACAGTTCCTTCCTCGTGGAACACCTCCGGCTTCACCGTATGCAGCAAAAAGGGCGATCTTCCCGAAAAGCTCGAGAAAGCGCTCAACGGCGAAGGCTCGACAGTCGGCGGCGGCACAACCGGCGGAAGCACAGGCAACACCGGCACGACAACTCCCTCCGTTACCACCGATACAAGCGGTGCGGACGTCATTTACCTCTCCGATAACGGAAGCGACGCAAACGACGGTAAAACTCCCGAGGCTCCGAAAAAGACTCTCGCAGGTGCGATAAAGGCTTGCTCGGTCGGCGGCATGGTTCTCATCACCGATAAGTACACCTACGGCACATCGACCGATATAACAAAGGAAATCACTCTCGCCGGCGTAACAAGCGAGTCGATATTTGAAATGAAGGTTTGGAGTCTCAAGATGGGTGCGGACTTCGTGATAAAGAACCTTCACATCAACATGGCGCAGTCATGGGCGTTCATTCTTGCCAACGGCTATGACCTCACAATCGATGAAAACGTAACCGTCACCAAGAACGACAACGTTTCCTCCTACCTCGGCATAAG
>CAKSCN010000022.1 GCA_934444485.1 uncultured Eubacteriales bacterium | reverse complement strand
GCTCTATACCGACATGGACTTCGCAGAGAGTGAAGCCAAGGGAAATACGGTTGAAGTTCCTGCCGTAAGCGTAAACGGCAAGTACTACACCACCCTCGAAGCTGCACTCAAGGCAGTATACGTCGGCGGTCCGTATGAGACTCCCGTTGACATTATCTGCAAGGAGGGTGCAAACCTCGGCAAAATGGCACCCCACGCTCACATTGCCGACAGCATCAACATCATCGGCAACGGCGCAACCGTAAAGGGCGACCTCGAGATAGATACTTATAAGTACGCTCGTGGAAAGTACGCTCAGGACGCAAACGGCGACTACCTCACAAAGGATATCACCGTAAACGTTGAAGGTCTTAACGGCATTGCCGCATGGGGCGAGAGACATACCGACAAGGTTGTTACTCTCAACTTCAAGAATTGCGACAATATGGGCGAGGTTTACTTCACCGGCAAGCCCGAGGTAAACGGCACCATTAACATCACGCTCGACGGCTGTTCTTTCAATGCGGCAAACGGCAGTAACGCAAATTCCTCCGTTTACACGAACAACCCCGGCACAATATCCATAACAGACTGCGAATTTGACGGTATCGCAGTTCCCGTAAACCTCAATAACAAGTCGAACGGCAAGCAGACCGTAACCGTTAAGAACGCTACGTTCACAGACTGCGCAACCAAGGCTCTTGCGGCGGCTCAGAACGCTTCCAAGTATGCCGCTCCCATCCGTTTTGTAACGCAGAACGGCGCAACAACCGAAGCCAACGTTGAAGCCTGCACAATCACCTACTCCGAGAGCGTCGAAACAAACGGCTTCGGCGATATCCTCCTCGGCGACGGCAGAGAGGGCAAGGAGTCCACGCTTGAAGCTGCCGTTACCGTAAAGGGCATGGACGCAGAGGTTCAGGTTCAGTACCCCGGCACTCCCGAAGCTACCGTTACGACAACCGTTTCGGCAGATGAGGAAAAGACCGTAACAATGCCCGAGTCCACCGTTATCACAATGTCCGACTTCGTTGCGGCAGTAAGAGCCGGAAAAGGCACATTCGACGGCGAGGGCAAGACAGTTGTCGTTAAGCCGAGATCCAACTGCGACGGTCACGACAAGCGCACCGACATTGCGACATGGACCGAGGCTGACGTAAGAAGAGTAAACTCCGACCTCGCACAGTATCAGCTCTTCGGAACCGATTTCGGCGTAGCTCTCGGAAACATCAATATCAGCAACGTAAACTTCAAGTTCGTTCCTGCGGACTTTGAAATCTGCGTAAACAGCGGCTGGAAGGGAACATTCACCGCAGAAAAGGTAAAGGTAGGTCAGCTCCACCTCTACAACACCGGCGACGTTAACTTCGCAAACTGCACCTTTGACGCAGTCGTTCTCTCTCCTTGGACATCGAAAGACAGCAGCGCTACAAGCGCCAGAACAACGACAATCACCGGCTGTACCTTTAAGAACGCATACAATTCCTATGCGATAAAGGATGTTCAGACGAACAACGTCATGATTTCCGGCAATACCTTCGAGAATTGCGGCGGCGGTATCATGTTCAGCGGCGCTACGGTTGAAGACGTTAACGTCAACGCAAACACATTTAAGAACATCGACTCCGAAACCTCCGCAGCTGAAGGCAGAGAGGGTACAAGAGGTCTTATCCAGATAGCAAGCTCCGTAGCTACGGCCGAAGACGCATCGATTAAGGTTTCCGGCAACACCTACGAAGAGACCGACGCACCTTTGTTTGACATCCGCTCGAAGGACGCAAGCCTTGACGCATTCACAATTTCCGACAATAATTTCTCGTCCGATATGAACCTCACAACGGCTACCACTGTAGTCGGCGTAGTACAGCAGGGCGACAAGCTCGTTGCGTGCGACATCATAAATGTTGAAACAGGCAAGACCTACAGCACTCTCGCAGAAGCAATCGCAGAGGCAGGGGCAGACGAGACAATCAAGCTCTGCGCAAATGCAACGCTTGCAGAGGCTGTTACTATTGATAAGAACCTTACTCTCGACCTTGGCGGCAAGACCCTCACAACTCTCCCCGTTACCGTAAGCGGTACGGCAGTTGTCACTGTTAAGAACGGTAAGATTGTAAACAAGGGTACAACCAACACAATATTCAACGTAAACGACAGCGCAGAACTCACAATCGAGGGCGTTGACATAGAGTCCGTTGTTGCGGTAGTCAAGAACGCCTCCAACGGCGGAAGCAGAACAAACGGCAGAAGCGTTATCAACTACACTTCCAAGGGCGCTCTCAACGTAATCGATTCCACAATAATCGGTAAGATCAACCTCAGCAAGGCTGACGACTTCACCGGAAAGTACGGCGTTGAGTGCGGAGACGTTATAGCCGCAAGCGACAGCTCCAAGTCCGGCGGTAAGATCGTAATCGAAAACTCCACAATCAAGGGCGTTGACGGTATCAGCGAAGGCGCATTCGTTGACTTCTCCACAACCGGTTGTCTCCAGGCAACGGCAGGCTCCGCTGTATACCTCTGCGGTAATGTTGCGGTAGAAATAAGCGGCTCCGATATCTACGGCGGCACTTCGACCTACTACAATGCAGAACCCGCAGTAGACGTAACCAACTCGTTCAGCGGCACTCTTGAAGTTGTCGACAGCACGGTTGTGGGCGGCGGCTCCGTTCCCGGAACTCCCTCTTACGGCTACGGCAAACCGGCAATCTATATCAACCAGTCTACAAAGTGTGCCGGTGTTAAAGTATCCGATTCCACGCTCAAGGGCGGCGACGGCGGTACAAGCTGGAACGGCAACGGCGTTGAGATTAACAAGGATATTCCTTTTGAGATAAAGAACACCACAGTTGCGGCAGGCGACGGCGCAAGCTCCTCCGGTGATGCGGCTGCAATCGCATTTAAGAATTGGGAAGATTTCAGTAACACCACTCTCGAAGACGTAACCCTCGACGCAGGCGACAACGCAAAGAACAGCGTTATCAAGAATGCCGGTTCTTCCGACATCAAGCTCAAGGGTACGCTCACCGTTGAAGGCGGCAAGGCTCTTGAGAACGCAAACTTCGCTGTTGCAGAGGAAGACGCGAAAGACGTAAAGCTCGTCGGAAGCGTTGACACGACGACGGTAAAGGTTGACGGCTACATTCTCTCCGAAAGCACGACCGCAGACGATACTCTCGTTATCGAAAAGGCGCTCGTCGCAATCGGCGACAAGAACTACGCAACCCTCAACGACGCATTCGCAGCTGCAAAGAAGGGCGACACCGTAAAGCTTCTTGATGATATCACGCTTACAGAGCAGATTAACATTTTTGACAGCAGTGTTATTTCCGATATCACTCTCGACGGCGATAACCATACCATCAACTGCGCACTCGGTTACAGCAAGTCCGCATTCCGCTTCGGCAACCATAATGATCCCAAGTCCTACGCTACCGGAGTTAAGGTAAGAAACCTTAATATGACAGGTACGGCTTGCTTCGCATTCTTCCTCCATGGCGGCACAACCACAGAGTTTACAAACGTAAATATCAGCGGTAAATACTTCATCACAGTTAACCTCTACGGCACGCACGGCGCAACCTTCACGAACTGCAACATCACAAATGAAGCAACCGTGGAAGAAGGCTCCTACCTCGTTCCCAACAATGCGGTTTGGTCCAATGTTGCGGCGGCTAACCCCGTAAAGCTTATCAACTCCAAGATAAGCAAGATATCTATAAACGCCTACACAACCGCAAACGTACTCGCTCCGAAGATCTTCGTTGACAAGGACTCCGAGGTCGCTGTTGCTACTCTCGACGACGGTGCAATAAGCGGAGACAAACTCCTCTGCGTAAGCGCCGAAAGCGAAGGTAAGTTCACGGTAAGAGAGATACTTGACGACCCCGAGAACGAGGGCAAGTACATCGAATCCGACGTAATCGAGGCAGTAGCCGTAATCGAAAGAGGCGGCACGAAGACTGTTCTCTGCGAAAACCTCACAGGTGCAATTAACCTCTCCGAGGACGGCGACACAATCACGGTTCTCGCAAACGCAGACGCTCCCGCAGCTCTCGACAAGAGAACGGTTTGGGAGAAGCAGGACAAGAATTACGTTCAGGTTGAGAAGGCTATAAACGGCCTCACAATCAAGGCGGCTGACGCCGTTACACTCACCGACGACGCAGCGGCTGTTCCCACGGTTGAAATCACGGGTCTTGAAAGAATAGCCGGTACGAACGTAACGCTTGAGAATCTCTACATTGTTCCGTCCAAGACGCTCGAGATAGCAGGAGAGGGCGCAACGCTCAAGGGTTGCTATGTAAGAGCAAAGAACACGGCTTATGCTGATGAGGTTGTCAACAAGAACCTCAACAACTACCTCACAAAGCTCACAGGCAAGAACGTAAAGATTGAAAACTGCGTATTCGACGGTATGGGCGCAGAGGGCGACACTCAGTATCTCCCCAACATCAAGCTCCTTCCTCCGACAAACTGCGAAAACGTAACCGTAACCGGCACAACGTTCAAGAACGCACGCAGTGCAATGTACCCCGGCGCAGCTTCCGGCGAGCTTACAATCGACGGCTGCAAGTTCGAGAATATCGACACCTACAGCATACACCTCGGAAGCGGCGGCGCAAATCTCACGGTTAAGAATTCCGAGCTTATGGGTTGGACCTCTTTCGGTACGCCCACCGGCACGATAACATTCGAGAACTGCGCATTTTCCGCAAGCAAGCTTTGCGCAAACATCGTAGCTCACAACAACGCAACCTTTACAAACTGCACATTCACCAAGGAGTTCACCGAGCAGTACTACAAAGATGAAGATAACTACTACCTCGGACTCCAGCTCGATCAGCCGAACCTCACGGTTATCGTAAACGGTGCAAAGATCGTTGACGAAAACGGCGACGAAATAGCAAATATCCCCGTAACGAAGCTCACAGACAGAACCAAGACCGGCGACGTTGTAGCATTCGACGCCGAGACAAACGCAGAGGGCAAGTTCACCTCCGGTACGTTCGTAGGCGACAGCGACGCTATAACAAGAGCGGCTCAGGACGGTCTCGTTGCAACCACCAACCCCGACGGCTCTAAGTCCTACATACTCAAGGTAGCTCCCATGGAGGGCAAGGCATTCTACGTTGACAAGGTAAGCGGCGAGGCAAACTACTTCGCAACACTTCCCGAGGCAGTTGCGGCGGCACAGAGCGGCGCTGCAATCACCATGACCGAAAACGCAAACGGCGACGGTGTTATAGTTCCCTCCGGCAAGGATCTCACCTTCGACTTTGACGGTCACAGCTACACTGTTGACGGCGTTCTCGTAGGTTCGGGCAAGACACAGACAAACGGCTTCCAGCTTCTTAAGGGTTCCAAGATAGTTATGAAGAACGGTACTATCATTGCTTCTCCCGATGCTACATGGGGACCGACGACAAATGTACCCGAAGTTAACGTGAACGGAAATACAGGCGTTTGCATCCTCATTCAGAACTATGCAAACCTCACTCTTGAGAACATGAACCTCAAGGGCAACAGCGCGATAAGCGGCAAGCAGGTTAACCCGTCTTACGTTCTCTCCTGCAACAACGACAATACCGTACTCACAGGCAACACCAACATCTATGCCGCTCCCTATAAGGTAGCGTTCGACGTAAGCCACTGGAGTCCCAGCAGTTATCCGTCTGTTACCGTTACTCTCGATGAGAATATGACCGGTACAATAAACGGCACTGTCGAAATCTCTAACTACGTCAGCGGTACGGTAACCGAGGACGAACACAACCTCATCATTAAGAACGGCGTCATCAACGGCAATATCCTCAAGATCGGCGCAGGTTATCAGGGTGCGGTTGCTGTAAGAGAAGGCTTCGGCGACATCACCGGCGGTATGTTCACGGACAGCAAGGTTGACGAAAAGCTCGTACTCGAAGAGGGCAAGAAGCTCGCAAAGGTTACAATCGGCGGCGTTGAGTACAATGTTGTCGTAACCGACTTCACCGTAAAGGCTGAGGTTAACGGCACCGACAGAAAGACCGAGACTGCCGATATGCTCGACGTATACGTTGACGAACTTGTTACCGTAAACGTTGTGGCAAACGGCGGCGCATTCACAAACGCAGACTGGGCTCTCAAGTATGATCCCACAAAGTTTGAGCCTGTAGGCACACCCACATTTGCAGCCGGCTATGAAGCAGTAACTTCTCCCGACGGCTACACCCTCGCAGGTAAGGTAAGAGGCGCAGGCAATGCGGATGAATATGCCGACGAAACGGTTCTCGCAACCTACACCTTCAAGGCTCTCGCTCAGACAGAGACAGTAACCGGCGAATTTACCGTAACCTCCGCACACGTAAACGACTATGCAATGGCAGGTATCGTTGACAGCGTTCCGGCTGCTACCGAAAATGCTAAGGCAACAATCCTCGCAGGTGAGGACGCTACCGAAATCGCAATCACGATGGAAGACAAGACCGCCGAGTACACCGGAGAGAAGATCTACGGCAACAAGGCTTCTTCGACCACCGTTGACGCAAGCGGCAACACGCCTGCATTCACCTACTCCACAGAGGAGAACGGCACGTACACAACCGAGCTTCCCGGATTTACGGCAGTCGGCGAGTACACATACTGGGTAAAGGCAGAGCTTGACGGCTTCAAGCCCACAAAGGCTTTCGCTAAGGTTACAATCACCGAGGCGACGGTTACCGCAAGCGTTGAGTGCTCGATAAACAACATCGCAGGCGAGAAGCTCTATATCACTCCTATGATAAACAGACTCCTTGACGGCGAATTTACAGGTTCTGTTAAGATAACCGTAACCGGCGGCGGTCTCAATGACACTTACACGGTTGAAAAGACCGGCTTCGGCACAGTCGTAAGCAACGGCACCGTTACCGCAAACGATAAGATTGAGGTAACTCTCCCGAAGAAGGCTACCTACACAATCACCGCAGTTTACGTTGAGGGTACGGACGACAACTACAAGCCCGGCGCAAAGACGACCGTAAAGGTCAATGCCGCAAAGGCAACCGTTTCCGACCTCACACCCGTTAAGGAAGCTATCGATAAGAGCAACACTTACGTCTATGACGGAAACGCTCACTCGATAGACCTCGACGCCGCAAAGGCAAAACTTCCGACAGACGGCGACTGGACTGTTTCCGTAACACCCGACACCGCAAACTCCATTACGGAGGTCGGCAAGAACTTCGTAACGATAATCTTCACCGACGGCAACGACAAGTACAACGACGTTACAATCAACACGGTTCTCGAGGTAACACCCAGACCCGTTACGATAACCGTAGGTACATTCTCCAAGGACTTCGGCGCACCCGATCCCACAGAGCTTACAAACTCCACAGGCTACACAATTGAGCTTACTCAGCCCACAACGGCAACAGGCAACGCTCTTGTAGCGGAAGGCGACCTCGGCACGATCACTCTCGTAAGAGAACCCGGCGAGGCTAAGAAGACCTACAAGGTAACCGCAAGCTACACGCCCAACAGAAACTACGAAGTAACCGTCGTTGACGGCAGACTCGATATCGGCGCTCCGGCATACGTCGTTGAGGTTGTTGACAACGCTCTTCTCAAGGGCGGCGACGTCAAGGCTGACTACGTTGCAGGCTACAGACTCGTACTTGTTTACACCAACGTTGACAACGCATTCTTCAACTACGGCGGCGTCAATATGTTCGACGTAACCGCAAGCGGCTATAAGTACGTTGACTACGACTATACGACCGGTACGGCTCCCGCAGGCGTTGAGTACAAGCACGTTTACGGACTCGTAGTTCCCTCGATCGGAGTTTACGAAGCAACGGAAGAGTACCACAAGCAGTACGAGAGCCGTGTAGGCTATTCGTTCGACTTCGTCGATAAGCCCGAAAAGGTTGTATACGACAACGATATCAACCTCACAGAGGTTCTCGACGTAAACGACTACTCCATGACCAACGGTATCTACAACGTAATTTACAACAGCTCGAGATTCGCAAAGAACTTCCTCAAGGCTGATGTAAACCACGATAAGATGGTAGACACCGATGACGCAGGCGCAGTTAAGACAGCTGTAGACAAATAAGATACGCAGGGGGGAGCGCAAGCTTCCCCTTTCGTCTGTCGTTAATGTCCGTGTGTTATTCTCGGGCGAAGCCCGAATACAATAATTTTGAAAAATCCGGGGACATGCGCCACGGGTTTTTCTCCTTTAGATTCGAGAGTGCAGAGAAGCAAGCACTTCGGAACTTGCGCCTCAAGCTCTGCGCGAGCGCACGAATCTGCTCCGTGTCGCATTGCGAAGCTTTGCGATACGCTTAACCGCAGGATCTTTCGGGGTTCTGCGGTTTTCCTTTTGAGTAAATATTTTTATGTCGAAAATCCGCACCCCTGCATACAATGAAGTACGGAGAGAAATCTCCGAGTATGAAAAGAGGGTGTATCAATGGCTGCATTCACAAATACAGCGACACTGACTTATAACAACAAAACCAAGAACTCGAACGTCGTGACCGGCGAGCTTTTGGAGGTGCTGACGGCGACCAAGAGCGTTATCGGCGGAACCTACCGTGAAAACGATATGCTCACCTACGTCGTAACCCTCGTGAACAGCGGAACGACCGCAACGGCAGGACTCACCGTCACCGACAATCTCGGCGAATATACCTTCGGCACGGGAACTCTTGTGCCGCTCACCTATGTTGACGGTTCGATAAAATATTACGAAAACGGCGTCCTTAAGACCGCACCGACCGTCACCCCGGGACCTCCGCTCACAATAAGCGGAATTACCGTCCCGGCAGGCGGCAATGCGGTTCTCATCTATCAGGCGAGAGTCAATGAGTATGCGCCGACGACGAACGAGTCGGTGATAACCAACACGGCGACGGTTACGGGCGGCATACAGACAATTACCGCAACGGCGACCGCAACCGCGAGAACCGAGACAGACCTTGCCATAACAAAGACGCTCTGTCCGCAGACGATTATAGAGGACGGCCGTGTGACCTACACCTTTATAATCCAGAACTCCGGCAACCTTGCCGCCGTCGCAGCGGACAATATTTCCGTGAGCGATACCTTTGATCCCGTGCTTTCCGACCTTGAGGTAACTCTTGACGGTATGGCTCTCGCATCGCCCGCCGACTACACGTATAACGAAACGACCGGCGAATTTGCAACCGTACCCGGAAGAATAACCGTTCCTGCCGCAACACGCACGCAGAAAGCCGACGGAACGTATGTCGTAACTCCCGGAAATGCTGTTCTCGTTATAACCGGCACAATCTGAAGAAAAGGCGGAGACGGCAAAACGATAAGCCGGTAATCCGCAGGCTGACAAAAGGATAAACGGGCAAAAAGAAAAAGTGCGTAGCCGAAAAAGCTGCGCACCGATTTTTTGTGTTGCGTATTTACTTTATGTTGGGGTTCGCAAGACCGCCGTTTTTGGCACTCGAACGGTATATGTCCGCTATCACGTCAAGCACCTTTGCGCTCTCGGCGAGCGTGCAGTAGTAAGGCGTACCCGTGCCGTCGAGGTTGGTGTAGAAGCTATCTATCATGCGTGCGTGACCCACTCCCCAGACGAGCTTTCCCGTGCCGGGCTTGCCGTTCTCGGCGATGGGAGTGCATATTCCGTCATGTATCATGTAAACTGCGTCGTCACGGATAAGCACCGAGCCTTTCTCGAATATGCACTCAAGCTCTATCGGAGAGGACGCCTTGTGGCAGTTGGTGGCGTAGAATATCGCCGTAACGCCGGACTTGAACGTTATCGTTGCCTCGGCGGTGTCCTCGACCTCTATCGTGCCTCTGTTGAGCCTGAGAGACGCCGTTCCCTCGACCTTTTCGACCTCGCCGCCGATGCTGCATATAAGGTCAAGAGTGTGTATCGACTGATTCATGAGTGTGCCGCCGCCCTCGGTTGCCCATGCGCCTCTCCAGCCGCTCTCGGTGTAGTATTCGCCGTCGCGCTTCCACGCAACGATTCCCTTCATGCCGAGAAGCTTTCCGAGTGTGCCGCCCTCGATTACCGATTTAAGTGCGAGCGTTGTCGGGACGACTCTGTTCTGAAACGACACGCAGACCTTCTTCCCTGTGCGCTTCTCTGTCTCGATTATTGCCGCAGCCTCCTCGGGCGTCATCGCACAGGGCTTCTCAAGATAGACGTTGTGTCCCGTTTCCATGGCACGGATTGCCATTTCGGCGTGGAGATAATGCGGTGTGCATATGTGTACGACGTCGGCACGTCTTGCGTCGAGAAGCTCTCTGTAGTCGCTGTAGGTCGCAACTCCGGGGATTTTGAGCGACGCCGCAAGGAGTCTTTCGCCGTTTGTGTCGCAGACAGCGACGATTTTCGAGAGTTCGCCCTCTTTTATCGACGCTATGTGTACTGCGGATATTCCGCCGCAGCCGATTATAGCCGTTTTCAAATTGTGCTTCATAATGCTGTTCCTTTCACGGATCACGGAAAAATAGAGTGCGGTTTTACCGCTCCGCACACGATTATATAACACTTTTCGGAAAAAATCAAGTCATATTCACGCAAAATTGTTGTTATGACGAGTTTTTTTGAAATTATGTTGATTTTTCACGGTCAGAGCAGATACGACGGCATTCTCTTGACGGAGTTCGCACGTGACAGTTCCTCGTAAAGCTTTGCCTTTTCGGCGTCCGATACCGCCGCACTTTCGAGATAAGCACGCAGAAACGACGCAACATCGCCGTAGGTGAGCGAGATTTTTCCGAGACATTCTCCGAGCATAGCCTCGTCACGGCTCACGACCGATGTCACAACCGCATTTTCGCTCTTTATCACGCCTTTTTCGCAAAGCCTTTTTATGACGGTGTACACTGTTGACTTTTTCCAGCCGAGAACCTCGGCGCACCTTTTGCAAAGCTCCGATGAATTTATAGGCTCGCATTCCCAAAGCACCTCGCAGAAGCGAAGCTCGCTCTCGTGTATTTTCACGCTGTCCATGACGCCGCCCCCTTTCCCGTGAATATTGTATCACATTTTTGCGCAATTGTCAATGTAATTTGTCAAATGTAAAAATTCATAAAAATCATGAGTACAATTAATAAATATCGTGTATACTAACCTCGGTATGTTCTCAAAACAAGTATTGATGTTTGACGGAAGGAGACAAAACCATGAGTAAATACGACAGTATAAAATCAAAGGCGGGCGGACTTATTTCCGATGTCCTCGACGGCGCAAAAATTCTCGACGATTACGTTGTCACGAAAAACGTGAGAGTCAGAATGGGAATGTACAGGAGAAGCGACGACGAGAGAATTTTCGACGTTGACCGCACCTTCGGCTCGGAGAAGTCACTGCTTCAGATACTCGTCGCCGTCCTCGGCACAGCGGCGGCAATTGCGGCGTTTGTAATGATGAAAAAGCTTCGCCGTGCGGAAAAGAAAAGAATGAAGGAAAAGCTCCGTGCCGCAAAGGAAGCTGCAAAAAGAGCGGAATGACCCGGAAGGATAACCGCATATATTATAATTTTTGAAAGGATGTGTAAGCAATGCCGCATATCAGCGTAAAAATGATCGAAGGACGCAGTGAAGAACAGAAAAAGGAGCTTGCAAAGGCTCTCGAAAAGGCGCTTACCGACACTCTCGGCTGTTCGTCGCAGTGGGTGACTGTGTCGATAGACGACTACAACGGAAAAGAGTGGCAGGAGGTTTTCAAGAACGATATCGAGGGAAGCAGTCACCTCTATAAAAAGCCGCAGTATGACCCGAAAATTCTTCTTTGAGAAGTCAAAATACAAAACGGAGGTTTCTATGATTCCCGAAACACTTTATCACCTTGACCCACATACTATTCACGTAAACACCGAAAAGCCGAGAGCGTATTTTATCCCCTACGACTGCGAGGCAAACGCCCGTGTCGGCAAAAGAAACCGTTCGCCTTACTTCAAGAGCCTTTGCGGCGAATGGTACTTCAAGTACTACGAAAACGGAATATACGACGTCGAAGAAGACCTTGACGACCCCGAGTTTGCGGTCTGCGACTGCGGCTGCTTCGACAAGATAAAGGTTCCTCAGAGCTGGCAGACCTACCTTGACAGAGGCTACGACGTCCCCAACTACACAAACATCCGCTATCCGTTTCCCTGCGATCCGCCCCACATTCCGAACGATAACCCCTGCGCTGTTTACACACGCACCTTCAGCCTCTCCGAGGGCTTCTGCGAGAGAGACCTCTTCCTCAACTTCGACGGCGTTGACAGTGCGTTCTACCTCTACATAAACGGAAGCTTCGTCGGCTTCGGAACGGTGAGCCACGGCAACAACGAGTTCGATATCTCGAAGTACGTAAAGCCCGGCGAGAACACGATCTCTCTCATTGTCATGAAGTGGTGCGCATCGAGCTACGTCGAGGATCAGGACAAGTGGAGAATGTCCGGCATATTCAGAGAGGTGTATATCCTTGCGAGAGCGAAGAAGAGAATTGCCGATATCTACATAAAGGCGGAGCCGTCCGACGACTTTAAGTCGGGAAAGCTCACTGCGGAATTTGAAACGGTCGGACTCGGCAGCTCGAAGATTTCGTATAAGCTCACAAGATGCGGCGAAACCGTCGCTGAGGGCAAGTGCGGAAAGAAGCTTGCGACAGACCTCGAAAAGATTGACCTTTGGTCGGCTGAAATACCGAACCTCTATGAGCTTGTTCTCACTCTCGGCGACGAAACGATAATTCAGAAGGTCGGCTTCAAGCGCATCGAGATAGGGGACAGTATAATCTACATAAACGGCGAAAAGGTAAAGGCTCTCGGAGTCAACCGTCACGACTCCCATCCGATTCTCGGAAGCACGACGCCTGTTGACCACATGATAAACGACCTCAAGATAATGAAGAGGTGCAACGTAAACATAATAAGAACGTCTCACTATCCGAACGATCCCAGATTCACGGAGCTTTGCGACGAGATGGGCTTCTATGTCGTTGACGAGGCGGATCTCGAAACTCACGGCATGAACGCATACAACACCGCAAAGGTGGACTACTGCGGCGGCGATTTGTGGAGTTACCTCTCTTGCTCGCCCATGTACACCGATATCTACGTTGACCGTGCGGTACGCCTTTTCGAGAGGGATAAGAACAGAACCTGCGTAATATTCTGGTCTCTCGGCAACGAGTCAGGCTGCGGTGACAATCAGCGCAAGATGCGCGATTACATTCTCGGCAGAAAGCCCGACGCAATAGTTCACTACGAGGCTGCGTGCTACGGACACTATAAGGAACAGTTTGACGATGTGTCTCCCATAGAGAGCAGAATGTATCCGTCGGTTGACCAAATCAAGGAATACTATACCCTTGAAAAGACAAAGCCTTTCTTCCTCTGTGAGTACTGCCACGCAATGGGCAACGGTCCCGGAGACCTCAAGGAATACGTCGATTACATCAGAAGCGAGGACAGATTCTTCGGCGGCTGTGTGTGGGAGTTCACCGATCACTCGGTTGAGATAACTACCCCCGACGGCAAGAAGGGCTACACCTACGGCGGCGACTTCGGCGACACACCGCACGACGGCAACTTCTGCGTTGACGGTCTCGTTTACCCCGACAGACGTCTCCACACGGGTATGCTTGAAATGAAGAAGGTATACCAGCCGTACTCGGTTGAGCTTACCGACTTCGAGACAGGCGAGATTACAATAAAGAGCTACAGAAACTTCAAGTCTCTCTCCGATATTGATTTTGTATGGTCGGTTGAGTGCAACGGCAAGGTGGCCGCAGGCGGACGTATAGCCGCTCCCGATATAGCGCCGCAGGGCGAGATGAAGTTCATGCTCTTCAATGCGTTCGATTTCTCCGAGGACGGCGAGTACTTCCTCAACATTTCGGCAAAGTACAACACGCCGTGCGACTTTGCGGACGCGGGCTTTGAGGTCGGCTTCGACCAGTTCGAGCTGTTCACGATGCACAGCGACGACGAGTACAAGGGCAACCATTCTTTCGAGGACGCCGTTATTTACACTGAAACCGAGAAGTATCTCGAAATAGACGCCGGCGAGAACGCATACCTCTTCGACAAGGCAATGGGTACGCTCTCTCAGATTCTCTCCGACGGCAAGGAAATGCTTGCAAAGCCGGCAAACCTCAGAATTTGGCGTGCGCCTATGGACAACGACCGTGTAATAAAGAACAAGTGGCGTGAGCTTGAGTGGGATAAGCTTACAAGGCAGACCTACGAAACAAAGCTTATCACCTGCGAGGACACCGAGGCTGTCGTTGAAATAAAGGGCGTACTTTCGGCAAAATACCGTCCGCCGGTAATCGAGTTTACCGAGAAGTACACGATAACCGCCGACGGAAACCTCAGATTCTCCGTTGACGCAAAGCTCACGAGAGAGGATTATCCGTTCCTTCCGAGATTCGGTCTCGAGCTTATGATGCCCGAGGGCAACGAGAGAATGGCGTACTACGGTTACGGTCCCATGGAAAGCTACCCGGACAAGAGAAGAGCCGCAAGAGTGGGAGCGTTCGCAAAGACCGTTTCGGAGAACTTCGAGCATTACGTAAGACCTCAGGAAAACTCCTCGCACTTCGGCACGAGATTTGCCGCCGTCGGCGACCTTCAGGGTCAGGGACTGCGCTTCTCCGAGGCAGCGGAGGGCTGTGAATTCAGCTTCAATGCGATGCACTACACTGCGGAGCAGCTCACCGAAACCGCACACGATTACGAACTTGAGCCGATAGCGGAGACTGTCGTAAACATCGACTTCTACATGAGCGGAAGCGGTTCAAACTCCTGCGGACCGGCACTCAATCCCGAGTATCAGGTCAAGGAGAAGGAGCTTCACGGCGAGGTTATCATTTCGCCGTGCTGTTTCGACGGTGACGACCTTTTTTAATGTTCACAAGGGGGAAGCTGCCGCTCCCCCCTTATGCTATCCCCCCACGGTGACGTGCCGACAAGCGGCACGTTCGTATCGAAAAGCTTCGCAATTCGATACGGGGAGATTCGTTCGCTTGCGCCAAAAGCTCACGCTTTTGCGAATCTAAAGGTGAAGAATTCGTGGCACATGTCCCCGAATTCTTCGTAATAAATTGTATTCCGCCTGCGGCGGAAAAAGGACGTCGGAAGCGGTACGTTCTTATCGAAAAGCTCTCCGTCGAGTGACTTTTAAAAGTTAAATATTTCAGATTTTCTTAAAGGGAGGCATAAGCTTCCCTTTTTGTTTTTGCAAAAGCATAGTATCCGTCCCCGCACACGCCCCAAATTCGCACCATACAATCACGCACAAACGCTGTGTAGAGGGCGGAGAGAAATGTGAGTGCGAAGCACTCAGCGAAGCGTACATTTCCTCTCGAGTTGGCTTTGACAACTCTCCACTCTCAATTTCAAAGCGACTTTAGGAGCTTTCGCCGTGAATACGTTGCATAAAACCCGTCGAGAATAGAGCAAAATGCGAAAGAAAGGTTGTGCAACATGAAAATATTCCTGCTTTACGCCGCCTGCGCACTTCTATCGGGAGGGAAAAGCCTTGTTTTTGCACTTCCGATGACATACTTTTGCAGCCGTGCGCTTGCGGAAACGGGAAACCCTCCGCTGACCGCCGAAAGCGGCGAAATATCGGGATGCGAGAGAGCCGCGCGGAATTTGGAGTCGGCGGTAAGGTCGGTTTCGCTCGTGTCGTGCGGCTTTCTGCTCTCGGAGCTTCTTGCGGCGGTGAGCATTGCGATGCGTGTGCGTGCCGTGAACGATATCTCCCTCGAGGGCGTCATGCGCACGGCGCTTTTCCCCGTCGCCATGTACCTGCTCACGGTTGCCGTCACGCTTGCGGCGTCAGCTCACCTAAGGCGCACCGCCGACGAAAAAACGGCGTTCTTTATCCGCACGCTCTCTCCGCTTGCCGTGATAATCGTTGGCGGCGTGTTTCTGAGAGGGATGTGACGGTTGCCGTGGCGGCGCATTTTCGGGTGAGAACGGTCGAAAAATACAAAATTCTGAGCTTTTCGGGCTTCGACGGCGTGAATTAAATGTAACATTTTTCCGTTTTTACCATTTTTTCAGGCGGTCACACACAAATTCTATGTGTCCGATATTTGACAATACGAGAATAATATGATATAATTATGTGATGTAATTATACCTAAGTTATATACTTTATGTAAATTCGGCGATTATCGTTTGTGTGGTGATAGTATGAATAATGAAGAAAAGACCTTCGGACATTTTTTGAGAAGTGTTTTGGAGAGCAGGGGCATGAGCATACGCAGACTTGCCGCACTCATGGAGATGAAGAGCAAGACTCAGCTTCAGCGGATAGTCGAGGACGAAAGCTCATACCGCAGTATTGTGCGCTTTGCGGAACAGCTCGAGCAGACTCTCGGTCTTTCGGACGCAGAGAAGCGTGAGATGACGGCGGCGATTGCCGTACACAGAGTGCCGCCCGATGTCAGAGCCGCACGGTCGTCGCTTCGCACGCTCATTATGCGTGAGCCGAAGGTTGAAAGCGTCTGCCGCTGTACCTTTATGAACGGCGAGGAGTGCCGTGAGCGCATATACCTCGAAGACCTTGTCGTGTCGGCGGTTGAGAGCCATTCGAGCGGTGCTGTGTCGATATACATTGAAAATATGACGGGACCGGAGCTTGTCGAGGCGCTCACGAGACTCACCCACAGCAGAACCGTCGGAGAGCTGAAGATATACCACTTTTTCCGTGACAGCGACGACAAAAGAGAGTTGAGCGCACAGCTTATCGCACTTTTCAGGCTTGCGCCGTTTATTGAGTACTACCCGTACGCGCTTCCGAAGAACCTTGTGAAGAACCGCCGCATGATGATATTCTGCGAGGACGGCGGAGCGACGCACCTGTTCAGTCTGTACACTCCCACGGGGTTCGGGTACCTCTGCGAAAAGACGAGTGCGTCGGCGCAGAAGCACTTTCGTGCCGACTACGAAAGGCTTATCGAGAAGTCGATGTTCATGACGAAGGAGCGTTTCAACGTGCCGCTTGAGAATCTTCCGGATTTTCTTGACGCACAGCGGAATGACGACGATCTTACTGCGGTTTCGCTTGAGGCGTCGCCGAGCTTTATGACTATTCCGTTTCACATACAGAAGCGGCTCTACGAGGACTCGGACTACATGGGACTCGGCAAGGACGCGCCGATAATTCAGCGAATGTACAAGGTGCTTAAGGCACGCTCGGAGAAGCTTCACGGCGCAGGGATAAACAGACTCTGCGTGTATGACCGTGAGGCGATAGAGCGTTTTATCGAAAGCGGCAGGACCGACGACTACTTCCCGTTTTTCCGTCCGCTGACGAAAGAGGAGCGGCTTGAATCTCTCGAGGCGGTGCTTCGTGTGCCGGGTTTGAACATACACATACTGAACGAAGATTACAAAGCCGGAGAGCTACTCCTTGTGGCATACGAGTCGAAGTTCATCTCGGTGATGGACCCGAGGGGCGGCTATTGGAAAAACTACAGCCAGATAACGATAACCAACCGTGACATGGTAAGACTTCTCCACGATTTCATAACCGACGACGTCGTCCCGAATTGCTGCCTGTCCGAGGAAAACAGCCGCAAGCTGATAGCCGAGCTTGTCGAAAAGGCGAGGTAGGTAAACGAACGCAAAGTGAACATAAAACGAATGCACCGACGGATTGATAGACCTGCCGGTGCGCTTTTTTGGTGTTTTATTTTTCCGCCGCACTCCTTCTCAAAACACGTCTGACCCGATTGATATGTCTTTCAAAATCGCCGCCGGAGATAAGCTCTGCAAGGACGTACTGCTCAAATGTGGGGACGGTGCAGGAATAGAAGCCGAGCCTGTCGTAAAATGGAGCGGTGAGCTTCTTCGGCAGAACCATGTAGCCGACACGCATAGAGGACGATATTGTCTTTGAAAAGGTGTTGAGGTATATAACATTGCCGCCCTCCGAGAGGGCAAAGAGCGTTTCAACAGGCTGCGAGGTCACGGAAAATTCGGAGCCGTAGTCCGACTCTATTATGAACCTGTCGGCACTGTCCGCCCAGCGTATGTATTCATGCCGCTTTGAAGCAGATGCCGTGACGCCGCTCGGAAAGCTCCTGTACGGTGTCGTGTGCAGAACGTCGGCGTGGGACGAAAACAGCGCCGCACTGTCGATGCCGTCGTCGGTCAGCGGAAGCGATTCGTATTTTACGCCCGACGCCGCATAGATTTTCCCGATTATTTCATACGACGGCGTCTCTATGGCGTAGGTCCGCTCTTTCCCGAGAAGCATGACTATGAGTCCGTACAGGTATTCCGCACCCGAACCGACTATAATCTGCTCCTCTTCGACCGTGATTCCCCTGTTCCTTGCGAGATGCTGCTTTATCGCCCCCCGAAGCTCCGCACAGCCTGCATTGGGCGACTTTTCGAGAATGACGTCGTAATAGTCCGAAAGGACACGGCGCATGGTCTTGCTTAAAACCGATACGGGAAATGCCGGGTACGGTGACGGCTTTGCGGATTTTTGCGGAGGCCTTGCGTGCGTCTCCGTGTGCGAAACGAAACCGTCCGTCTGCCTGAAAATCACTCTGAAACCGCTTCGCTCCCGTGACTCCGCATATCCCTCGTCGCAAAGAAGAGTGTAGGCGTGCTCGACCGTCACGGTGCTTACCCCGACCTCCTCCGCAAGAGTGCGCCGTGACGGAAGCTTTGCACCGTATACGTATGCGCCGCAGACTATGTCGTCACGAAGCTGTTTGTAAAGCTGTAGGTAGACGGGACGTCTTGCTTTGTCGATTGCGTATTTCATCCGAACGTATTCCTCCGTTTGTTTTGCAAACACATCTGGCTATATAATTTTCTCTGTATCTGCCTATTTTATATATGCAGAAGTTATTATATACTACTTGCACAGTAAATTCAAGGGGGAAAATGCAAATGAAAGAAAAAAACATGAGAAAAATGACGATCCGTATATGCATAACCGCCATGTTCACGGCACTCAACGTGGCAATGAGTTCATTCGGAGTACCCGTTCCGGGCGGACACCTTTACATGAACGACATAGTTATCTGCCTTGCGGCACTGCTTCTCGACCCGTTTGCGGCGTTCATGGTCGGCGGAGTCGGAGCGTTTCTCGGAGATTTGTTCTTCTACCCGACGCCGATGTTCGTGTCGCTCGTCACCCACGGACTCCAGGCGGTCGCAATATCGCTTATCTCGCACAACGTAATGAAAAAGCACCCTGCTGCGGCGTCGGCAATAGGCGTGACCGTGGGTGCTGTCATAATGGTTGTCGGCTATTCTCTCGGCAGAGCGTTTGTCTACAGCACGCCCGAGTATGCACTTCTCAAGCTCCCGTTCCAGATATTGCAGGCGGCGGTCGGTGCGGTCGTCGGTACGCTGCTCTGCCGTAAGTGCGGAATACAGAAGCTCTACGAAAAGTACGCAGGGTGAAAAGCGGAGCTTTTCAAAGTGAGAATTGAGAGTGGAAAATGGAGAATTGGGGTGGAAAAGCTCCTAAAGTCGCTTTGAAATTGAGAATGGAGAGTGGAGAATGGAGAATTGACGTGGAAAAGCTTCGCTTTTCTTCATTGATTATATGGTGCTTGCCGTTTGTCGGTTTTTTACGGTACGAAAACGATAACCTTGCGTGCGGTTCATGCGGCGGGAGACAAGCCGCCCGCCCTACGATGTGACGTCGCAAGCGACTTTCACGGAAGAAAATGCTTCGCAAGCTCGCATTTTTTCCACATACCATGGAGAAAGTGCTAACCTCGAGCTTCGCACTTTCAAGGAAGCTCATTTTCCCCGAATTCCCCATAAGTAAGCGCAACCCTCAATTCACGCACTCTCCAAAAAGCTCCTCTTCGCCGAATTTTGCTGTCGAGCCGTGCGAGGCGTAAAATCGGTGAACGGTATACGCTCAAAATTACAGTTCCTCAAAATTCACGCCCACAAAAATCTAAGTCGGTCACTTGCGCATATGGTGACCGACTTTCGCACTATCTCGGATAAGATGAGTCCTGCTCATTTAAGTCGGCGGCTTGCGCATATGGACGCCGACTTCGGCAGTGCCTTCAAATTACAATATAACCCGTCCCCTGCAAAGCGAAGCTTTGCTCCTTGAAGTCTTTTGGTTCTTTTCTTCAGAAAAGAACACCCCCGTAAGCCCCGTAGCCCCCGCAATCCCCTTTCGGCGAACGGATTTACCGCAGTGCGGCGTGTTTTTCTTTGCCGGGGGAATTGCCCATATACTTTTTATAGATACGGACGAAGTAAGAGGGATCGTCGAAGCCGACGTAGCGAGCCGCTTTTTCAACGGTGTAGCCGCCGTGTTCAAGGAGAGTGGCGGCAGTGCCGAATTTAAGTCGGAGTACGTACTCTTTCGGCGGCATACCGACGCTCTTTTCAAACACACGCCGGAAATTCGCCTCGCTCATACAGGATATCTCCGCAAGCTTTTTCACACTGATTCCGCTCGAAAGATAGTTCTCGGCAATGTAGGTCGTCGCCGGGAGAATCAGTGCCGATGTCCCCGGTATCTCCTCGTCGTGAAGCGACTGTGATATGTCGCACAATAGATCGTAAAGCGCCGCCTTTACCCTGCACGGCGGATGAAACGCCGTCATCGACTGCCTCGACAGCTGTGCAAATTTCTCGCAGAGCGTGTCCGAAAACGCCTCAGAGTATACCGTGACCCCGTCCGAAAGCGCAAACTCTTCGCCGTTTTTGTCGGTGAGTATAAAATTTATGAGATAGTTGCTCGTGCCTGCCTTGTCGTCGTTTCCGCTGAAAGCGACTGTGTACCGCACTCCCTTTGGAACGTAAACAACGTCGGTCGGCGAAGCCTCGGCACAGCGTGAACCGTCGCTCCCCGTGTATACGGCACTCGAACCCGTGAAAAACATCACGCCGTGATTGGGCCTTGCACGCTCGGCAAAGCTGTATACGGAACCGTCGTGCCAGAACTGCGGAAGCGCAAGTATGTCCGACAGAGTAAAGTCAACCTTGTGAAGCTCGGAAAACGGTATCGTCCTCATCTTCCGTCACTTCGAGAGAAGAACCTCGGTGTTCGTGCCGTAAAATACGTCGTCGTGACCCGAAATCAGGCGGCAGAACTCCTCGACCTCACCCCATGTGTTGCGAATGTCGAACTCGTAGGCGTGACTCCAAATGTAGAATATCTTCGGCTCGTCGGTCTCCATGGCAAGAAATTCCTTCGCAAGCTCGGTCGCACGTGCAATGCCGTCGCCGTGCAGATATACCGTCGGATTGAAACGGTAAAGATTCTGCTGTAAGTCAAAGGAAAAGCTCGACGTTATCGTCCGTGCGTACTTCACGCCCGTGTTCTCCGCAATAAGCTTCGCCACCCTGTCGTCGTTGTTTACTCCGCCGCACGGATACGCCATGCCGACAACCTCATAGCCGACAAGAGCGGAAAGCGCCTTCCGGTCGTCTTCAACCTGACGGATAACCTCGCCGTCGTCGGCAATC
>CAKSCN010000021.1 GCA_934444485.1 uncultured Eubacteriales bacterium | reverse complement strand
GATTATCAGGATATTGAACCAATGTTTGGAACGATGGAGGATATGGAACGGCTATTTGAGGAAGCAAAGAAACGTGCGGCGGCAGAGGAAAAATAACATAGTATACGAAAAAGGGGGGCAGAAACGCTCCCCTTACTTTTATGCGCATAAGAAAAAGGGAAACCTCTGCGGTCTCCCTTGCTTTTTAATATGTATTGACTTATCAGTCGTCGAGGGTTCTGAGGAACTCTATGCAGCGGCCGACTTCGCCGAGACCGGTGGGGTCAAGACCTTCGGACTCGATAACCATGAGAACGTTGTTTGCATTAGCCCAGTTGCGGATATCCTTGATTACGTTCTTGCCGGAGCCTACGGACAGACCCTTTACGCCGTCGTGAACGTGATCGAAATTCTTGCATTCGGGAGCGGAGGGGATACCGTCCTTGAGGTGAACGACTCTGATTCTCGACTTGTTCTCTTCGAGGAACTTTACAACGTCAAGACCTGCGTTAAATGCCCACCATGTATCGATTTCAAGCTCAACAGAAGTCTCTGCCTTTACCATATCCTCGAAAACTATTCCGCAGGAGTTGGGGAAGAACTCACGGGAGTGGTTGTGGTATCCGAGACGGATTCCGTTCTCCGCAAGCTTCTTCTGAGCGGCGTTGAGGGTATCGATAACCCACTTTGCCTTCTCGGGAGTGGACCAGTCGCAGCCGGGAACAATGAGGTTCTCACAGCCGATTATCTTGTGATACTTTATTGTAGCGTCAATCTTCTCGGGAGTGATTGCGTCCATGCCGGTGTGCGTACCGGAACATACGAGACCGAACTCATCGAGCCAAAGCTTTATCTGCTCGGGCATGTAGTCGAAAAATCCCGCAAACTCAACGTACTTGTAGCTCATCTGCGCTACCTTTTCGAGTGCCATTCTCATGGAGTCCTTAGTGATGTCTCTGAGGGAGTACATCTGAAGACCGTATTCTGTTCTTGCCATTTTGAAATACCTCTTTTCAGTAAATATCGTTTTTCCAATATACGGAAACACATTCCGTCAGTTAAAGTATATCATACGAAAAACCATTTGTCAACCGCAAACTCAACATTTTTCGTAAAAAGAATATCATTTTGTCAAGCAAGGTACGTTTCGGACATTATGCGAACACCGTTTTCAGCCAGTCGAGGGCGTATCTCACCCAAACCGAATCATACTCCGAGGCAAAGCTCTCCTTTACCGTATCGGCGTCGCACACCGAGAGTCCGTGACCTCCGACGGGGAAAACGTGAACCTCAAACGGCACCTTTGCCGCACTGAGAGCCTGAGCCATTGTGAGAGTCTGCTTCACCGGTACAACATCGTCCTCTGCCGTGTGCCACATAAAGGTCGGCGGCATTTTTTCCGTTACCGCAAGGTCGGCGGAGAGGTAATCGTAAAGCTCCGCACCCTTTTCACCGGCGGCGTCAAGTGCGTCCTCGAGTCCATCCTGTTCACGCATAACCGTCAGCGCATACGAGAGAAGCACGGCATTCGGCTTTATGTCGCCGCTCTTTTCACCGCACATTTCGCAGAGCGCACCGTCATTCCACCTTGCGCCGATGAGTGCTGCGAGATGTCCTCCGGCGGAGAACCCTATCACGGCTATTCTGTCGGGATTTATCGAGTATTCGCCGCAGTTCTTTCTTATATGTGCGACGGCGTGCGCCGTATCGATAAGAGGGACAAACTCTCCGTTTTCGCCGATAATATCCGGTATCAGCGTGTAGCTAAGAACAAAGGCGTTGTACCCTGCGGCGAGAAATTTCTTCGCAACCGGCTCTGACTCCCTTGCGGAACAGTGAGTATACGCACCGCCGGGAATTATGAGTATTGCAGGTCTTCCTCCCTCCGGCACTCTCTCGTCGGAAATGTAGGTTGTGAGAAAAACCTTGTCGTTGTTGTCGTAAATGTATTTTGTTTCGCAGAGCATATCTCTCTCCCCCTTTCATTTTCGTATTTTACCACCGATTTGTTCCGAATTACAACATTTTGCTTTTAAATTTGTGTAAAATCGTATACTATCGAAAACTTTTACGAATGCTATTGACAAATGCAAAAAGCCGATGTATAATACCCCCATAGGGTATATGAAAGTGAGGCGTTACGATGAACAGCGAAAGCGAAAAAGGCGAAAAATGTGAGTGCGAATGCAAATGCCGTCACAGAACATCGGAAAGAGACAGCGAAGAGTATAAACGGCTCATGAACAGGCTCAACCGAATCGAGGGTCAGATACGGGGCATTAAAGGAATGCTTGAGCGGAATGAATACTGCATAGACATTCTCACCCAGACTGCCGCCGTAAATGCGGCGTTATCGGCATTCAGCCGTGAAATACTTAACACTCACATCAAGACCTGCGTCGCCGACGGCATAAAAAGCGGACGTGCGGACGAGGTTTCGGAGGAGCTTTCCGAGGTCCTGAAAAAGCTTCTGAAGTAACAAGGACAACATACAAGGGTCATTTCACAAAGGAGAGTGAAAAATATGGCAGAGCATTACAAAGTCACGGGAATGAGCTGTGCGGCGTGCAGTGCGAGAGTCGAAAAGGCGGTGTCTGCGCTCGAGGGTGCGGACGAGGTGTCGGTAAATCTTCTCACGGGGACAATGACCGTCGGCGGAAGCGTATCAAGCGACGCAGTTATAGCCGCCGTGGTGAAAGCGGGCTACGGAGCAAGCCTCGATGGTAAAGCGGCTTCGTCAAAGAGTGCCGACAACGACGCCTTTCGTGACACCGAAACTCCGAAGCTGAAAAAGCGGCTTGCGTGGTCGGTGGGCTTTCTTGCGGTGCTGATGTACTTCTCGATGGGGCATTCGATGTGGGGATTTCCCGTGCCGAAGTTTTTCGACGGCAACTGCGTCGCTCAGGGACTTTTGCAGCTTCTTCTGACTGTAGCCGTCATGATAATAAACGGCAAATTCTTCACAAGCGGCTTTACGGCACTTCTGCGGCGTTCTCCTAACATGGACTCCCTTGTGGCTCTCGGTTCGGGTGCGGCGTTTATCTACAGCACATACAATCTGTTTCTTATGACCGCCGCCGACGAGATGACGGCAATGCACCTCATGCACGGTCTTTACTACGAATCTGCGGCGATGATACTTGCGCTGATAACCGTCGGAAAAACGCTTGAGGCGTACTCCAAGGGAAGAACCACCGACGCACTCAAGAGTCTTGCGGATCTTGCTCCCAAAACGGCGACTCTCATTTGCGACGGCAAAGAGATAACCGTGTCTGCCGACAGCATTGCAAAGGGCGACACATTTATCGTGCGTCCCGGAGAGAAAATACCTGCCGACGGCGTTGTAAAAGAGGGTGAAAGCGCAGTAAACGAATCCGCTCTCACCGGCGAAAGCATACCTTCGGACAAGGCGATCGGCGACAGCGTAAGTGCGGCGACAGTAAACACCTCCGGAGTGCTTATTTGCGAAGCGACACGTGTGGGAGAGGACACAACGCTTTCTCAGATAATCCGCACGGTAAGCGATGCGGCGGCGTCAAAGGCTCCAATTGCAAAGCTTGCCGACCGTGTGTCGGGCGTATTCGTGCCGATAGTTATAGGTATATCGCTTGTCACCATGGCGGTATGGCTTCTCTGCGGCAAGGACGCCGGTTTTGTTCTTGCAAGGGGCATCTCGGTACTCGTCATCAGCTGTCCTTGTGCGCTGGGACTTGCAACGCCGGTCGCCATAATGGTGGGAAGCGGAGTAGGTGCTAAAAACGGCGTGCTTTTCAAAAGTGCGGCGATTCTTGAGAGAGCGGGGCACGTAAAAACCGTCGTCCTCGATAAAACAGGCACTGTCACAAGCGGTGAGCCGACAGTTACGGACATAATCCCGTGCGGAGTAGATGAGGACGAGCTTCTGACTCTTGCGGCGTCCCTTGAAAAAAACAGCGAGCATCCTCTCGCAAAGGCTGTGCTTGCCGAAAGCGAACGCAGAGGTCTCTCTTTATCCGCCGACATCTCGGACTTCAAAATACTTCCCGGAAGCGGTCTTTCGGCAAAGGTCGGAAACAGCGAGCTGTACGGCGGAAACATGGCGTCGGCAGGCGAACGTGCAAAAATCCCGGAGAGTCTGCGTGAGAATGCGGAAAAGCTTTCCTCCGACGGCAAAACTCCGCTCTGCTTTATAAAGGACGGCAGTGTAATCGGAATAATCGCAGTTGCCGACAGTATTAAGCCCGACAGCCGTGCGGCGGTAAGCGAGCTTCACGGAATGGGAATCGACGTCGTCATGCTCACGGGAGACAACGAACGCACCGCGGCGGCGGTTGCAAAACAAGTAGGCATTGCGCCGGACAAGGTAATCGCCGGTGTTCTGCCGACGGGAAAATCGAGCGCAGTCGAGTCGCTTAAGAAGAACGGCAGTGTCGCAATGGTCGGAGACGGAATAAACGACGCACCGGCTCTCACAAGTGCGGACGTCGGAATTGCGGTTGGTGCCGGAACCGACGTTGCCATAGACGCGGCGGACATCGTACTCATGAAAAACAGCCTTTCAGACGTCGCACCGGCAATAAGATTGAGCCGTGCCGTGCTTCGCAACATAAAGGAAAATCTCTTCTGGGCATTCATTTACAACGTAATCGGCATACCGCTTGCGGCAGGTGTGTTTATACCTGTATGGGGACTTGAACTGAATCCGATGTTCGGTGCGGCGGCGATGAGCCTTTCGAGCTTCTGCGTCGTGACAAACGCACTGAGACTCAATCTGTTTAAGTTTTCCAAGGGAAAAACCTCACACCCGGGCGGCAATACCGCAGACAATACACCAAAGGAAACGAAAGGAGAAAGAAACATGGTAAAGGAATTTAAGGTCAAAGGCATGATGTGTTCGCACTGCGAGGCGACGGTAAAGAAAGCACTCGAGGAGCTTGACGGAGTAAAGAACGTCACCGCCGACCACACAGCCGAAAAGGTAACGGTCGAGCTTACGGGCGACGTTCCGGACGAAAGGATAATCGGAGTAATAACCGAAAAGGGTTACAAGGTTATATAAGCGAACCGTAAAACGAAAAGCCGGCGGATACAAAGTCTGTCGGCTCTTTTTATTCTGCGTCAAAGTTTTTTCAGGCGGTCAAATCTCCCAAAGCCCTCCGCTTTTTCTTCGCACACGAGGTAATCGATATCGTCAAGCGTACACTGTTTATACGCCGCAGATGCGCCTATCTTTTCAAGGTCGCACAGAAAGACCTTCTCACGTGCGTTCCGAAGCATGGCGTTTCGGACAAATATTTCCTCTCTTGCGCAGTCGCTGACAACTCCGTCCTCCGAGAGTGCTTTCGTCGAGAAAAACATTCTGTCGGCGCATATTCCGTCAAAGGTCGCCTGAGCGTCGTTCCCGACAAGGCAGGTTCTGTTTTCACGGCTGAGCGTACCTCCTGATGAAATGACGTTCACACTGCTCTCCGACAGCAGTCCTATTATCTCGATGTTGTTCGTTGCGACGGTAATGCGGCATTTATGCGCCGAAACAATTTCGCGTGCAAGGTAAAATGCGCTTGACGACTGGTCGAGAAAGATTACGTCTCCCTCTCTTATAAGCTTTGCCGCTTTCTTTGCAATCGCCTGTTTCTGAGCGGAGTTGTGACCTCGGCGCACGTTGAAATCGCTTGCAAGAGAGAAGATGTTGACAAGCTCCGCACCTCCGTAGACTCGGTTCACTATCCCCTTTTCCTCAAGCCGTGTGAGATCACGTCTTACGCTCGACTCACTCACATACATCTCGGCGCAAAGCGTCTTTACCTCGGCGTAACCGTCGTGAGAGCGGAGTATATTCACAATCTCGTTTTCACGTTCTTTTTTTAACACAGCGTTCACCTCAAAAATTGACCGTTTCTGACCGATTCGGCATTATTTTATGTAAAGTCTCCGTATTTTTGCCCGTTTTGCGTAAATTGTTGACTTTGTTTGACGGATATATTATAATGTATTCATGCGTAATTGTCAATAGAGACAGAGTAAAAAGGGTGATAAAATGTTTACGGACATAAACGAATTGTTAAAAGGTAAAAAATGCGCTTGCTGCGGAAAAGACCACTCCTGCGCTATAGAAAAGGTTTACGTCGAACACGGTGCGGCAAGACGCTTTACCGAGCTTTGCCGTGCATACGACAGCATACTCATCGTCGCCGACGAAAATACTTACCGTGCCGCAGGCGAAAGAACGGTTGAGGCTCTTTCCGATAAGCACGTTGAGAAAATCATATTCGACGGCTCGCACATTCTCATTCCAAACGAGGACGCCATAGCCGCAGTCAACGAAAAGACCGGCGGCAAAGACCTCATAATCGGCATAGGTTCGGGCGTTATTCAGGATTTGTGCAAGTACGTTTCCCATGACACGGGCATACCGTATATGGTTTGTGCAACCGCTCCCTCAATGGACGGCTATGCGTCAAGCGGTGCGGCGATGATCCTTAAGGGCATGAAGGAAACCGTGAGCGCAGGCGTACCGAAGGCGATAGTTGCCGACACCGAGGTTTTGAAGAACGCTCCGACCGAAATGATAAAGGCGGGCTACGGCGACATTGTCGGCAAATACTCGGCACTCAACGACTGGAAGCTGAGCCGCACGGTAAACGGAGAATACTTCTGCGACTACATATACGGTCTCACTCTTGACACCGTGAAAGAGACTCTAAGTCTTGCAAAAGGAATTGCCGACGGCGACGAAAAGAGCATAGGCACGCTCACAGAAGCACTTATTGTCGTCGGAATACTCATGAGCTTTGCCGGTTCGTCACGTCCGGCGTCGGGAAGTGAACACCACCTCTCGCATTTTTTCGAGATAACCGGAATTTTGGACGGCAGGGAGTATTTTCCGCACGGTATAGACGTTGCGTATTCGACAGTCGTCACCGCACGGCTTCGGGAGCGGATATTGAAGAAGCCCTTTCCGCAAAAGCTTTACAGGCAGACAAAAGAAGAATACACGTCGGCAATGAAGCAGATATACAAGAGCATAGCTCCGAGGTGCGAGGCACTTCAGGAAAAGGTCGGCAATTATGCGGCGGACAGAACGGCGGTTTACCTTGAAAAGGAATCTGAAATACGAAGCATCCTTGCCGAGATGCCTACGGGCGAAGAAACAGAGAAAATGATAGGCGCTGTGGGGTTTGACATGAGTGAATTTTTCAAGCTGTACGGCGAGGAAAGAATAAGAACTGCGGTAAAATACGCAAAGGATCTCAAGGACAGATACACGGTTCTTTGGCTCAACTGCGATATGTTCGGAGGGACTTGCGATGAATAAAACAAAGCTTATTGCGATTGATCTCGACGGCACTCTCACTCAGCACAAAACGCCGCTGACACCGGAAAACAGAGCCGCACTCACCGCACTTTCCGAAAGGTACAAGCTCATTATAATGGGTGCAGGACAGGTAGTGCGCATTTACAATCAGCTTGAGTGCTTCCCTCTCGACATTGTCGGCAACTACGGCTTGCAGTACGGAAAATACCGTGACGGCGGCATTGAAATCGTGCGTGATATCTCGTTTGGGTGTGACAGGGAAGGCGTTGAGAGGAAGATTGACTTTCTGAGGAAGGAACACGGCTTCACTGAATTTCGGGGCGACAGCGTCGAGTATCACCCATCCGGCTGTGTGACTTTCCCCATTCTCGGCACAAAGGCACTTCAGTCCGACAAGCTTGCATTTGACCCCGACCGCACCAAGCGCAGAGCGTTTTACGGGGAAGTCTGCGAAATGTTCCCGGACTACTCGGTTTTCGTCGGCGGTTCGTCGAGCTTTGACATGGCACCGAAGCCCTACGACAAATACTACGCTCTCGACCTGTACTGCCGTGAAAACGGATATGCGCACGATGAGGTTGTATACATAGGCGACGATTACGGTCTCGGCGGAAACGATGAGTCCGTGTACAAGTCCGACATACGCTTTCTCACGACAGACGACTACACGAAGTTTCCCGAAGTTGTTTCGCCGCTTCTGAAAGATTAATTACTGCTTTATGCAAAATGGCTGCCGGCGATACAAAAAAGTATTGCCGGCTTTTGTTATCGTTTTATACACAGAGTTACGCCCAAGGATCTTCCTCTTTCGGGACACGTATACCGGTAAGTACGCTCGAGTACTCCCACAGATACCATGCATCGCCTTTTCTGCGAAGCTTTATCGGTCTCGGAGAATCGGCACCGGCGGTTTTTAAGAACGCACGTATGTATCCCTCCTCGACATCCTGCGGACGTGGATCTGAAAGCACTTCGAGAGTTAGCGGAATATTCGGTGTGTAGCGATTATCCGGCGTTGCTCCGTCGAAATATGCAAGAGGCAGGTATTCTTTCCCACGCAGGCGGTCATTTATGAAGCTTACATCAAAGCCGTTCATGGGTCGCGGTCCTCTCAGGCGGTTTATTGCCTCAGCACCGGCGTTTTTGTCCTTAAGCCAAAGCTTCAGCGCAAGCAAAAACATAAGGCAGGTGTTTTCCGGAATTGAAAGATCGTTCTGTGAAAGAGCAGAAAACTCTGCAATGGTCTCGGGGACTGACGTTACTGTAATTGTCATTTTAATTTCTCCTTTTCTCGCATCTTTTTGCACTTTTATTATATCATCTTCTCTTCTGTTTTTCAACCCCTGTTTTCAAAAAAGTATAGGTTGACACCGATTTTTATAGTTTTTTTACATATTTACATGACGGAGGGAAAACGGATTCAAAAAGCCTTTTTTAAAAAACTTCGAAAAATACACAAATACCCCCTTGACAAATGTGTGCAAGTGTGATATCATATGCGGTGATAAAAGGCAATGACGAAGACACGCTTCGCACATCTTTTGCGAAAGAGAGTACGGATCATCGGCTGAAAGTCCGTATCGCAAATACTGCGCAGTACCGCTTCCGAGCTTTGCGGAGGTAACAATCCGCAGCGTTGACCTCGTTACGGTCGCATGAGTGACTTTGCAATCTATATTGTGAAGTAATTCGGGTGGAACCGCGTTTTTTGACGTCCCGAAAGGCAGAAATGTCTTCCGGGATTTTTTGCTTTTTACCCAAACAGTAATTTATTTTGTGAAAGGAAAGATATTATGTTCAAGATCACTCTCAAGGACGGCAGCGTTAAGGAATTCGACGCCGCTCTCAACGCTTACGACATCGCAAAGAGTATCAGCGAAGGACTTGCAAGAAACGCTCTTGCGGCAAAGATTGACGGAAAGGTTCGCGACCTCACGACAGTCGTTGACTCCGACTGCGCCATTGAGTTTCTCACCTTTGACGACGACGAGGGCAGACGTGTGTACCGTCACACCGCCTCTCACATTCTCGCTCAGGCAGTAAAGCGTCTTTACCCCGACGTAAAGCTCACCATAGGTCCGTCCATCGAAAACGGCTTCTACTACGATTTTGACACCGACATGACCTTCACTCCCGAGATACTCGAGAAGCTTGAGGGTGAGATGAAGAAGATAATCAAGGAAAACCTCACACTCGAAAGATTCGTTCTTCCGAGAGACGAAGCGATAAAGTTCATGGAGGAAAAGGGCGAGCCTTACAAGGTTGAGCTTATAAACGATCTTCCCGAAGACGAAGAGGTATCTTTCTACCGTCAGGGCGATTTCGTTGACCTCTGTGCCGGCGCACATCTTTTCTCGACCGGCAAGGTAAAAGCGGTAAAGCTTCTTTCATGTACCGGCGCATATTGGAGAGGCGACTCCACAAAGAAGATGCTCAAGCGTATCTACGGCACGGCGTTCCCGAAGGCGTCCGAGCTCGAGGAATACATTGCCGCACAGGAAGAGGCAAAGAAGCGTGACCACAACAAACTCGGTCGTGAGCTTGAGTATTTCACGACGGTTGACTGCGTCGGTCAGGGACTTCCGATAATGCTCCCCAAGGGCGCAAGAGTAATTCAGCTTCTTCAGCGTTGGGTCGAGGACTATGAGCAGGCGCACGGCTACCTTCTCACAAAGACTCCTCTCATGGCAAAGCGTGAACTCTACAAGATTTCCGGTCACTGGGATCACTACCTCGACGGTATGTTCGTAATAGGCGATCCGCACGACGAGACAAAGGAATGCTTCGCAATGCGTCCCATGACCTGCCCGTTCCAGTATCAGGTATTTCTCAACCGTCAGCGTTCGTACAGAGACCTCCCGATGAGACTCGGCGAGACCTCCACCCTCTTCAGAAACGAGGACAGCGGCGAAATGCACGGCCTTATCCGCGTGCGTCAGTTCACAATTTCCGAGGGTCATATAGTTCTGCGCCCCGAACAGCTTGAAGAAGAGTTCAAGGGTTGTCTTGAGCTTATCCAGTACTTCCTCGGCACCGTCGGACTTCTTGAGGATTGCACGTTCAGATTCTCGCAGTGGGATCCCGCAAACCCGAAAAACAAGTACGAGGGCACTCCCGAGCAGTGGGACGAGGCACAGTCGCTCATGGCAAAAATTCTCGACGACCTCAAGGTTGACTACTCGATAGGCATTGACGAGGCGGCGTTCTACGGACCGAAGCTTGACGTTCAGTACAAGAACGTATACGGCAAGGAGGACACTCTCGCCACAATTCAGATAGACCTTCTTCTTGCAAAGCAGTTTGACATGGAATACGTCGACACCGACGGTCAGAAGAAAACTCCGTATATCATTCACAGAACCTCTCTCGGCTGCTTCGAGCGCACACTTGCATACATGATAGAAAAGTATGCCGGTGCGTTCCCGACATGGCTCGCTCCGACTCAGGTAAAGCTTCTCCCGATAAACGACGCTGTTCTTGAATACGCAAACGGAATATCCGAAAAGCTCACCTCTCTCGGCGTAAGGTGCGAGGTCGATTCGAGAAACGAAAAGATCGGCTACAAGATCCGTGAGGCACAGCTTGAAAAGGTTCCGTATATGCTTGTCATCGGTGAAAAGGAAAAGGAAGCCGGCGCCGTTTCGGTACGTTCGAGAAAGGACGGAGACAAAGGTCAGATGCAGGTTGACGCATTTGTTACCGAGCTTCTCGCAGAAATCGCTTCCAAGGCAAGATAACTCTCTATATAAAGATAACCGAGGGGAACAAAATCCTCTCGGTCTTTTTTATTTGCATAAGGGCTGTCAGTTCGGGAATTCGGTGTTGCCGTCTCAATCCGTTTCGGCAGCCGTCCACTTAACATATGCCCACCGACGCTCTGTGTTATCAACCGTGTTTTCGCCGACAGGCGTTCCGCATTCCTGATAAACATAGACAATGTTCATATCGGCATCGTGCGGATTTACGTAAAGTGCGCAATTCTCAAGTCCGGTGCTGTTTACTTCCTCCGCCGTCAGATTTCTGAGATAACGGTACTCCGGCGGCAGTTCCGAGACCGGCATATCAGGCGCAAAATAATTCCTGCCGTTCATCGTAATCATGGGTGCCGTCACGGTATCGCTTATTTCCGAAGCCGTGGGGAAGTTGGGCAGAACCCCTCTGCCGGCGGCAATTGCAAGGCACAGACAAGCGGCTGCGGCACTCCGTTTGAGCCAAACTTTTCTATTGGATTTACGGTATTCCCACGCCTCTTTGACGTACTTACCGTTGATGTCGCCGAGGACTTCATACAATTTTTCATCAGTCACGGTTCAAATCCCCTTTCCGAAAGGTAGTTGTGAAGTTTGGTGCGCAGACGGCTGAGGAGCATTGACACCGCACCGTCGCTCATTCCGTGTTTTTCGGCAATTGCCGACACTCTTTCGGCGTACCAATAGCGGCTGATAAAGACACTTCGTTTTTTTGGAGAAAGAGTGTCGAGAAAAGCGTCAAGAGCATTTGCGAGTTCACGGCGTTCAATTTCGCTCTCCACATTGTTTTTCCCTGATACAGTCTCTGACAATTCGTCCAAAACCGCCGTCAGCTCTCCGCCGCCTCTTTTTTCTGCGTTATTGTGTTTGTATCGGTTAAACGCAAGATTTCGGACTATCTTTCCGAGAAATGCGGACAAAACTTTCGGTTTTTGCGGCGGTATGGCGTTCCATGCGTTCAGGTAAGCGTCGTTGACACACTCCTCTGCGTCCTCACGGTTTCCCAATATGTTCCTTGCGATTGAGACACAGTAATTTCCGTACTTTTCGGCGGTTGAGGGAATTGCTTTCTCGTTTCTGTCAAGGTACAGCCGCACTATCTTTTCGTCCTCCATTCGTTTCCGCCTCGCTTTCAATTTATCCTTTCACCTATAAAGACAACTTTTCGTTCGTAATCTCACGATTTTTCGGATATTTTCGTCTTTCAATCCAAGCAAGCATAAAAAAGAGACTGCCGTCCATCCCCGAACAGCAATCCGCTTTACAACAATAAAATTCGCCTTATTATCATCCAAAACCTTATTGCACACATTCCGTATAGTCCTTATAAAGGTAGAGCGAGCCGCATATCACGCAGAGCGGAAAGTCCTTTGTTTTTTCGAGTGCGTCGCCTATATCGCAGCAGGGCACTGTCTCGAAGCCGCCGACACTCATACATTCGGCAAGTGCCTCGGGCGACATCGCACGGGAATTGTCCTTTACCGTGACGGTGAAAATCTTCTCGGGTGTACACGGCGACTCACGCATTGCCTTTATCACGCCGCTTTTCTCCTTGTCCGCCATCATCGCCATAATGAACACCGGCGTCGCACCGGGGAAGTACCGTTCGAGCGAGCGCATGAGCGACTGCATACCGCTCTCGTTGTGCGCACCGTCGATTATGAGCGTGCCTCTGCGTCCGCTCTCGCCTTTAATCACTTCAAAGCGTCCGGGATTTGCCGCCGATTCGAGTCCGCGGCGCACGGAGTCCTTATCCACCTTCAAAAGCCGTGCCGCCTCTATGGCAAGTGCGGCGTTTTCGCACTGGTACACTCCCCTTATTCCGAGCTTTAAGCCTTTCATGCCGCCGCAGTCGATAATCTCATGACCGTCTGACGGTGTGTGTACCGTCGGCGTTTCGGCAAGATACATCTGCGAATGCCTTTCCGTGCAGACCTCTTGAAAGACCGACATCACCTCATCGCACTGACGGAAGGTTACAAGCGGACAGCCGTCCTTTATTATGCCTGCCTTGCACCTTGCAATCTCGCCGAGTGTGTTTCCGAGGTAACCCATGTGGTCAAAGCTTATCGAGGTTATCACCGACAAAAGCGGCTTCTCAATGACATTCGTGGCGTCTCTTTCTCCGCCGAGTCCCACCTCGATAACGCAGATATCGCACTTTTTGCGCAGAAAGTACAGGAACGCCGCCGCCGTCCAAAGCTCAAACTGCGTGGGGTATTCGCCGAAACGCTCCTTTGTTTTTTCCGCCGCAGACTTCACCTCGTCCATTATGCTCTCAAGCTCCGCGTCCGTAATTTCCGTTCCGTCAATCGAAATGCGCTCGTTCACCCTCACCATATTCGGAGAAATGTACTTTCCGGTTCTGTACCCTGCCGCCGTGAGCATCGACGACAGAAACGCACACACCGAGCCTTTGCCGTTCGTGCCGGCGATATGCACGCATTTAAGCGCAAGATGCGGATTTCCGAGCCTTTCGAGAAGATCTGTTATGCTCTCAAGACGAAGCCTTGCCGTCGCCTGAAAGCTGTTTGCGTAGTTTAAAAATTCCTTTGACATTGCCTTAACACTCCATTTTGCCGACATCATCATTTCTTAGTGACAAGCTTCATAATGCGCTCCGTCACGCCGCCGAACGCAAAGAGAAACACTGCCTGTATTGCGGCTTTCAGCACGCCTGCCGCTATTCTTGCGCCGAACGCAACGGCAAACGACGGAAAGTATCCTGCCTGCGTGAGAAATGCGCTCACGATGAACATATCGATAACAAACATAAGCACCGTACAGACGGCACATCTTACTTTGTACGAAGCTCCCTTAAGCGGCAGTCCGTAAAACATCACGCCGTAAACCGCTCCGCACAAAAACTCACAGAGCGACAGCTGCGGAAGCCATGCGCCGACGGGCGACATAAATGCGTTTATCATATCCCCTGCCGCACCTACAAAGCCTCCTATCCAAGGTCCGAAAACGGCGGCGGAAAGGTAGACCGATATAAACTTGAACGGGACTTTTATCGTGTTTCCGACTCTGAACGTGAAGAACATCGCAAGCACGGCGGTCACAGCAAGAAGCATCGCCGCACCGCAAAGCTCCCTTACGGAAAGTCTCGGCACCGAGAAGCGTGAAAGTGAGAAGAAACCTTTGTTTTGCATAAAAAAACACCCTTTCGCAGTATTGTTTGCTACAAAAGGGTATGAATGAACGTTCAACGGTCAACGCACCGCACAAAGGCGGCACAGCCGAGGCATTTATACTGTATTGCAGCAACGGAATGCGGAAAATGCACCGCAAACAGCCGCACCCCGGTGCAAACTGCTTTTCGTAACTGCGGCAACTTCCCGTCCGCAGCTCACTTGACGCACAAATTCCTACTTTGCTTAGGTCTTGCGACCGTGTATTACTATACCATATAAACGCTTTGCGTTCAACGCATATTTGTTAATTTATCGGAGCGTTTTTTGTAAACGGCTTTGCAAATAAGTACAGCCGCCGCTCCGCAGGCAATTCCGAGAACCGCACCGACAAACACATCGGAGGGATAGTGTACCGTAAGGTAGAGTCTCGAATAACCCATAAGCACGGAAAAAGCATACGCCGCCGCTCCGCACTTTTTGTTTTCGCAGAATATCGCCGTCGAAAAGGCAAACGCCGCCGCAGTGTGTCCCGACGGGAACGAAAAGTCATTCGGGAGCACAATGAGAATATCGCTTCTCAGAAACACGTCGTAAAAATCAAACGGTCTCGGACGTGCGATAAGCGGCTTCAGAATCACGTTGCACAAAAGGGCGTCGAGAACCAATGCCGCCGCTGTATACACTCCGCACCTTCTCGTTTTCGGCAGAATCAAAAGCACGGCGGCAAGCACGATAAAGATAAGTCCGCCGTTGCCGAGAAATGACACCGTACTCATAACGGCGTTGAGGAAAGCGTTTCTCGTACTCTGAATTGCAACAAGCAGCGAAAGGTCAAGGTCGTTCACAAGCTCAAACATTCACGTCACCTCAGAAAAGCTTAATCGTCGTTGCGACCGACGAGGACACTATCGTCATGATAATTCCGGCGATGACAACTCCGAAGAATATCTCTACAAGCGATTTGCGAAGCGGAAGTCCCAAAAGAGCCGCAATACCGGCACCCGTCCACGCTCCGGTCCCCGGAAGAGGGATGGCGACGAAAATCATGAGTCCGAGTCCCAGCTTCGTCTTGAGGTTCTTTGACCTCGACATGAGCTTTCCCTCGATTTTCTGCGCAAAGGCGGCAAAACGGGGCTTCGACTTGAGCCAGCGCATTATCTTTCTGCAAAGAAGCAGGATAAAAGGCACGGGGAGCATATTTCCTATAACCGCAATCGTAAGCACCTCGTACCACGGAAGCCCGAGAGCAATTCCGACGGGTATCGCACCCCGAAGCTCGACTATCGGCAAAAACGATATCAAAAGAAGCGCAAGCTCTTTGCCGCCGAACGACGCAACCCACTCAAATATGCTCTCAGCCATAGTTTACTCCTCTCCCATGCCATATATTATTATACCTTACAATCAGAACTCAATCTCAAGGGAATCGTATGCCGTGATTATACCGAGGTTGTCGTAGAATTCACGGAAATCCTCGTATGTACCGTTGGCGTTGTGAGTGAAGTGCTGTGCGACGACCTTGGTATGCGGCGCAATGAGTCCCATATCCTTCATTCTCGCAACAACCTCTCTGACGCACG
This sequence comes from uncultured Eubacteriales bacterium, assembly GCA_934444485.1. Classification (GTDB taxonomy): domain Bacteria; phylum Bacillota; class Clostridia; order Oscillospirales; family CAG-382; genus CAKSUT01. The sequence goes on along the minus strand of CAKSCN010000021.1, from coordinate 5,759 downwards.
AAACACCCATATGACCGTTGCGGCTCTCTTTGAAGCCCATGGTGGAATCGAGAGAAACAAGGTCGAATACTATGCCGCTCTTTTCGAGGTATTCCCACGTTTCGTCGAAGAAATATCCCGTATCGTTGCCGTAGAGCATGGACTTTCCGTCTTTTTCAATGATGTATATTACGGGAGTTGACTTGGGGTCGTGGTTCGCCTTGAGGGGAGTTACCTTATACTTTCCGGCGTAAAACGGCTTAAACGGTTCAATGAGCGTAAAATCAAACGCCGGAGAATCGCCCTCTATCCACGGTTCAATCTTCGCCTGAGCCGCCGGCATTCCGTAAATGTGAAGCACGTTTCCGTGCGGCACGTCGCTGTAGCCGGGAGTTCTGTTGTAAAGGTCCGCAGGATAAAGGTGGTCGCCGTGAGCGTGTGTTATTATAAGCTCATGTATATCTCTTAAGTTTATCTCGTCACGCAGAACGTGCAGATACGTATCGCACGGAAAATCAATGAGAAGCGTGTCGTCAACGATAGCCTGCGAACGGGTTCTTATATTTCTTCCTTTGTGAAGTCTTGCGTGCATACAAACCGGGCAGTTGCAGAAAAGTCCGGGGACTCCCTCTGCCGCCGCTGTTCCGAGATATTTTATCTTCATTGTTTTTTCCTCCAAGTATTAATACTTTTATATTTTACACCAAAACGACAGACTGAGTCAAGAGCGTAATTGTTACAAATATCGATTTTATAGAAACTTAATATGCGTAAACTTTATGATGTTAATAATGTGTAAAGTCATTCGTTTTTTGTTGACTTTGATTCTTTCATGTGGTAAAATTACCATATAAAGTTGCAAACAATTCAATATTTGAAAAGGAGCGGCAAACAATATGGAAAAAATAAGAGTAACAATATGGAATGAAAATTTCCACGACAAAAAGGACTATGTAAAAGTACATTACGGCGAGGGCGGTATGCACGGTGCGATCAAAGAGGCTCTCGACGCCGACGGTCGCTTTGAGACAAGAATAGCGACCCTCGATATGCCCGAATGCGGACTTCCCGACGAGGTACTCAACAACACCGACGTACTTTTCTGGTGGGGTCACGTAAAACACGGCGACGTACCGGATGAGCTTGTGGAGAAGATTCACAAGAGAGTGCTTCACGGCATGGGACTCGTCGTTCTCCACTCCGGACACTTCTCAAAGATTTTCAAGAAGCTCATGGGTACGGGCTGTGACCTCAAATGGAGATTCAAGGATGACGCAGAAAAGATATGGACGGTCAACCCCTCTCATCCCATCGCAAGAGGCATTCCGCAGTACTTCGAGCTTCCCATTGAGGAAATGTACGGCGAACACTTCGACATTCCCGCTCCCGACGAGCTTGTATTCGTAAGCTGGTTCTCGGGCGGCGAGGTATTCAGAAGCGGCTGCACCTTCAGAAGAGGCAACGGCAAAATTTTCTACTTCCGTCCCGGTCACGAAACCGTCCCCTCTTTCAAGAACGAATACGTAAGAAAGATACTCATCAACGGCGCACTCTGGGCAAAGCCCGACGACTCCACCTTCCAGGACTACGGTCAGTTCATCGACGGAAAAGCGGTTAAGTAATTTTCCGCCGGGCGTAAAATATTGAGTTACATACAAATTCCCCCCTACAGTTTATCCGTAAGGGGGATTTTTCTGTTCTAAGACTTCCTTTTTACTTTATGAAAAAGACCTTTGCCGCATCGTCGAGGCAGGTGTTCTTTACAAGCTCCTCGGCGTTTTCGTAGAAGGTAAGCTGTTTGCCGCCGTATGTGCCGAGTCCGCCGCCCTCCTTCTGAGCGTAGATGTTGCCGGAAAGCTTTGCGTACCATTCGGGTACTGCGGCGTTTATTTCAAAGAGGTTTCTCCTGCTTCCGAGAAGCGCATTGTTTCTGAAAACGTAATTCTTGCCCGGGTTCTTGTCGCCGCCGCTCTTGAGTCCGGCAGGAGTTGTGTCGTCGGGCGACTGCTCGCAAAGTCCCGAGCCGATATCGATAAAGAAATTGTACTCCGCAAGCAGGTTCTCTATGGCGTAGGTATCGTCCTGTCTCGAAATACCGAGGAATATCTCAATCGGATACTTTGTATTCGCAACAACGTTGCCGGTGAATGTGATGTCCCTGAGAGCGACCTTATTGTCCTCGTCGCTTGCCGAGGTCGTCTTATACTGTGCGGTCATTGCGGCGTCGTATATCTGATTGAAGGAGCAGTTGTATACCTTGTAGTCGTCGGTTTTGCCCCATATCTCGACGGCGTTTCCGAAGCGTGTTGCATAGCCGTTTGTGTGTCCCTGTATGCCGCCGCCTATCCACTCAAACTCGCAGTTTCTGACGGTAAGTCCGTTGCAGTTTCCGGCGGAAACACCGTGCGCACCTGCGTTTATCACTCTGATATTATCTATCGTGACGTTTCTCATTGCGGCTATGGCGTGGTCTCTCACCGAGAACTCTATCGACTTGAATATTGCGCCGGGGTTGCCCTTGTCGCATCTCAAATATATCTTGCCATAATTATTCATGTCGCTTACCGCACCGCCGCCCTTGGTGTAGTCGAGCTGTACGAACATAAGGTCGGAGGTAAGTCTTGCCTTGGGGTCATACTTGCCGCTTCCGTTTCTTACGACGTAATCCGTGCCGTTCCAGTTGGGAAGATCCTTCACCGCCCACTTTTCGCCGCCGTCGAATATAAGAGTTCCGCAGTCGGGAATATCGCCGGAATAGGTGTAGATGTTGTCCGTGCCGTCAACGAGATTCCACTTCTTATCGTCCGCACCGTTCTCGGGTGAGCGGTTGAACACGGGTTTCGCTCCCTCACCGTATGCCGAGTACGTAACTCCCGGCTTTGTCCAAAGCTTCTGCCCCCTGTATTCCGCACCTCTTTCAAAGAGTACGACGTCACCGGGCTTGAGCGTTCCGTCTTCTCGGCCGGCTCTTCCTATTGTTTTCCACGCATTTTCCGGGGACTTGCCGTCGTTTTTGTCGTCGCCGTTCGGGGAGACGTAGTAAGTCGTGCCGCCCTCGCCGAGGGTATGTTCGCTCTTTGTGTTCTTTATGCTTTCACGGAGAGCGTCGGCGGCATAGTTCACCGCTTTGACGGTTTTGTCCGTACCGTCGACGTTCTTTGCGTATTCAAAGTATTCCTTTGCGGTCGTGAGAGACGCCATTTCACTCTCAACCGTAATCTCCGCTCCCGCCTTTTCCGGAAACGCCGCCGCTTCTATCTGTCCCTTAGCCCAGTGAGAGACACTGTCGGAGAACGACGACTCGCCGCTATCGACGGCAGATCTTCCGATAAAGCGGTTGATTACCGTCACAGCCTCGGCACGGGTTATTGTGTTGTCGGGACGGAAAGTGCCGTCGGGATATCCCGTGACGACTCCGTTCGACGCCGCCCAGCGTACCGCCTCGTAAAGGGGATGCTCTGCTGTTACGTCGGAAAACTCAATATTTTTGTACGAGCCGAGTCCGAGATTTGCAAGTATCGCAACAAACTCCGCTCTCGTGATGTATTTGTCGGGTTCAAAATTTCCTGTAAAGTGCGAAAGGTAGCCTGCGTCCTCAAGGAATGCGACGTAATCGGCATACCATGCGCCCTCCTCAACGTCTGCATACTCCGAGGCATACGCTCCCTTTACTGCCGCTTCGTCCGCAATAAGGCGTGTTACCACCGCAACCGCTTCGCTTCTCTTTATGTTGCCCTGCGGCTTGAATGTGCCGTCGGAATAACCGGTTATGTACTTTGCTCCGGAGATTATGCCAAAGGATTTCTTTTCTTTCTTGTAAATGACCTTATCCATATTGATGACAAGTCCATCGGGAAGAGTGCCGTCGTATTCGCTGAGGTCAAGCGTTCTTTCGTAAAGCACCGGTGCGTTGTTCGTGCCGTCAGAGCCGGATATTCTCGAGCAGCCGGAAAAATCGCCGCCTATTATTTTAATATTTGTGCTTCCGTTTATACCGCCGGGGCTATCCTTAAGGTAGGAATTGTTGCCGCCGTCAATCGCACCGATGAACACGCCGCCGTAGATTGTGATGTGCGTGTCTCCGTTCACCATGCGATTCGCCGTGCCGCCGACGATGTGAGAGAATATGCCGCTTCGGAGAATGACGTTTGTGTCGCCGTTTATCTCTCTTGTATCTCCGCCGCCTCGAATGCTGATATACACACCTATGTTATCGCCCTTTTCGGTGACAATGCCTCTACCGAATTCAATCGTGTGACCAAGACCGAGTATATACACGCTGTTCTTGTTGACACGCCAGATGAGGTTTTCGAATGTTGTGTCGCCGCCGATGCCCCAAGCTCTCGAATATATGAGCCTTGACGTATCGTCATATCCCGTCACGGTAACGTGTTTTCTCTCGGCGGTGTCCTTCGGGTCGTCCTTGAGGTCGTAATCGCCGACTATTTTTATGACGCCCTCACGTTCCGTGCCGATAAGCTCAAATGCCTTTGCGAGCGTTGCGACGGGTGCATCGTGCGTCGTTCCGGGATTTGCATCGTCTCCCCTGCCTCCGAGATAGACCGTGAACACCTCCGTACTTTCACTGTTCTCCGCAAAGACGGAAAATCCGAATGCTCCGAGAATCATGGCAATCGAAAGTGCAAGTGCTGTAAGTTTTTTCATAAATCATGTTCCTTTCAAGAGAGAAGATTTGTATTATTCACACAATAATTCTATCACACACGGACTCAATCTGTAAATGAGTTTTTTTCCCGAATTTGTAAGTTTTTTGACTTACGAAAGTGAAGAAAATCGCACCCTCTCCGGAAAAGAAGGTGCGCAGGCGTAATTACTCTATTGTAATTTCTCTCACATAGTATTCGTCGTAAGGATAATCTTTGATTTTCTTATGCACTGTGTGGAGGAAGAACTTGCCTCCGACCTCGAAGCTGTCGGCTCTGCCCTCTCCGGAAGCGTCAACAAACGAGCTGTAGGGGAGCATAAAGGGAGACGTACCCCTTTCGTCCTTTTCGGCACTGTCGATTATCATGTATTCGTCCCAGTTTTCTGCGTCCTTTGAGAAATAGAGAACGAGGTCACCGTGGCTTCCCGTCTGCATCGTCATAAGGTAGCAATCGAGAGGCTTGCAGTAGGTCGCCTTGCTGTGTGCGTCGAGAGCGTTGTTATAAGGATCGTCGGAATACGGCGACCTTGTTATTATCGGTGCGCCCGTGCCGCCGATGCCCTTTGTTTCCCACTTGCCGTTTCCGCTGTATTTGAAAACCTTTGGAAGCTTCTTATTCTTGAGTGCGGCTATCGTTTCCTCGACGGAGAATCTCACGGCGGATATGCACTTCTTAAAGCCGGGAGCGTATTCGTTATAGTAAACGTAGAACCAGCCGTCCTTCACGAGCGTGGGAGAACCGCCCATATTGGCGTGCTGCATGGGGATATAGTTGCAGCTGTTTCCGCAGATATCGCCGGCGTAGAACCAATGCTTGCCGCCATCCTGAGAAGCACCGAGACCGATGTGGTAGTTTATGCACGAATTTTTGTCCTCACGGCTGAAATTCTCTCGGTGAACAAAGCCTATGAGCATACCGTCGTCGCAACGGTACATGGTGAGCGCCCAGAGTCCGTTCGGATAACCCTCGGGGTAGCAGTTGTAATCCCAGAAAAACTCACCCTCGAACGAATCAAACGGCGAGGTTTCCGTACCCTTATACAGCCTGCTTTTCTATCTGCTGGGAACGCACGAAAGTATAGCTTATCATTGATGCTATAATCATAGTCAATAG
>CAKSCN010000020.1 GCA_934444485.1 uncultured Eubacteriales bacterium | reverse complement strand
GAAGAGGGAAAGGTTGTATTCAAGTTTGAGAACATCACTTCTCCCGAAAAGGGAAAGTTTGAGACCGGCATCGCAAAGAACAAGATAATCAACACCTACGGACAGATTCAGAAAATCTCCATGGAGGGCGGACTTCTCAAGGTTGAGCTTGATCCCGGCAACCTCTTTGAAATGACGAGCTGTGCTCTCGGCATTACTGTCGGCAAGTATCCTTACTGGATAATCGGCTACAAGACATCCGCAAATGTCGGCAACACTGCTTCGGCTTACATTTACAGCTCCGGCAACGCTTTCCGTACAAAGGTCTCTTTCAAGGGTGACGGCGAGTGGCACTACGACGTTATGAACATGAGCAATCCTTCTGTTATCGAAAGAAATGACGAGAACGGCAAGTATTACGGCATTGCAGCCGATGAAGACATAGCCAAGATAGGCTACGGCGCACTTAGAATAGACTTTGCAAAGTTCGGCTCCGGTACAACCTACTACATCGACTACCTCGCATTCTTCGCAGATGAAGAGTCCGCAAAGGCGTATGCCGAGGAGAGCGTCAAGAACCTCGCAAACAACCTCCCCGAGGACAAGGGCGAAGAGGAGGAGGCAGGCTTCTCCTACATCAAGGGCTACAGCGACGGCACCTTCAAGCCCAACAACAAGATGACAAGAGCCGAGGCTATAACGGTTATCGCAAGACTTGTCGGAAACGACGAAATGATCGCCGAGAAGAGAGAGACAAAGTTCACCGATATCAAGGAGAGTGACTGGTACTACAACGCAATAACTTTCCTTGAAGCGAACGGACTTCTCCCCAACTACAGCGGTACAATCGAACCCAATAAGAATATAACAAGAGGCGAATTCGTAAAGCTTGCATACGAGGCAAAGGCGTTTGAGTTTAAGAACAGCCGCACAAAGTTCTCCGACCTTGACTCCAAGCATCCTTACTACAAGGAGATTATACTCGCAAACGCAAACGGCGCAATCAAGGGCTACTCCGACGGCACAATCAAGCCCGACGGCGAGATAACAAGAGCCGAGATAGTTACCATAATCAACAGAATACTCGGTATCGAGGACAGCACCGCAGACCCCACCTTCAGCGATATTTCCGATCACTGGGCAAAGGGCGCTGTAATGGCGGCTGTAGGCAAATAATACTTAATATGTATCCATGCAGGCGCAGGCGTGCTATGTCATCTGCGTCTGCTTTGAGATTTATAAATGCCGCAAAGAACGGCAAACAAAGGATGGTGTCAGAATGCTTGAAAAATGGTTAGGCAACGACGGCAGAGTCAACTTTGCCGCAACGAAAGAGCTTTTGAAGGATATCGACCTTGAAGCGGAAAAGCTTAAAAAGGAGATTCTCGAGAGCAAAACGGACGTCACCGTGAAAGGTAAGCGTTACTACGTTTCCGAGAAGCACGGCGACGACGCAAACGACGGACTTTCGCCCGAAACAGCGTGGAAAACGACCAAGAACGTAAACGACGGTCCGGTTACATACCACGACGGCGTTTTCTACGAAAGAGGCGGTATCTACAGAGGTCAGATAAAGTGTAAGGCAGGCGTCACATATTCCGCATACGGCGAAGGCGAGAAGCCGAAAATATACGGTTCTCCCGAAAACGGAGCAGGCGAGGAGAAGTGGTCGCTCGTCGAAGGCACGGACAATATCTGGTGCTACTACAAGCCGATGAAGGAAATCGGACTTATTGTGTATAACGAGGGCGAAGCTTATTCGGTAAAGGAAATACCCTCATTCGTAAACGGAAAGTACGTGCTGAGAAACAGCCCCGAGGTTGAGTTCGACGTAAAGAAGCACATAAACTTTGACCTCGGTCATTTCAACAAGCAGGACGGCACGCTTACCGACGACAAGCTCCCCAATATGGGCGTTCCCGGTCCGCTCTACGTAAGATGCGACAAGGGCAACCCCGGTAAGATTTTCAATTCGATAGAGTTTTCGGTCAGCGGACACGTCGTTGCTGTCGGCGGTTGGTTCAATGTTCATATCGATAACCTTGCAATAATGTACGGCGGCTGCCACGGCGTCGGAGCAGGTACGTGCAAGGGACTTCACGTCACAAACTGCTACTTCGGCTGGATAGGCGGCTGCATTCAGTTCTATTTCGGACCGAAGAGCGAGCGTTACGGTACGGTTGTCCGCTTCGGCAACTCCATCGAAATTTACGGCGGCTGCGACGACTATGTCTGTGACCACAACTACATCTATCAGGCATACGACGCAGGTGCGACGCATCAGCTTTCGGCGGGCGGTGAGCAGGACTGCAAGCAGAAGAACGTAAAATACACGAGAAACCTCTTCGAGTATTGCGTTTACTCAATCGAGTACTTCCTCGGTCGTCCCGATTCCACGAACGCCCTCCGTTTCCAGCAGAATATCCTCATAAAGGACAATATCATGCGTTACGGCGGCTTCGGCTTTGGTATACAGCGTCCCGACAAGGGCTGTGTTGCACTTCTCAAGAGCTGGGATCACCACAATCCCCTTGACGAAAACTTCGTAATAGAGGGCAATGTTTTCGACAGAAGCCGTTATATGCTCATACACTGCGCCGCAACGAAAAAGGAGTGGATACCCGAGTTCAACAAGAACATATACGTTCAGTATCTCGGCGAGCAGACGAGCAGCCTCGGGCAGATAGGAACCGTCCCCACAACACGCACAGATTATACCGAGAACATCCGTGAACTCATGGATGAGTCGAGCTTCGACAAAGAGGGCGGCGTCTACTTCTGCGAGCGTGACGAGCTTTACGACCTTCCCGACTACAGCATCAAAAAGTAAGCTTTCGGCGCAGAGTATCTTTCTGCGTGAAATAAAAAAATGTAAATAAGGAGAAAAAAACATGAAGAAAAAGATCTCACTTCTGCTTGTGATTCTCACGGTATGCGCACTCTTTACAGTGTTTGTAATGCCTGCGAACGCAGTATACGACACATCCGACGGATATGTAATGCTTGACCTTCGTTCCTATGACGGCAAGGAAATACCTTTCGGCAAGGGCAAGAACGGCAACTGCTACTATCCTATCGACGGAAACAACTACAACTTCCCTGAGGTATACACCTGGGGCGGCGCAACAATAACCGTTACCGATGAGGGTGCAAAAGTAACCGCAACCAAGGCGGGCGGCGCATTCCTCCTCGAGTTTGACAAGGCTCCCTCCGGAATTTCCTCCGCAATTAACTTTAAAACTATGAAGAACCTCGTTGTACGCCTCAAGGCGAATGCGGCGAAAGAGGACGCTTCCTTCAACGTTGTTTCTCTCGGAAACACCTACAAGAAAGTGTATGAAGTAAAGCTCACCGGCGAGTGGCAGACCGTAGTATTCGACCTCTCCGGCAAGGGCTGGGGCAAGAAGGATATAGCTGTAAAGGAAGTCGTTGACGAAAAGACCGGCGAGAAAAAGACCCAGAATGTTCAGGTATACAACGACATTGACGAGGCTGTATGGGACGACGGAAAGTTCGGCAACGCCGGCTTCAGAGTTGACTTCCCGGCTCTCGGCGATGAGATAACGGCAGAGTATGTTATCGATTACTTGGCATTTATGGAAGACCCGAACGAGAAATTTCTCACCGGTCCGGTAAATGAGCATAACGCATACATCAAGGGCTATGCCGGCAACCTCTTCAAGCCCAACGCAACAATGACAAGAGCTGAGGCTTGCACGATAATCACACGTCTTATCGCAGACGAAAACAACCTCGGCGAGCTTAAGACTGCATTTGCCGACGTACCCGAAAATCAGTGGTACTTCAAGTATGTCGCTTATCTTGAGTCCAAGGGTTACCTCAAGAGCTACAGCGGCACATTCGCACCCAACCAGTCTATAACAAGAGCTGAGTTCGTTGAGCTTGTATACAACATGGGTCTTCTCAAAGAAACCGATAAGAAGGTTACTTTCAGCGATGTTCCCGAGAATCATCCGAGATACACTGTTATCATGGCGGCAGCCGCGGCAGGACTTGTCGGCGGTTACAACGACGGAACCTTCCTTCCCGACAGAACAATCACCCGCGCACAGGTCGTAAAGGTAATAAACACCGCTCTCGGCAGAAAGAGTACTGCGGACTCCTTCAAGAAGTTCGAGCTTGACGGTTTTAACGATGTTGCGGCAGACTTCTGGGCATATGCTGATATCGTCGAAGCGTCTGTTGCCCACAAGGCGAGATTCGATGCTGAAGGTAACGAGGTTTGGAGCGCTGTTCTCGAAGCGGCTGACTTTGAGGCTACAAAGGCAAAGATTGCCGAGGTTGACGTAGCCGCAAAGAAGCTCCGTGAAGAGATACACAACAGTGCCGATGAGCTTGTAATTTTCGGAGACACCTACTATGTTTCCAATAACGGCAACGACTCTGCTGACGGTAAGACAACCGCTACCGCATGGAAGACTCTTTCGAGAGTAAATTCCGCATCCCTTAAGGAGGGAGACGCAGTTCTCTTTGAAAGAGGCGGTCTCTGGAGAGGTCAGATTGTGACACAGCAGGGCGTTTCCTACGGCGCATACGGCACAGGCGAAAAGCCCCGTCTCTACGGTTCTCCCGAAAATGGCGCAGTTGCCGAGAACTGGACTCTCGTTGAGGGTACGACAAACATCTGGCAGTATAAGAATACAATGATCGACTCCGGTACTGTCGTATTCAACGACGGTGAGGCTCACTCCATAAAGGAAATTCCGAGCTACAAGGACGGTAAATACATCAAGAGAAATTCGGACGTTGAGTTCGACTTCAAGAAGGATATCACAAACGACCTCGGTCTCTTCTGCGACAACAAGGGTAACCCAAACAATAACAGCACACTCTACCTCAGAAGCGACAAGGGTAACCCCGGTGAGCTTTACACGAGCATAGAGTTCCTTCCCAGAAGAAACGGCTTCAACGCAAAGAGCAATGTCACAATAGACAACTTCTGCATTAAGTACGTCGGCTCTCACGGCGTCGGCGCAGGCACCGTTACCGGTCTTTACGTAACAAACTGCGAATTCGAGTGGATCGGCGGCGGCATACAGCATTACAACAACGGCATAGTAACCCGTTACGGCAACGCTATCGAGATCTACGGCGGTTGTGACGACTACCTCGTTGAGAACAACTACATCAACGAAGTATACGACGCAGGTGCAACACATCAGCTCTCCGCAGGCGGCGGAAACAACTGCATCCAGAAGAACGCAACCTACAGAAACAACCTCTTTGAAAAGTGCATCTACTCCATCGAGTACTTCCTCGGCAAGCCCGATTCCGACGACACCGTCCGCTACCAGGAAAACATCATCATGGAAAACAACATCATGAGATATGCCGGCTTCGGCTTCGGTGAACAGCGTCCCGATATCGGCTCTGCCGCTCACATCAAGGGTTGGGATCACTACAACAAGACAACCGAGAACTTCGTGATAAGAAATAACATCTTCGACAGAAGCCGTCATATGCTCATCCACTGCGGTGCAGGCGACGAGAGTTGGCTCCCGAAGTTCGAGAATAACGTTTACATTCAGTACATCTCCGACATTAAGTACTCCGATAAGACAAGTGCTAACCCCACGCTCGGCAGATACAGCAAGAACCCCACAGCAAACCTCAAGTTTGACCTCGGCGTAAGACAGACAATGAAGATGAAGGGTATCGAAGAGAAGCCCGAACTCTACTTCGCTGAGCGTGACTACCTCTGGGATCTTCCGATAGGCTGATACATTCCGCACATAGGCGCGAGATGTAAACGTAAGCAAAACAGAATAAAAACGTGCCGGGGAGGAGAGATCTTTCCCGGCATAAAAATTCACCTGCAACCTATTCGGAAGCAGGTGTTTTCTTTGTATGTATACGATTTATGCGCATACAATCCATATGTGTACTTTACTTTGCAAAAATTTCCTTGAGGTATTTGGCACTGCGGCGAAGCTCATCGAGATTCGAGCCTATGTTTCCGTTCTCAACGACGAGCCATTCAACTCCGTGCGCCTCTTTTACGACCGTCGGAAAGTCAACGACGCCTTCGCCGACCGCAACATCTTTTTTCATGTCCGTGTCTCTTGCATGAAGAACCGGGATCCTACCGCTGTACCTCAATGCCTCAACAATGGGGTTGTGGTTCGTTATCGCAGCATGGCGGCAGTCAAGCTCAAAGAACACATTTTCCGGAGCGCAGTTCTCAAGGATAATGTCGATAAGAAGCTTTTCTCCAGCCTCCTTGAACTCCGACTCATGGTTGTGGTAGCCGAACTTAATTCCGTGCGCCGTCACCTTTTTGCCTATCTCATCGAAGAGCTTGCCGGCTTCCTCCGCCTGTTTTGCTGTTTCTATCGTGTACCACGGAATGCAGGTGCAGTATGCGCCGAGAACCTCGAGACCCTTTATCGTTTCGTCAAAGCCGTCGCCGAGAAATGCGTCGGCGCGTATATGCGCACCGGCAACCTCAAGCCCGAGTCTGTCAAGCTCTTCCTTAAGCTCCTCGGGAGTTTTTCCGAAGTATCCGGCAAATTCCACGCCGTCGTAACCAAGCTCCTTTGCGGTCTTCAGCGACTCGAAAATGCCTTTTGATTCGGATATGTCCTTTATTGAATATAACTGAAGTGCTGTTTTCATGGAAGTAATTCCTTTCAATATAAAAATTAACCTCACGGGTATTATACAGAATCCGCTTTGCGAATGTATTAACAATATGTAAAACAAAAAGAGTATACAAAAATTCGCTTCTTTGTACTTGAATTTTTGCCTTAAAAATGCTATAATTACAAAAAAGTACTCGTTATGCCGAAAGGGGAGAGAATGACGTGAAGGCGTTTATTATACGCTTTGCCAAGGCGGCGGCAATCTTTTTTGCGGTTATGCTTTTGCTTTTCGTCGGAATAAATGTGTTCGTGCGTGTGTATGCGTCACGGTATATCGTCGCTCCCGAGGAAGCGGAAAAGCTTGACACGGACGCCGTTATCGTACTCGGCGCAAGAGTGATGCCAAGCGGAAATCCCGGGTATATGCTCGCAAGCCGCCTCGATATGGGGATAAGACTTTACAAAAACGGCGCCGCAGGGAAACTCATCTTCAGCGGAGACCACGGCAGGGACGATTACAACGAGGTCGGAGGTATGTACCTTTACGCCGTGAATTCGGGCGTTGATGCCGACGACATCTTCCTCGACCACGCAGGCTTCTCGACCTATGAGACCGCCGTCCGAGCGAAGAAGGTTTTCTGTGCTGACAGTGCCGTGATGGTGACGCAGAAGTATCACCTTTACCGTGCGGTTTACTGTGCGAGAATGTCGGGTGTCGAGGCATACGGCGTTGCGAGCGACGACTACAAGTGGGGCGGCGTGTACATGGCGTATAACTATTTCCGTGAAAGCCTCGCAATTGTCAAAGACTTCTTCGGATGCCTTGTCGGCGCACAACCCACATATCTCGGTGAAGCGATACCCGTTTCTGGAAGCGGAGCCTCCACGCATGACCTTGAGAATAACCGCTACATGAGTGAGTAAATCCGCCGTGGCAAAGAAAGCATCTCGTTTTGAGTATGTATCTTCACGTATAAAGGCGTTTTCGGCGATGCCGTGAATGCACATTATAAATACTATTTACCGAAAGGAAAACAGAAGATGAAAGTAAGATTTGAAATGGAAAACGGCAAGACAATGACTGCCGAGCTTTACCCCGAGACCGCACCCATAACGGTCGAAAACTTCGCAAAGCTTGTAAAGGAGGGCTTTTACGACGGACTCATTTTCCACCGTGTAATCGAGGGCTTCATGATTCAGGGAGGAGACCCCACAGGTACGGGCATGGGCGGTCCGGGATATCAGATTAAGGGTGAGTTTTCGTCAAACGGCGTGAAGAATAACCTCAAGCATACCAGAGGCGTTCTCTCCATGGCACGTTCCATGATGCCCGATTCCGCCGGCTCTCAGTTCTTCATCATGCACGAGGACGCACCGCACCTTGACGGTCAGTACGCCGCATTCGGCAAGCTCATCGACGGCTTCGATACTCTCGACGAAATAGCTTCCTGCGACACCGACCGTTCCGACCGTCCTAAAAACGAGCAGAAGATGGCAAAAGTCGTAATTATTGAGGAGTAATCGGAAAGCGATTGCATATGCGTATAAAAATGACAGGGACTCACCGAAAAGATTGAGTCCCTCATTTTTTTGTTCCCGGAGAACGAGTTAGGTCTCGTCCCCGAAACCCTGAAGCTTATTTCTGTAGCTGTAAGGCGTTTCACCGTAAAACCTTCGGAACTTTGTTATGAAATAGCTTGTTGAAGAAAAGCCGCTTGCAAATCCCACCTCCGTTACGGACAAAGCCGAGGATATGAGAAGCTTTTTTGCGTTTGCGAGTCGGACGAAGTTTATGTACTCCGAAAAACTTCTTCCGGTCAGCTTTTTGAAGCTCCTCGAAAAATAGCTCTCGCTTACGTGGCAGATCTTCGCCGCATCGGCAAGCTTTATGTCGCTTGTGCAGTTTTCATGCACAAAGCCGAGTGCCGGCGAAATGACAGCCGTCAGCTTCTTTTCCTTGCTGTCAATCCACAATCCTTCCTTTTCCCACTCCCGAAGCACCCACAAAAAGATGCGGTTTATGTTGAGACGCACCGCAATCTCATAGCCGAAGCGGCGTTCGAGACACTCATTTGCAATTTCGGCGACCGCCTCGGGAATTACGCTTCCCTCAAGTTCCTTTGAGGTGAAGTGCTTCTTTACTTTTTCGTCCCTCAGCACAAAAGGGAGAAAGTACGAAAATTCCGAAGCCGAAGCGGTTGGCGGAATAAGAAGCTCCGGAAAAAATTTAATCACGGCGTTGATGTTTTCTCCATCGGTTAAGGCATATATTGAGTGAACCATGTAAGATTCGATTATTATGAAATCTCCCTTGGAAATTATCGTTTCGCTGTCGCCCGAGACTACCTTCATTTTTCCCTCAATGCAGTAAAGAAGCTCTATTCTCGAATGTATGTGCGGCTTTGTCCACACCCTGTCCTTGTGCAGTGCAACTTTACGGCACTGAACCGGGCTTTCCTCGGACATTTCATTTTCGACAAAGTAGTCAGCACTCATGCGCTCACCTCGCAAATGACAAAATTTTTAAACTTTTCGACGGCTTTATTATATCATTGCACCGTTAACAATGCTATAATTTATATTAAACAATTATCTGATTATCGGAGGTTTATATTAATGACAAAAAGATTGCACCTTATCTGCGAAGCGCACATCGACCCGATCTGGCAGTGGGATCTGACCGAGGGTCTTGCCGGAGCGCTTTCGACGTTTTACTCCGCCGTCAAACTGTCGGAAGAATTTGATTATATCTTCTGCCACAACGAGGCGATTCTTTACGAATGTATAAAGGAAAACGCACCCGAGCTTTTCGGCAAAATCAAAGAACTTGTAAAGTGCGGCAAATGGAACATAATGGGCGGCTGGTACTTACAGCCCGACGCAAATATTCCGCAAGGCGAGAGCATCGTGCGGCAGATTCGCATGGGATTTGATTTCTTTAAAGAGAATTTCGGCGTCACACCGACTGTTGCCGTGAATTTTGACAGCTTCGGACATTCTGTCGGACTTCCGCAGATTCTTAAAAAATGCGGTCAGACGGGGTACATAATATGCCGTTCCGGTAGCGACCCTTACCCGGCAAAAACAATGCTGTGGGAGAGTCCCGACGGCTCGCAGATAAAAGTTTTCGTTTCACCTGACGGCTACGGCAGCTTGATGGGAGAAACTGCGGATAAGATAAGACGCCGCATAGCCGAGAGGGGCATCGACGACGTCGACTGCGTTCTCTGGGGCGTCGGCAACCACGGCGGCGGTCCGTCGAGAAAGGATCTTGCGGATATAAAGAAGCTTGCGGAGGAGGTCGATTTTGAAATAATACATTCAACTCCCGAAAAATTCTTTGGGGAAGCTTTTC
Source organism: uncultured Eubacteriales bacterium (assembly GCA_934444485.1). GTDB lineage: Bacteria > Bacillota > Clostridia > Oscillospirales > CAG-382 > CAKSUT01. The sequence continues at coordinate 11,602 of CAKSCN010000020.1, read as the reverse complement.
CGACTATCGTTCACAATAAATCGTTCCGTACCGTTATGCCGGGATGCTATACGTCGGTGTCGGAAATAAAAAGATTCCACGCAAAGCTTGAAGACGAACTTTACCTCACCGAGAAAATGTGTACCGCAGCGGAGCTTCGAGGACTTTGTAAATATCCCGATAAAGCGCTTGCCGAGGCGGCGAAGGATCTCATGATAAGCGAATTCCACGACATTCTTCCCGGAAGCAGTATAAAGACCGGAGAGAGTAACGGAATAAACATCATTTGTCACGGTCTCGAAATACTTGAAAAAGAGAAAACAAAGGCACTTTTTGCAATGGCATCTGCCGAAGAGTCTGCCGCCGACGGTGAGTATCCGCTGTTTGTTTTCAATCCGCACCCGTATGAGTGGGAGACGGAGGTTGTATGTGAATTCATGCTTGCCGCACAGAACCGGTCTGAAACCATTGAGTCAAGTATACGATTGTACGACACCTGCGGCAACAGCGTCGAATATCAGCTTGTCAAGGAAGAGAGCAACCTCAACCTCGACTGGCGCAAAAAGATTGTATTCCACGCAAAGCTCAAACCAATGGCACTGAACCGTTTTTCCGCATATGTTGACTATGTACCGATTGTCGAAAAGGAAACCTGTACCGTTCCGACCGAGGATATTGTCCGTTTCGGAAAGAATACAAAGGTTACGATAAGCTGTGAAACCGGACTTCTCACCTCGTTTGTTTCCGGAGGCAGAGAGTACATAAAACCCGATTCGTTCCGACCGTATCTGTACGACGACAACGCCGACCCGTGGGGGATGAGTGCGGAGCAGCTGAAACGCATGGGAGAAAACGGACGTCCGTTTAGCTGTGTAGGAGGTGAAACTCCGTTCGGCAAAGTTGATAAGGTGCAGATAATCGAGGACGGCGATATTTTGACAAGTGTCGAAGCGTTTTTTGAAGCGGAAAACAATTTCGTTCGTTTGCAGTACGACATATACAAAACAGAACCGTACATCGACGTAACGGCAGATACCTTTATGTCTGCACCGAACAGGATGTTAAAGCTTGCGGTTTTCACAAACGCCGAAAGCGGCGAGTATTACGGTCAGGGGGCATACTGCACCGAACCTCTTTACAATGACGGCAGAGAGTGCGCCGCACAGAGATTTTCCGCAGTGAAGGACGGCAGTATGCCGGAGTCCGAGTGGCTTGCCTTTTTCAATGCCGGGACTCACGGTTCGTCGTTTGAAAAGGGAACGCTGTACCTTTCTCTTCTCAGAACCGCCGTATACTGCGCACATCCTATAGGTGAAAGACCTCTTCTTAAGGATTCTCGCTATGTCAACAGATTTGACCTCGGCGAACGCCGTTTCGGTTTCAGGATGTGTGCCTGCAATATAGGCGAGACCGAAAGACAGGCGTCCGAATTCGCGACGCTGCCGCTTGCGAGAAACCTTTTCCCGTTTCCCGATGCACACCGCAAAGTCAGAAAGCTTGAAATAGGCATTGATTGCCGTGATATTGTCCTTACCGCAATGAAAAAGGAGCATAACGGTGAAAGGTACATATTGAGACTTTTCAATAACAGCCCCGAACCGGGAAACGCCGTCCTTTCACTCTGCGGTGCTCACATAAATCTAGGCTTCGGAAGATACGAGGTAAAGACCGTAATATACGACGGCGCAAGCCTCTGCGAAACCTCCGAGCTTATAATCTGAGGGTAAAAGACGGTAACAAAATTTTCTCCCGACGCATAGTATATGATATCCGGCAGAGAGTGGACCGGCAGTGATAATGTGTGCTGAAGCGAACGGAGGTCATTGAAATGAGAAAAAGCTGTACGGGAGTCGGAGTCGGCGTTGCCGCAGCCGGAGTCAGTATACTTCTCGCCGTGTTTTTGCCGGCATCGGTTATGGTATGCATAGAAGCGGTGCTTCTCGTCGCCGTGGGCTTTCTCTGCTTTTTCGGACGGTGAAGCGTCACGGCTTTCTTTGATTCTTTTATTGGGGAGGAATATATATGCTTAAAATAGTACTCTTGAAACCGCCGAAGGTCTTAAAGCCTCTCTTGTCGCTTTTCTTGAGAAAAAAGTAATACATCGGACTTTCCGTGAATATAATCCTTTTGAAATACAAAGTACAAAAAGGGAGATATTCACATGGAAAATTCAAGCTATACGATTTACGAAAAGGTTTTGTCTCAGAGAGAAGAAAACGAAACGGAATTTGAGGAAACTCTTCCCGAATATCTGCCGGGAATTGAGAAGGTGATCTTCGCAAAGGCGATCCCCGTTGTGCGTTACGAACGCTTTGACGGAAAGACACTCAATGTCGGCGTGCGGACTGTGTTCAAGGTTGTCTTTGCGTCGGATCATAAAAAACAGCTCAAATGTATGTCCTGCGTCAGAGACTACGAATTCTCCTTCGACAGCGCCTCCGGCGACTTTGCAGAGGATTCCGTTTCAGAGTGCGGCGTCGGCTGTACGTTTGTGTCGGCGAAGGCTGTGGGACAGAGAAAGCTTTCGATAAGAGCACGCATTTCTCTTGCCGCAACAGTGTGGTCGGGAACGACGGAGGAACCGTTCGACGCCGTGGACAGCGAAGACCTGATATGTTTAAGGCGCAAAATCTCTGCGGTGAATATGACGAAAGTGCCGTGCGATGAGCTTCGCATAACCAAGGAGCTTGAACTCGGAAGCGGTATGCCGGCAGTCGAGGAAATAGTCGATGCGTCTGCGGATATGTGCGTGTGCAGGGTAAAATGCACCGAAAACGGCGGCACGGCATACGGAAGCGCTGTATTCCGTGCGCTTTACAGAACGTCCGACGATACATATGTCACGCTCACCGAGGATATTCCCTTTGAGGCGTACCTCGGAAACTGCCCCAAGGACGGCACGGTGAACGTAAATATTTTCGCAACGTCGCTTTCCGCCGACACCATGACCGACAATTACGGAGAAAACCGCATTATTTCCGTCGGAATTACCGCAGACGTCAGCGCAATATGCCGTGAGAATACGGAGGCGTACCTTTGCGAGGACGCTTTCTGCCGCAATTTTGCCTGCTCGGTCGAGGTGAAGCCGTTCCCCGAAAAGAGAGCCGTCGGCACGCTCGAGGAAAGCTTTAAAGTGTCAGGCAGTATCGGTACATCCGCAAAGGATATCACAGAAATTATTGAAGCGACGGCTAATATTGTTTCTGCAAATGCGGAGTACATGGACGGCAAAACCGTGCTTTCGGGCAAAATGTCCGTGTTCGTTCTCGGAGCCGGTGCGGAGGGAGATATCGTGAGCGTCGAGGGCATAATGCCGTATAACGCAGTGTTCTCGGAAAACGGCGCAGCTTTGGAGAATGCGGAGTACGATACCTCGGTGTGCGTACTCGGCACGGAATGCGCCGTTTCGCAGGGGGAGATTGTGTGCAATGCGGAAATATGTGCAAGAAGCACCGTCACCGAAAGCACGAAAACGGCAGGCGTGTCGGCAGTGGATATAGATGAGAGCGCACCTTGCTCAAAGCCCGACAACGAGCTTGTCATATGCTATCCTTCAAAGTCCGATACCCTTTGGTCGGTGTCAAAGAAGTATAAGGTTGCGCCCGAGGCAATATCGGCGGCAAACAAAATGACGGGGAACTCCTTCGGCACGAAAACCGTGATAATACCGATGAAGGCATAAACGAAGCGGGTGAAATATCGAGCCGAGAGGCACTCAAGCAGGGTGAGCGATTTGCCCTGCTTTTTCTTTTGTACGCAAAGTCACACCGAAGCGCTCTTTCGCATACAATGGCGTGAGACTGAAATTGAGAAAGACATTCGGTCTCTGAAAGGATGCTGTTGTATGGAAAGCATTAAAATCGGCTTCGTCGGCGGTGACGGACGTATGCTTGAATGTGCAAAGGAACTCGCCGCAAAGGGCTTTGAAACGGCTGTGTGCGGCTTTGACGAATACGGAGACACCGGCGACGCAATAAAGACCGACCTCGGCGGTGCGGTTACGGGTTCGTGTGCAGTGGTTTTGCCGCTTCCGTGCTGTACTCACGCAGACATAATAAATTCTCCCTTCGGAACGGAAAAGATAACCTTCGGAGAAGTGCTTGACAAGTGCGGAAAATGTACTGTTTTCTGCGGAAAGCCGCCGGAGAAGCTGAAAACGGAAGCGAAAGAAAGAGGTATACGTCTTATCGACTATTACGAATCCGAAAGGCTTCAAATTCTCAACGCAATTCCGACTGCCGAGGGTGCACTTTGCGCAGCAATGGAAAATTCTCCCGTTACGCTTCATTCGTCGCACTGCCTTGTTACGGGCTACGGACGCATAGCGAAGCTTTTGACGGAGAAGCTCAAGTCTCTCGGCGCATATGTTACGGTTTGCGCAAGAAGCGAGGAGGCACTTACATGGGCGAAGGTTCACGGGTACGGCGCACTTCACGTATCGGCACTCAGGGATGCCGTGGCAGGTGCGGATTTTGTGTTCAACACGGTTCCGTCTAAGCTTTTCGGCAAAGACGAGCTTGACCGTGTCGGCGCAGACACCGTACTCATCGAGCTTGCGTCCCTGCCAGGCGGCTTTGACAGAGAGTACGCCGAAGCGCGTGGCTTGAAGATAATCTACGCTCTCGGTCTGCCGGGCAAAAATTCTCCGAAAAGTGCGGGGAAGTATATAAGCGAGGTTCTGCTTGACAGCCTTTCGGATAACTGAGGACGGAATACCGCCGTCGGCAGACTCGCTTTCGGCAATACGCCCGAATCTATGTCTTGCGCGAAAGGAATGATCAAATTGAAGATCGGCTTTGCCATGAGCGGCTCATTCTGCAATCTAAAAAAGGCAACGAATGAATTTGAAAATCTTATATCGAGAGGCGACGAACTGCTTCCGATAATGTCGTACAACGTATACAATACTGATACGAAATTCGGAAAGGCCGAAACGCTGCGTGAATATGTGAGCGGAGTTACGGGAAAAGATATCATACACACCATACCTGACGCCGAGCCTATAGGACCCAAGATAAAGCTCGACTGCCTGTGCATTTGTCCGTGCAGCGGAAATACCCTTGCAAAGCTTGCGCGCGGAATCTGCGATACGCCCGTTACCATGGCGGCAAAGGCGCACCTGCGCAACGAAAGACCGCTTGTAATCGCTCTCGCTTCAAACGACGCACTCTGCGGAAACGCCGAGAGTCTCGGTATAATGCTTGCGAGAAGAAACGTCTATTTTGTGCCTTTTACACAGGACGACCCGGCTAATAAACCGAGAAGTGCGGTGTGCGATTTCTCAAGACTTGCGGCGACGGTTGACCTTGCGGTCAAAGGCGTGCAGATACAGCCCATTCTTTTGTAAAGAGCTGATAAGTGTGAACGGGGACGTGAAAATCCCCGTTTTCTTTTGCGAGTACAAATTAACATTATAGCCTTGAAAACCGCAAATATATGTGGTATACTCTAAAAGGGTATGTGTTTGCAGACCCGAAAAAAGTAATATAAAAATGAAAGGCAGTGTACCGTAAAGATGAAAAAGAGAATAGCTTTTGTGATTATTACCGTTGTGGCAGCAGTGCTTTTTGCACTCGGAGCAAGCGCCGTCGGAGAGATAGCCGGAAGTGCCGTCCGTACAGATATCGCCGCCTACATAAACAACTATCCGATTTCCTCGTACAATATCGACGGCTACACGGCTGTTATTGCCGAAGAGCTTTCCGACTACGGCTTTACCGTTGTGTGGGACGGCGACGCAAGAACTCTCTCGATAACCGCAAATGAGAACGCAACCGAAATTACCGCCTCGAAGATTGTTACCAAGTCGCCGGCGCACAGAATAGGCGAAAAGGCGCACGATGTTTACACAACTGACATAAAGACATACATAAACGGCAAAGAGGTCGTCGGCAGAAACATAGGCGGATATACGATAGTATACTTCGAGGATCTCGCACCCTACGGCGAATGCAGATATGACAACGATGAACGTGCGCTTTTCCTCACAATGTCAAGACTTCCCGTAAAGGACTTCGTGCCGGTGGAGACCGAGAAGAACGAGGTAAACAGCGTGTCGGCGAAGGTCGTTATGAACGCAAACATCACGATGAACGGTTTTTCCTTCGACATGACGAATACTATGTATATGAATATCAGCCGCAAAACCGGAGTCGTCGAAGCAACGGCTGAAGCTTCCGTCGGAGGAACTCCCGTGAATATGCACGTTTATATCGATACCGTAAGCGATATGATGTACTATACGCTCGATGAAAAGACGTGGTATAAGTCGGCGGTAGAGGGCGTGAAGATTGACGGTACGGACTTTGACGATACTCTTTACACCGGTGCGGAAGTGAGCGAGAGCTTCAACAAAGAGCTTGAAGACGTGCTTGCAAGCTTCGGTATGCCCGGAACCGTCAAGGACTCGGAGGTTACGGTTACCGTGACCGGAATCGACAGCTGCGATGACCTTACTGTACCGTCGGAGGTTGTTTCGGGTGCGGTCGATGCCGCAAAGGCGAACGCTTAACCTGCGTCGGAATACCTTGAAAAGACAAAAACCAAAGGAGAATAAAACGTATGGCAGAGAATATGCCGTCGTCGGCGTCCGTCAGGGGAGTACCGTACTCGCTTGAGGCGGAGCAGTCGGTGCTGGGCGCAATACTCATCGACCCAGAGAGAATAAGAGACATAGCGAACCTCGTAAAGAGCGACGATTTTTACGTCGAAAGCCACAGGCTCATTTTCGGCGCAATGCAGGAGCTTTTTCTGCAAAGCAGGAATATAGACGTCGTCACGCTTGCCGACACCCTCACAAAGTCCGGCAATTTCAGCGAGGCAGGCTCAAAGGATTACCTTATGGTGCTTGCGGACACAGTGCCGTCGGTCTCGAATATAGTTGACTACGCCAAGATAATCAAGGATAAGTCGATACTCAGAAAGCTTATTTCAGCCTCCGAGGAGATAGGCGAAATGGGCTACAGCGCCGAGGGAGACGTTGAGAGAATAGTTGACGCCGCAGAGCAGAAAATATTCAATATCGCAAAGGGTACGGAGACCAAGGACTTCATGCACATAAAAGACGTCCTTATGCAGAATTTCCGACACCTCGAGGAGCTTCTCCACAATAAAGAGGCGGCTCTCGGCACTCCGACCTACTTCAGCTCGATAGATAAGTACCTCGTCGGTATGGGAAACAGCGACCTCGTGCTTGTCGGCGCACGTCCCGGTATGGGTAAAACGAGCTTCTGTCTCAATATTGCGTCGAACGTCGCACTCAAAACAAAGAAAACCGTCGCAATATTTTCTCTCGAAATGTCGTGCGAACAGCTTGTGCAGAGAATGCTCTCGAGCGAAGCCATGATAGACAGCTACAAAATGCGTACCGGCGAGCTTGGCGACAACGACTGGGTAAATCTTGCCGTTGCGTCGGACGTTCTCTCGAAAACCGATATACTGATAGACGACACGACCGGTATCACCGTCACCGGAATGAAAGCGAAGCTCAGGCGTGTAAAGAATCTCGGACTTGTAATCATCGACTACCTTCAGCTCATGCAGTCGGATAAACACACCGATAACCGTGTGCAGGAGGTCGGCGATATATCGAGAGGTCTTAAGCTCATGGCGAAGGACTTGCAGGTCCCGGTTATCACGTGCGCACAGCTTTCGAGAGGCCCGGAGTCACGTACCGACAAAACGCCTATGCTTTCCGACCTTCGAGACTCGGGTGCGATAGAGCAGGACGCCGATATAGTAATGTTCCTCTACCGTGACGATTACTACAAGGATAATCCGGACATGGAAAACGTTGCGTCGTGTATCATAGCCAAAAACCGCCACGGCTCAACCGGTAAGGCGGAACTCGGATGGTACGGACAGTATACAAAATTTACATCAATCGACAGGGAACACAGCGAATGAGCGATATTAACGAAGATAAGCTTCTCAATTTTGAGCGCAAGGTCCTCGGCACGGTAAATAAATACAAAATGCTGACGTGCAAGGAAACGTCGTCGGTTCTCGTCGGACTCTCGGGCGGTGCTGATTCGGTGTCTCTTGTCCTCGCACTTGATGCACTGAAAAAAAGCGGACTTGATATAGAAATATCCTGCGCTCACGTCAACCATATGATAAGAGGCGAAAGTGCGGACGCCGACGAGGAGTTTTCACGAAGACTGTGTCTCTGCCTCGGCATTCCGTTCTTTTCGGAAAGAATAGATATTCCTCGTCTCAGCTCCGAAAGGGGAAAGGGAACGGAGGAAACGGCAAGAGACGAAAGGTATGCGTTTTTCGACAGAATAAAGCGTGAAAACGGTATTGACCTTACCGCCACAGCACATACCGCTTCAGATAATGCGGAGACGATGATATTCAATCTCGCAAGAGGTTCCGCACTTGACGGACTTTGCGGCATACCTCCGAAAAGAGAGGGCATAATAAGACCGCTTATACTTTGCACGAGAGCAGAGGTCGAGGAGTACCTTTCACTGAAAGGGCAGGACTATGTCACCGACGAAACAAATCTTGCCGACGATTACTCACGTAATATCATTCGCCATGCGGTAATGCCGAAGCTTAAAACGATAAATCCGTCAATCGAGAAAACTCTCTCGGAATCGGCGGAGATACTGCGGCATGACCGTGACTGCTTAAACCGTATAGCCGAAAAAGAGACGGAGAACGGAAATGCACGTATTGCGGAAATGCCGGTCGGAGTTGCGGCGAGAGTCGTCAGAAACGCATACAGAGACTTCGCCGGGAAAGAGCTTTCGGGCGCAAACCTTTCCGAAATACTTCGTGTCGCAGGCGAAAGTCTCTACGACAAAACGGCAAAATACGTCAGCTGCGGCGGAATATTCGCAATTCTCAGCCTGGGCGAGGTGTCGTTCGTGAGAGAAATTGAGACGTCTTCGGACGGCGGCTTTTGCTTTGAACCGAAACACGGACTCAACGAAGTCTCGGACGGAAGGTGGCTTGTGCTTCTCGGTACGAAAGAGGACGAGAACGTCAGACTGCTTTCCGAATATTCCGAACACGGTCAAAATAGTTACAAATTGACTTTAAATTATTCTTTATTTTCTGATAGAATAAATGGAAAAATAATCGTGAGGTCGAGACGTCCCGGGGATTCCTATGTTTACGGCGGAATGACCCGCAAGCTCAAGAAGGTGTTCAACGGCATGAAAATCCCGAACGGCGTAAAGAACACCGTCCCCGTTGTGTGCGACGACGGAGGCATAATAGTTACCGGATTGACCCCGGTTGCAGACTTTCACAGGGGGAACGGCGGAGATCTTGCGATATTTATATATGAGCGTATCGATAATCGATGATTGCAATAAATTGAAGACATCAGAAGGAGCGGTGCTTTAGACTCATGAAGAACAATCTCAGAATAATTCTATTTTATGTCATTATAGCGGTGCTTTTCATATCGTTTGCGGGTAAACTGCTTTCGGATATGGACAGCATAAGAAAAGACCCCGTTTACAGCGATATAAAGGATCTTTTCAAAAACGAAGAGGTAAAGCAGTTCGAGGTGACTGAGGACAATATTCTCAATATCGTTCTGCAGGACGGCGGCAAAGTTTCGTACAGACTCAGAAGCGTCGATTATTTCATCCTCGAACTCGGCGACCTTATCGACAGGCAGAAAGAGGAAGGCATAATCACAAGCTACGATTACCGTGCGCCTCAGCCGCAGGCATGGTGGGTGTCGTTTTTGCCTTACGTACTCATTATAGGATTCTTCTGCGTGATGTGGTACTTCGTGATGAACCAGGCAATGGGCGGTTCCGGCGGAATAGGCAAAGGCGGCAGAATGAACTCCTTCGGCAGAGCGAGAGCAAAGCTCGGTTCGGACGAAAAGAAAAAGGTGCTTTTCTCCGACGTTGCCGGTGCGGATGAGGAAAAGGAGGAGCTTCAGGAGGTCGTTGAGTTCTTAAAAGCCCCCGAGAAATTCTCCGAACTCGGTGCAAGAATTCCGAGAGGCGTACTTCTTGTAGGCCCTCCCGGTACGGGTAAAACCCTCCTTGCTAAGGCAGTTGCCGGAGAAGCCGGAGTACCGTTCTACTCGATTTCCGGTTCGGACTTCGTTGAAATGTACGTCGGCGTCGGCGCATCAAGAGTGAGAGACCTCTTCGACAACGCAAAGAAGAATTCGCCATGTATCATATTCATCGACGAAATAGACGCAGTCGGACGTCACAGAGGCGCAGGTCTCGGCGGCGGTCATGACGAAAGAGAGCAGACGCTCAACCAGCTTCTCGTTGAAATGGACGGCTTCGGCTCGAACGACGGAGTTATCGTGATTGCGGCGACAAACCGTCCCGATATACTTGACCCGGCACTTCTTCGTCCCGGACGCTTCGACCGTCAGGTTACGGTTAACTACCCCGACCTCAAGGGCAGAGTCGATATACTGAACGTACACGCCAAGGGCAAGCCTTTTGAGGACAGCGTTGACATGGAGAAAATAGCGCAGGCAACCGTAGGCTTTACGGGTGCTGACCTTGCAAACCTCCTTAATGAGGCGGCTCTCCACGCCGCAAGACGCCACAAACGCCTTATCGGTATGAGCGATATCGAGGACGCAATGCTCAAGATAATGGTCGGCACACAGAAGAAGTCGAGAAAGTTCAAGCCCGACGAGAGAAAGAAGACGGCTTACCATGAGGCAGGTCATGCGATTATCGCCCATGTGCTTCCGTCGGTAGATCCCGTGCGCCAGATATCGATAATTCCGAGCGGCAGAGCTTTGGGCTACACTCTCACGGTTCCGCTTGAGGATAAGATGAGCGTTTACAAGAACGGTCTTAAAGAAGAGATAACGATGATGCTCGGCGGACGTGTTGCGGAGAAGATTTTCTTTGACGATATTTCCGGCGGTGCGTCGAACGATATACAGCGTGCAACGGCGGTTGCGAGAAATATGGTCACACGCTACGGCATGAGCGACGTTCTCGGTCCCGTTGCGTATGCGTCGGAGCATTCCGATGACGAGATTTTCCTCGGTCGCGACTTCAATTCCCAGAAGAACTACTCCGAGCATACAGCCGCACTTATCGACTCCGAGATAAAGAAGATAATCGACGAAGCGTTCGAGAGAGCGGAAAAGATACTCCGTGAAAACAGCGATAAGGTCGAGTTTATCGGTCAGTACCTCGTTGACCATGAGGTCATGGACGCAGATCAGTTCGAGGCAGTCATGAACGGCGACGCAACGGTCGAAAAGCTTGAAGCGATAGCCGAGGAAAAGAGAAAAAAGAGCCGCACCGAAAACAGCAAGCGTGAGGAAGAGCTTCGTGCGAAGAAAGAGGAAGAAGCACAAAATTCCGCTGAAAGCGAAAATACCGAAGGTGCAGATGGCCCCGATGAGAACGGTTTTGATGACAGCAACAGGTAAAGCATGAGCAAAATAATGGAAGTTAACGGGGCAATACCCCCGAAAGTCGCCGCAGTGCATGACCTTTCCTGCGTGGGGAGGTGTGCGCTGACGGTGGTCATACCTATACTGTCGGCACAGGGTATTCAGGTTTGCCCTCTGCCGACGGCGGTTTTATCGACGCAACGGTCGAAAAGCTTGAAGCGATAGCCGAGGAAAAGAGAAAAAAGAGCCGCACCGAAAACAGCAAGCGTG
>CAKSCN010000019.1 GCA_934444485.1 uncultured Eubacteriales bacterium | reverse complement strand
GTTCAAATCCCTGCCAAATAAGAACAAAACCGCAACACCTAAAGGTATCACGGTTTTGTTGGAGCTGGTGGAGGGATACGATCTTACAAGTGCAAGCACTTGTAATCTCTGCGTGTTCGTCGCAAGCTCCTCACACCAAAATGCTAAAAACCCGCCACAGGCGGCTTTTCTTAACGCATTTTGCCCTCTTAGTGTTCAAATCCCTGCCAAATAAGAACAAAACCGCAACACCTAAAGGTATCACGGTTTTGTTGGAGCTGGTGGAGGGATTTGAACCCTCGGCCTATTGATTACGAATCAATTGCGCTACCCCTGCGCCACACCAGCGTGTCAAATGTCTCTGTGACCTCTGACTTTAGTATTATACCACATATGTGAGCAATTGTCAAGAGTTTTTGCGAAAAAAGTGTAACAAAATACAATGCGGCAAAAGCTCCGGTATATCAGGGCTTTTGCCGCCTGCATGAGAACTTATCCGTCAGATATCCTCAAGCTCAGCTGTCATGACTGCCGCACCTCTTACTCCGGGGTGATCCGGCGACACGGTGCAGATAATATAAAGTTTGCCGTTCGCTTCGTGCGCACATGGGTACATCCATTCACAGCCGCAGCCGAGGTCGCCGCAGAAGCCGCTTTGGAGAATATACCCTTTATCGAATTTCATTTCGTCCTTTCGGCTGAAAAGAATGTAGAGTGTAAAGCGCTTCGGGTCGAGGTTGCCGATAACGTAATTTCTGCCGTCGGATAGTGTGCCTGAATATATCTTCGAGTTTGCAAACGGTATATCGGACGCATAAGCGCCGCTCCAATTTTCTCCGCCGTCTTCGGAAATATAGACGGTCGGCACGTTTGTCACGTCGTTTCGGCAGAAAGCGTAAACGGTGTTTCCCTGCGCTATGAGCGTGACCTCGGGGCAAATGTACTCCGAGCCGTCGGGGAGGTATTTATCGGGTGCGATTTTCACGACACGCCACTCCGAATCTATCCTTCCGCTGTCTGAAATCAGCACTGCCGGTATCTGCGGAAAGCCGTCAAGGCTCTCGGCGATACGTCCGCCGATTATCAGCTTGCCGCCGTCGGTGCGGTAAACGTTTGTATTGAGCTTGAAGGGGAGCGCAGTTGACCTGACGAACGTAAAACCGCAGGAGTTCTCATCGTAAACGTAAAGGTCGAGGGAGTGAATATGATCCGCCGAAACCATGCTGTTTAAAAGCATATAGAGCTTGCCGCCGTCCTCTCCGAAAACGGGTGGACAGTAAAGAAGCTTGCCGCTTGTATCTTCGACGACAACTTCGGGTTCGCTCCAGGTTGCGCCGCCGTCGTCGGAAACTGCGAATCTTATGGGGGTGTGACCGAAAAGCTCCGTTTTCCTGTTGTTGTACCACGCCGCAAACAGCTTGCCTTTGTGTTCGATTATCGCCGCTTCGTGAAGAAATAAATATTCCTCTGTGGGCTTTGATACAAAATACGTTTTAAGCTTGCCGCATTTTTCGAGACTGCTTATATCCGTACACAGAAAGTCGGTTTTCTGAAGCATACTTTTTAAAATGGCACTTTTTTCGTCTTTGCGGTTACTCCTTATCAGGCTGCGGTACATTTCGGGCGATATTTTCACGGTTTGCAGGAAAACCTCGGAGAAATAGCTTGCGCCGCCGAAACCGCACTCGTGTGCGATTTCGGTGATTTTTTTGTCGCTGTCGGCGAGAAGCTTTTTCGCCTTTTCAATTTTAAGGTGATTTCGCCATGCGGTGAGCGTCATATTCGTTGACTTCTTGAATATGTGGCAGAGGTAATATTTGCTCATATTCATGCTGTCGGCGATTTCGTCAAGAGCCGCACTCTGAGCGTCGCTCTCATTCTCTTCGATATATTTCTTTATACGCGAAACGACCGGCAGCTCATCGGCGGTGACATCACCGCTTTCCGACGACACACTCCGTATGAGCCGCAAAAGCTCGCACACCGTGTTGTCCCTGTCCGCACAGCCGCTTTCAAGCTTCTCTATGAGTCTGTCCATGCGCTGTCTGTCAAGCTTGTACATATTCATGCAGTTTATGCCGTAGTTTTCAAAGAGGGCGCTTACTATGTCGTCGGTACTCATGCTGCGTGCGATTTCGGCAAATTTCGCTTCGCCGTACTTTTTAATCTCACCGTAAGGATTTGTGTTTTCGCCGCAGTAGCCTCCGAGCTTTGACGCAACAACCTTGAGCCTGCTGTCTTTGCAGACGATGTGACCTGCGATTATGTCCTCCTCCTTGATTTTCGCAAGGAGAATTTCGCGCGCATGCGAGTACGCACCCTCAATTGATTTTTCACAACAGCCTCTGTCGCGGTCGTAGGTGATATAAATATAACCGTCGTCCGCTTCCTTGGCGTCGGGATATGAGACGTAATCTCTTTCGTCTAAAAGAAGGCTGTGTTTCCAGGTCGCACCGTCGTCCTCCGAGAGGAGTGCTGTCAGATTGTTTCTGCCCTTAAAGTTAACGTGATTTATCAAAAGTATTCTCCCGGAGGAAAGTCTGCGTATGTGAAAGCGTGAGCAAGGACCGCCGAGACCGCTGTCCTTTGCCGGTGTCCACGTAACACCGCCGTCGTATGAATACGACACCGCAATGCCGTAAAATGTGCGTATGAACATAGCGAGTCTGTCGTCGTTAAGCTCAAGTATCATATGCTCATCAAACGAACGCTCAGGTGCGGAGATGCCGCCGAGCTTGCGGAGGCTCTTGCCGTCGTCAATACTCAGATATGCAAACGCACGGTCATCCTGATCGTCGGAATTTTTCACACCGCTCGGCATAAAGCCGTATTTCCACACGGCAATCGGGAACAGCCACTCGCCGTTTTTCGTAACGGTCGGTTTGTTCATCATGACATCCCCGCCGATGCGCACGGGTGCGTGCCATTTAAGCAATTCGGCGTCAGGATCGTCGCACACCGCAGCATAGACACCGCCGTTCGGCGAACACGCCCACGTGAACCATAGCCTGCCGAGAGGATCTATCCAGACGCAGGGGTCAAAGCAACGGTGCTCTTCGAGAAATGCGGCGGCGATCGGCTCGGAAAAGCTTTCGCCGTTATCGTCGGATTTTATGAGTGCGGCGTAGTTCCCAATTCCCTCAAGAGTTCCTCCGGAATAGAAGGAAATAAAAATTCTGCCCTTGCGTGTCACTTCAATACTCGGTATGCCCTGCCAGAGACGGTTTTCGATGCGGTAAGCTTTCAGCTCCTCGTGAGATGTAATAAGCATGAGAAAACTCCTTTGCATTGATTTTTGCAGTGTCATTTTACCACAACGCACTGTCTTTGTCTATAACACGATTGCGCAAAAAAAGGAGTCCAAACTTTTTTGGACTCCTTTTTACAACAGACCGCCATCAGACGGAATGGATCTTCTTTTCCTCGTTCGAGTTTGTCTCATCGAGCTTGTACTTTTCAGCCTTTCTGTGCTTGAAGTACTTTATCGCAACCTGATCGAAGAGTGCGTAGGAGAGTACGTCCTCGTCCTGCTCCATGTACTCGGTGATCTGTTTTCTGAGGTTGTCAAGCTCAGGCTTGAGAGCGTCTGCCGGACGGCCGGTGATGGGAGACTCGTTGCCGATTATCTTCTTTCTGAACTCGGGCTTGATCTCAACCGGCGTCTTGCCGTATTCGCCTCTTACAAGACCCTTGAATTCCTTTGTGACCATCTTGTATCTCTCGCCCATGATTACATTCATAACCGCCTGAGTACCGACGATCTGCGAGGTGGGAGTTACGAGCGGAGGGAAGCCTGCGTCCTCTCTTACTCTCGGCACTTCGGCAAGAACCTCGTCTAACTTGTCGGACTTGTTTGCCTGCTTGAGCTGAGATACGAGGTTAGAGAGCATTCCGCCGGGAACCTGATAAAGGAGAGCGTTTACGTCAACCTTGAGAACCTTCGGGTCGAGAAGTCCGGTGTCGAGGTACTTCTGACGGAGGGGAGCGAACATCTTGCAAACCTTGTCAAGCTTGCCGAGGTCGAGTCCCGTGTCGTACTCCGTGCCTGCGAGAGCCGCAACTACAGGCTCTGTAGGAGGCTGGGACGTACCCATTGCCAAGGGAGAGATAGCGGTATCGACTATGTCAACACCTGCCTCGACCGCCTTCATGAGAGTCATGGAAGCAAGACCGGAGGTGTAGTGAGTGTGGAGCTGTATCGGGATCTTTACGCTTGCCTTAAGCTCCTTGACAAGGTCATATGCCTCATAGGGCTTGAGAAGACCTGCCATGTCCTTGATGCAGATGGAGTCAGCACCCATGGATTCGAGCTGCTTTGCGTACTTTGCGAAGTATGCGTTGTTGAAAACGGGTCCCGTCGTGTAGGAGATAGCCGCCTGAACGTGACCGCCCTCCTTCTTTGTAGCCTCGATTGCGGTCTTGAGGTTTCTCGGGTCGTTGAGTGCATCGAATATTCTGATGATGTCTATACCGTTTGCTATGGACTTCTGAACGAAGTACTTTACAACGTCGTCCGCATAGTGGCGGTAGCCGAGGATGTTCTGACCTCTGAAAAGCATCTGGAGCTTTGTGTTCTTGACGTTCTCACGGATTATTCTGAGTCTCTGCCACGGGTCTTCGTTGAGGAAGCGCAGACAAGCGTCGAACGTAGCACCGCCCCATACTTCCATTGCGTAGTATCCCACATCGTCGAGAAGAGGGAGAATGGGAAGCATTTCGTCGGTAGTCATTCTGGTTGCGATGAGCGACTGATGAGCGTCACGCAGCGCAGTTTCCATAATTTTAACTTTAGCCATATCGTTTATCCTTTCCTGAAGGTAAAACTTCAAATATTACTTAGCGAAGGAAGCAAGGAACACGCCTGCGGCAACGGCAGAACCGATAACGCCTGCAACGTTCGGACCCATTGCGTGCATGAGAAGGAAGTTCGAGGGGTTATCCTTCTGACCGACAACCTGAGAAACACGAGCTGCCATAGGAACGGCGGAAACGCCTGCGGAACCGATAAGGGGATTGATCTTGCCGCCGGTTATTGCGCACATTACCTTTCCGAAGAGAATGCCGCCGAAGGTAGCGAAGCAGAAAGCGAGAAGTCCGAGACCGATTATGAGAAGTGTCTTTGTGGAGAGGAAGGTCTCAGCGTCTGCGGTAACGCCTACGGATACGCCGAGGAATATGGTTACGATGTTGATAAGCTCATTCTGAGCAGTCTTGGAAAGTCTGTCGGTAACACCGCAAACGTTGAGAAGGTTTCCGAGCATAAGGAAGCCTACAAGGGGAGCGGCGTCGGGGAGGAGAAGTGCCACGATTGCGGCAACGACTATCGGGAATACAACCTTCTCGACCTGAGAAACGGGACGGAGGTTGCTCATTACGATGCATCTTTCTCTCTTGGAGGTCATAGCTCTCATTATCGGAGGCTGAATGATCGGCACGAGCGCCATATAGGAGTAAGCCGCAACGGCTATTGCACCCAAAAGCGCCGGAGCGAGGGTCTTTGTGACGTAAATAGCCGTAGGACCGTCAGCACCGCCGATGATACCGATGGAAGCCGCTTCAAGGGGAGTAAATCCTGCTACGAGAGCAAGAACGAACGCAACGTAGATACCGAACTGCGCCGCCGCACCGAGAAGAAGCGACTTGGGGTTTGCTATAAGGGGAGTGAAGTCCGTCATTGCGCCGACTCCGAGGAATATCAGAGACGGATAAATGCCGAGCTTTACGCCGAGGTAGAGGAAGTCCATAAGACCGCCCTTGTCAATTACCTCCTGAATGAGGAAGAGGTGACCGAAGCTCGGGTCTTCGTGGATAAACAGATCCATGTGGAAAAGGTTTGCGCCGGGGAGGTTTGCAAGAAGCATACCGAACGCTATCGGGAGAAGAAGAAGAGGTTCAAACTTCTTGCCGATTGCAAGGTACATAAGTATTGCCACAATAACGTACATGGCAATAGTCTTCAAAAAGCCGATGTCGAGTGCGCCGCCCGTGGGGTAGAGCATTTTGTAGATACCCGTGGATTCCCACAGGTTCAAAAGACTGTCAACAAAATTCATTGTAATCTGCCTCCTAATTTATTTGTGCGGAGCTTATGCGATTGTAGCGAGAACGTCGCCTGCGTTTACGCTGCTGCCCTTTTGTGCGGCAACGGAGGTAATCTTGCCGTCCTTGGGAGCGAGGATCTCGTTCTCCATCTTCATAGCTTCGATGATGCAGATGATATCGCCCTTCTTTACGGATGCGCCGCTTGCAACCTTAACGTCGAGAATTGTGCCGTTGAGGGGAGCGGAAATCTTTTCGCCTGCGCCGTTTGCGACGGGTGCCGGTGCTGCTGCAGGTGCCGGTGCTGCTGCTACGGGAGCCGATGCCGCTACGGGAGCCGGTGCCGCTACGGGTGCGGGAGCCGCTACGGGGATTGCGATGGGAGCCGCAACTGCGCCGCCTACTTCTTCAACCACTACACTGTATACGTTTCCGTTTACTGTTACATTATACTGCTTTGCCATAATAATACTCCTTTTCTCCGGTCATGCCGGGATAAAATAATAGGTTGTTTATCTTCTCTTAAATGAAACCACTCTGAATCCGCCGACCTCGCCGCTTGCCTTTCTGTAAGCGTGGATTGCCGCCGTTATTGCCGCAACAAGCTCGGAATCGTCGTTTGCCGCCGCTATTGCCGCCGCTATTGCCGCCGCAGTCTCTTCTTCGACGTTTGCCGGAGCCGCTTTTGCCGCACTCTTTTTCTCTTTGTTCGTGCCGGAGAATACGAGTCTGAATACCTCGAGTATTCCCCAGAGAAGCGCAAGTACGCCGAATACGACCACAAGACCGAATACGGAGAACTGAAGTCCGTACACGAACGCATCTCCTGCGCTCTCAAAGGGCTTTGTGAAGTCGATTTCGAGAGCCTTTGCTGCGACCGCATTCACCGTGTTGTACATAAGCATATTATTTACCGCCTTTCTCAGAGCCTTCGGCGGTGTTGCCGTTCTTTTTGCCGGAGAATATTATTCTGAACACTTCAAGTATTCCCCAAAGGAGCGCGAGAACGCCGAATACAACCGCAAGACCGAACAACGAAAAGCGAAGTCCGTAGGAAAGTGCCGAGCCTGCGTCGGAAAACGGCTTTGTAAAGTCGAATTCAAGCGCACGGGCACCTATCGTATTTACAACGTTGTATAAAAACATATCTATTCCTGCCTTTCTTTAGATTCGGATCCGGCGTCTTAAAGAACGTCGTCGAAATCCTTCTTCATGGAAAGCATTTCGAGAGCGGACGCAACCTTGCGGCGTGCCATTGCATAGTCAACAACATCGTCGATGTCGCCCGTGTTTGCGGCGGCAAGGGGAGAGGCGCATACCGTTTCCCATGCCTCGGAGAGTTCGCCTCTCTTTTCGAGGTTCTTGGAGGCCGCAAGCTTGTCGCCCCACATAAACTGAACCGCACGCTCAGCCTCCATGACGGAGATTTTCGCACTCGGGAGAGCGTATGCAACGTCTGCGCCGACTGCCTTCGAGCCGAGAACCGTGAACGCCGCGCCGATGGCGTTTCCTGTGATAAGAGTTACCTTTGCGGAGCTTGTGCAGGCATAGGAGTATGCAAGATCGGACGCCGCCTTTGCTACCTTGCCGCCCTTTGCCTCGCATTCGTCGCTCATGCCCTCGGAGTTTACGAGAGTGAGAACGGGAATTGAGTAAGCGTCGCAGAGGGAGATGAATTCGGTTGCCTTGTTCATGCAGGTCTCGCAAAGTCTGCCGCCTACGGAGATTATGCCGCAGGGAACGCCGCCTACCGAACCGAATGCCGTGAATACATTCTTGCCGATTCCGGCATAAACCTCGAGAAGCTTCGCACCGTCGGCAAGAACAGCGGCAACTGCCTTGGCGTCGTAGTCCGCCGCATTTGCAGCAGTTTCAAGCTCGGGAGTAAGTCTGTTGGGATCGTCGGAAATCTCAAGATAAATGTTGTTGTCGAGTCTGTTTGAGGGGAGGTATTCGAGAACCTCTCTTACAGCCGCAAAAGCCGCCTCTTCGCCCTCGCATATGAATGCGGTAAGACCGTTTGCCGAGGCGCACGAGGACTTGCCGGCGTCCTTTGTCTTGGCGTCGGAGTTGAGCACCGATGCCGGAGCGAACGAATAGCTTCCGTTCTTCTTCTCCATAACCGTGATGTCGCTCATCGCCGCAATTGCCGCCGTGAGTCCCGAGGTGTTTCCGCATACGACCGAAACAAGGGGAACGGAGCCTTTGAGGGAGGCTGTCTTCTTAAGTACCTCGCCGTAAGCGGAGAGTACCTCGACACCCTCTGTGAGTCTTGCGCCTGCGGAATCGAATACCGCAACTACCGGTGCGCCGTTCTTTCGTGCGTTCTCGAGAAGATTAACTATCTTCTTTGCCGCCGCCTTTCCGAAAGAACCGAGCGTTCTCGCCATGTCGAAGCTGTAGGCGAAAACAAGACGTCCGTTTATCGAACCGTAGCCCGTGATAATTCCCTCAAGCTCGCCGCCCTTGGGGTTCTCGAAGGTCATGGGATTCGACTTAACGAATGCCGCCGTTTCGGAGAAGGTGTTCTCGTCAAAAAGAATGTTCATGCGCTCACGGGCACTGAGCTTGCCGGACTTGTGAAGCGCTTCAACTGCGGAGTTGTCGGCACGAAGTACGCTTTTTTTCGCTTCGTTTAACATATCCGCTCTTTTCTGTGCGTCCATATATTTACCTCCAAAGTTAAAAATTTAACACATTTTGCCGTGAATAAAAGGGTTCTGCGGCAAAGTACGGCGATTTTAACCGCAACCGTGCCGTCAATCTCACCGCAAAAAACCACTTCCACCCATTATACTTTTATTATACCACACGAGGATTTTTTTGCAAGGTTTTTCGGGCGGATTTTACTTTTTATACACTTATTTTATACATTTAAAGCAATTTCATGTGCCGTGCGGCGATTTTCTCCGAATACTGTATCCGACGGGTGCGAAATCTTAGCGATATTTTAACGGCACACGTCAAAACAGCGGAAGAACGAAAAATGAAATACCTATGTCAAAAATGCACAAAGCGCCGCCTCTGTTTTTGTTACAAACGCAGAAATTCAGCCATTTTCGCCTGTATTGTTGACTTTGAGGGCGAGGTGTGGTATAATTGTCTCAGTGAAACGGGTATTTCAATTTACGTTTCGCAATACATACGTAAAGGAAGGAAACAGTATGAACCTGAGAAAAATCATTTCCGTCGCACTTGCTGTGATGACGGTGCTTTCTCTTTCGTGCGCATTTTGCGTCTCGGCGGAAGACGGAGTGCTTCTTGAGAGAACGGCGTTTGAAAAGGGAACGGGACTGTACGCAAACTGGTACAATGCGTCCGTCGAAAAGAAGCGGGACTCCGACGGCACGACCTACGTACACGCAACCCCCAATTTCGCAAATCCGACAAAGCAGCTGAACTTTGACGCAACCGGTCTTTCGGCGGCATACACCGACGGTGTGTACTTCAAGGCGGTTGTAAGAACAAACGTAACCGGCACACCGCTTATCAAGGTTGGCTCGAAAGATTCGGCGACGGGTACGAACTACGGAGTCGCCTCTGCGGCTAACAGCAATGCGGAGTCCGCACTTTTGGGAAACGGCGAGTGGGAGGAAATTCTTGTTCCCGTTTCGGTCAATGGCGGCGACACGATAACGCAGATTTGGGCGTACATAACCGGCGGTATCGTAAACATCTCGAACTATGCCGAGGACGCATACATCGACGTTGCGGCATGGGGACTCTTCACCGACAGGGCCACGGCGGCGAACTATGAATTTTATACGGGAAAGGAAACGGTATTATTGAATACCGTGTATGTTTCCGAAACAGGCGACGACACTGCCGACGGCGAGAGCGCAGAAACTGCAATTGCCTCTGTTGACAAGGCGTACAGCATGGTTGCCGACGGCGGCACGATAATTGTTTCCGGCGCAGTCACACTCCCCAAGGTAACGATCTCCTCCGGCAGAATTTACGGCATTATCGGTGCTGAGGGAAAGTCCGTCACTATAAAGGGAAGCGGCACAGAGGATAAGATAACAAGCGGCAGAGTCACCGTATACGGCAACGCAACGCTTGAGGATATCACTCTCGAGTACACCGACAGCACCGGCGAGGGAATACTCCTTCTCGGAAACAGCCTCACCGTAGGCGAAAATGTCGAAATAACTCACCCGGCAACCGCCGACGGCAACAACAACCTTATTCAGAATCACGACTCTGTAAGTAAGCCGGCATCCACACAGGGCGGCTTTGACAGCACGGTAACTCTCCGTTCCGGCTCTCTCGGAAATATGTCTCTCGGCGCAATGTACGGTACGACGGGCTACTTCGTTGAGGGTAAGGCTACATATAATATAGGCGAAGCGGACGGCGATACTCCGAAGGTCAATGTGATATCGCAGAACGTAAACTCGAGAAGCGCTTCCGCTCCGGCACTCTTTATAGGCGATGCGAGAGTCAACGTCAAGGCAGGTACTGTCGGCACTCTTGCCGTCGGCAATGCAAACGGCGCAGGAAGCTACAAGGGACTCAGATACTACACCGTTGACGGCGGCGAAGTCGGAAAGATTCTCACCACAGGCAACGCAAATGCCGACTCCGAAATGACGGGCGTTACCGTTATCGAAATTAACGGCGGAAAGGTCGGCTCTGTCGAAAAGAGAGGGGACGACGCCTCCGAGAGAATAATCATCGTAGGAAACGGCGTGACAACCACGGTAAACGACAGCGGCGCAACAGTCGTCACGGTCATGGGAGAGGGAAGCGTCAAGGCTGACATCACCGCTCCGACTCTCGAAAATTCGTGGACTGCCGCATACAACGGACTTTCCTTTACCACCGGTAAGAAATACGTTTTCATCGACGGCGTAAAGCATGAGGCAAAGGATATTACCGCAAGCCTTTACACAGATTTCACCGTCGGTACGCACACCGTAAGATTCACCGACACCGACAACGTGACGGTTACTATAGACGGTATCTCCGCCGAATACACTCCCGGCGATACGATTACTCTCCCCGACGCTCCCTATCATGAGAATGCGGAGCATTACGTTTTCAAGTGGACCGACGGCGAGAACGATTACGACGCAGGCGCAACCTACACCGTAACCGGTGCGGCATCCATTACCGCAAAGTGGACGGCGAAGACGTATACAATTAAGGTGAACGGCGTCGATGAAACTCACGCATACGGCGAGAAGATAACCCTCGGCGCAGACCCCGACCCCAAGGAGGGCTATGACTTCGACTGGTACGACAAGACAAACGACGTACACTACGCCGCAGGTGCGGAGTATGAAGTAAAAGGAAATGCAGAGCTTGTCGCAACATGGACGGCAAAGACTTATACAATTACTGTAAACGGCGTTGAAGAAACGCACGCATACGGCGAGAAGATAACCCTCGGCGAAGATCCCGACCCCAAGACCGACTACACCTTCAAATGGTACGACAAGACAAACGGCGCATACTATGCCGCAGGTGCGGAATATGAGGTAAAAGGCGGTGCCGAAATAGTTCCCGAGTGGAAGTTCAGCGGTGCAGCGTATATTCCCGAAGGCTCCTACAACGCCGCAGAGGGTAAGTATATCGTAAATATTTACTTCGAGAACGCAAAGGTAAACGGCGGCGTGTTCGGCTTCAAGTATAACCCGGCGGTTATGACCTTTGAGTCTTGCGTGAGCGACTTTGTTCTCGTTGGCGAAGAGCTTAACGACGCATTCACCGACGACCGCACAAACGGAATATACGTTGACAGATGGGTATCCTCCGTAACTCCCGGAGTGAACACCGAGGTAGACGCAACGGCAGGAAAGGTGCGCATTGCAACTCTCACCTTCGCAATGGCTGACCACACGGCGTTCAACCCCGAGACCGACTTCACTGCGGCTGTGGTTGCCGAGGATCCGCAGATTTACAAGAACGGAAAGTTCCTCGCTCAGCTCTCGGAGGGCGAGCTTGAAGTGAAATATATCGAGGTCACGACGCTTCCGCTCACGGAGATTGCCTCCGAAACATATAAGGTAATCGGTACTGTCGTAACGTCGAGAGACGACGGCGATAAGCCGTATGACAGCGCAGAATACTCGAGCCGTGCGAGAATAACTCTCATGACGAAGTCCGGAAACGCAATTGCAACGCTTTACGAAGCGGCAGACGCAGACACCGCCATATTCGCTTTCGAGTTCGACGGCGTACTTCCCGGAACATACGACATAAAGATTGAGAAGAACGGCTACAAGACCTACATCATAGAGGATGTAAAGGTTATCGACAGCAATGTTGACGTTCTCAACGCTCCTCTCACCGCAGGCGACATCAAGGGTTCCTTCGCAGACTACTGCGGAGACGGAAAGATAGACGTTGACGACTTCATCCGTGTTCTCAGAGGCTTCGATAAGAGCACCTCCGAAACCTTCAGACAGGTTGTCGATATCGACGAGGACGGAGATATAACCATTTCCGATATAGGCTTCATCAAGCTCAACTACGGAAGATAAATAAGATTATTCCCACCATCCTTTTTGCACTCGGTGCAACAAAAGCCGCCGCACTCTTTTTCGGGGTACGGCGGTTATGTTTATGCTGTTTTGTCGTTTTGCGGATTATTTTGCCGATTCAAGCAGGGTGAACGTCACTTCAAAGTTGTCGTTCTCCGACGAAAGAGCGTCAAGACCGGATTCAATGCTTCCGACGGGGATAAGATCCTTTGAGTAAGAAGCACTGCCGTAAAAGACGGCGAGATTTCCCCACGGTGCGTAGATTGCCGCCGTGCCGACCGTCGGTGTGAGTCCCGAAACGTCGGTGTCTTTGTAAAGAGCCTCGGAAAATCTGCCTATCTTTTCCGTACCGGCATAGTCCTCCATGGTGAGAGTGAACGGCAGACGGGACACAAAATCCTCGGTCGTTTTGTTGGAAACAAGCGCAAGCACCGCTTCGCCGCCGTCCCACGTGAGCTTTACCCTAACCGCTTCGGCGCTTTCATCGGCTTTTTTGAAGCCCTCGTCGTCAAACCACTTTGCAATGTCCTCGGCGTCGGTTGAGCGTGAGCCTCTGAAGCCGTCCTTTACCTCGGAGTCGGGACAGAGGGAACGTATTGCCGATACCGACGTCGAAATTCCGCTTCCTCCGCTTGTGCAGAACGGAATAATCGTCTTGCCGCCGAAGTCTGCGCTCTCAAGAAAAGTGAACACCGCCATGGGCATCGTTCCCCAGTAGTTCGGATAGCCGAGGAATACGACGTCGGTGTCCGTGATGTCTCCGACCTTTTCGGTAAGCTCGGGACGTGCGCCCTTCTTCTGATCCTCGCCTGCCTCGGCGGTGCATTCGTTGTAAATGTCGGAGTATGGCTTCTTTTGGCGTATCTCGAAAAGCTCCGCTCCCGTTATGTCCGCAATGCACCTTGCGGCGACCGCCGTGTTTCCGACCGAAAGACGCTTTATCGTTCCGCCAACGTAGTTTTCGCCGTCTCGGGAATAGTACGCAACGATGATTTTCTTTGCCATATTACCGCTCCTTTCTTTGTCTGCACCTATATTTTATAACAAAAACGCTTGACACGGAATATCAAATGTGTTATCATAGTATAAACCTAAAGTTTATGCCGAAACCCGGAGGTGCTTTTATGTACGATCCCGCACTTGAAACCTACAGAGAGGTCGCCGAATGCGGCAGTTTTACGAAAGCGGCGGATAAGCTCTATCTCACGCCGACCGCCGTCATGAAGCAGATGAATGCGTTCGAGAGCCGTGTGGGCGCAAAGCTTTTCGAGAGAACGCCGTCGGGGGTAAAGCTCACTCCTGCCGGGGAAATGCTTTTGAAGGACGCAGCGTATATAATCGATTACTCGAAAAAAGCTGTGGGAAAGGTCCGTGCGAAAGCCGCCGAGTACGAAACGACCTTCTGCGTCGGAACGTCCCTTTTGAACCCGGCAAAGCCCTTTATGGATTTGTGGTACAGACTCAAGGACGGCTTTCCGGGGTACAAGCTCCACCTTGTGCCTTTCGAGGACGACAGCGACGGAATACTTTCCGAGATAGGGAAGCTCGGCGAGAAGTTCGACTTTTTGATAGGCGTGTGCGACTCAAAGGCGTGGATGTCGCTTTGCCGCTTTCTGCCGCTCGGACGGTACAAAAAAATGATAGCCGTGTCACGTGAACACAGGCTTGCGGCGAAAGAGAAGGTGAACATAGAGGACTTGTACGGCGAAACGCTCATGATGGTAAAGAGAGGTGACTCCGGGGTCAACGACTTTCTGCGAAGCGAGCTTGAAAAGGAGCATCCCGAAATAAAAATAGAGGACACTCCGCAGTTCTACGACCTCTCGGTGTTCAACCGCTGTGCGGAGTCCGACAAGGTGCTTCTCACCATAGAGTGCTGGCAGGACGTCCACCCGGGACTTGTGTCGATTCCCGTGAACTGGGACTACAGCATTCCCTACGGACTTCTGTATGCCAACGACGCCCCGGCGGATGTTCTCCGTTTTGTCGAGGCGGCACGGGAGGATGCGGAGAAGAGAGGGGAATTTTAAACGCAGGCAAAAAAACGACGTGAGATTTCGGTCCCACGTCTTTTCGTTTTACTCATATTATGCGCAGCTTATGTGCGGCGGTTTTTGCCTCGCTTCTGCGGCTCACGCCCAGCTTTTGGAGAATGTGGCTCACGTGGCTTTTCACCGTCGCAAGCTTTATGTCGAGTATCTCTCCTATCTCCGCATTGCTCTTGTCGGCGCACAACAGCCGCAGTACCTGCGTTTCCGACTCCGTGAGCCGCTCTGTAAGTACGGTGTCGCACGGCGGCTTCAGAAAATCGGGGTAGAATACCGCCTGACTGCGTGTGCATTTAACGACACGCTCGAGAAATTCGCTGTCCTTGTCCCATCCGCACTCGGTGATAAGCGGAAGAACCGCCGCACCGTATTCGCCGACCGTGCGCACGAAACCGTATTCTGCCGCAATGCCGAGTGCTTCGCATATGTCGGAACGCCATTCACAGTCGCCTGTGCGACGCTTTGCAATTGCCGACAGCACCCTCAGGTGAATAGTGTCTATGTGCTTTTCGCAGACACGGCAGTAGGGGACGAGAGGGGCAAGCGTAAGAAGAGCCGCCGATTCGTCTCCCCTCGAAAGCTCAACCATAGCACGTGTGAGGTACTGATAGCGCTTGAGAGTTTTCAGCGTGACACCGTCCCTCGGCGCTTTGTCACGATACCATTCGTCGGTGTAAAGACGGTCTCCCGTGCAAAGCGAAAGACGGCAGAGAAGAGCGTCTATATTCGGGAAAAAACGGTCAAGTCCTTTCGCCTCGAACCGCTCACGCAGAGCCGTCACCGTGCGCACCGCATCCTCAGCACGGCCGCTGTCGGTCTGACTCCGTGCAAGAAGTCCCACAAGCGCAAACTCTATGTCGGGCGTGCCTTTCGTCTGCACCTCGCTTATCTTCGACACGAGTGTGAGCATCCTGCTCGATACGTCAAGTCCCTTTTCAAATTTGCTTTCGGTTATGGCGCAGTCGGGAAGTCCCACTCCGTCTCGTCCGAGAAGCGCTTCGACGGGAAGGCGCACCGTCGCATAAAGAAAATCGTCCGTCTTGCTCCAGTCGGAAAAATCCTTGCCGCCGTTCATTATGCTCGGAAGAGTGCTTGTCACGGAAAACGGCGGTATCTTTATCTCCTTGTTCACGATAAGCTTAAACAGCGACACTATAAGCTCCGCAAGACCCCCTACTCCCCTCTGAGGCAGAGAAATGTCGAGGTAGGCGAGCCGCCCCCGTGCCTCCTTTGCCGCCGCATCCGAGCTTCCCCTAACCGCCGCAAAAGACTTAAGCTCTCCGTACCAGCGTTCGGAGCCTTCATAGTCGGTCTTTATCGCACAAAGCATACTCATACCCTGCATGAGAGCCGGGCTTGATTTTATCTGTGCGTCGGAAAGGGAATCGTAGTACGGCTCAAGCTCCTCGAAGTGTCCCGAACCCGGGTGAAGAGCCGCATTTTTAACCAGTATCTCCGACACCTTGTCGCTCTCTCCGCTCTTGGAGTAGCAGGAAAGAGCACGGCTGTAGTTTTCATGAAGCTCGTAGTAGAGACCGCCTCGGCTGTAAAGCGTGCGCCGCTGTTCGTCGGTGTAGGTGCGCTCAAGCTCCCACAAGAGAAAGCGTGCGAATATGTCGTGAAACCTGTAGCTGTCCGCATTTACCTCGGCAAACATACCGGTGTTGAGCCGCAGCTCCGAAAGGTATTCGCCGGCACGGTTGTCTCCGCTCGCCATGCGTGCAAGCTCCGTTCCGAATTCGTCAAACGGCGCAAGGTCGAGAAGAAAACGGCGCATCGGAAGGTCAAAACGGCGGAAGATTACCTCTTCATAATATAGGAATATCTCGTGCGTCACGTCCTCGGACAGCTTCTTGCAGTATCTTTCACCGTCCGCAAGCCGCCTTGCAATGACCGACAGCGCAAGAGGATAGCCCCGTGTGTCACGGTAGGTTTCGGTAAACTCCGTATCGGAAAGTGTAAGACCGCACCTTGAAAAGTACTCTGAGGTCATCTCACGTGTGAAGAACATCCCGTTCATGTCGACCGACTCCGCAAGCCCCGAGAACCTAAACGGCATGAGCCACCCCGGGAATACGCCTCTTGTGAGAAGCACGAAACGCATTTTCGGATTGTCACGGATAAATTCGCAGAGCATACGCTGTCTGTCGGCGTCGGTCAGAAGCTGTAAATTGTCAATGAGAAGAAAGCCGCCGTCGGTGCGGTACTCCGACATACCGTTCGCCGAGTTGAGCGTCTCCGCCGACACCTCAGCCTTTTTACGGTCACGCAGAAGAGCGTTTGCAAGCGTCGTCTTTCCGAAGCCGCACGGAGCGCTGAACAAAAGAACCCTGCCGCTTTCGGCGAAAGAAGAGAAGGCGTCCCTTATTGAGGGATTTACGATAATCGGCATATTCAAGCGTTTCACCACCCGTTTTATTGCTTTGCGCATAATACTTTCACTGTATTTTACCACAAAATGCGTCTTTTGTCATCATACCCGAGTATGATTTGAGAAAAAGTTTACAAAAAAGAGCCGCCTTTCGGCGACCCTGACCCCCTGTGTAAATTATACCTCGGTGCGATGCTTCAGTCCTTGGGAAGTCCGTCGTCGCCGAGAAGCTTCGATATGCCGGCAGTCATCTCGCCGAGAGTCATCTCCATCCCACGCAGCATTGTTACGACGTCGGAACGAATCTTATCAACCTTGTGACCGTAAGCCTCAAGCCTTGCCCTCTCGGCGTCGTTGCGCTCCCTGTTCGCACGGCGGTATTCCTCGTTTTCCTCCGACGCCTTGGCACGGAGCATATTCGCAAAGCTTTTTGCGTCCGCAAGAATGTCGGCAACGTCGTCACTCTTTTTGCGAAGAGCCGCATTTTCTTTTTCGAGAGAAGCGACCTCGTCCCTCAAAAGAGCAAGCTTGTCCGAAAGCACCTTCACACCGTCCTCGAGAGAAGCGCACTTGTCCTTAAGTTCCTCGGTCTCGGTGCGGAGTCCCTCGTTCTCCTGCGAAAGAGCGGCGTTCTCGCCACGGAGCTTATCGCATTCCGTCTTCGCTTCCGCAACCTTTTTTCCGCACTCCGCCTCTTTCTCTCCGAGCTTTTCCGAAAGACGCTCCTCGTAGCCTCTGTTTAAATGCGCAATATATTCGCACACGGATTTTTTGCTGTAGCCTATGCCGAAAAGTCCCGTTTTGAGTTCTGCCTTGCCGTTTGTGTTTTCCTTTGCCATGCCTTGTAACCTTCCTTTTTGTACCCTGCGTGTTCAGACGAACAGACCGCCGCCGTCGAGAAGCTTTTCGTATTCCGCTTCGGGCAGAGGCTTGCTGAAGTAGTAACCCTGCATATACCTGCATCCGAACGAGAGAAGCATATCCGCCTGCTCCTTTGTCTCGACGCCCTCGGCGAGGACGGGAATGTTAAGCTTGTTTGCCATGTTTATTACCGATGAAATGATTATCTCGCTCTTGCGGTTCTCGGGACTGCCGCTCAAGAACTTCATGTCGAGCTTCAGTATGTCAATGTCGATGTCCTTGAGAATGTTGAGAGAGGAGTAACCGGAACCGAAGTCGTCCATTTCGATTATGAAGCCCGCCTCCCGGAGACTGCCTGCCGCCGCCGCAAGAAGCTCTGCGTTTTCCGTGTACGCACTTTCCGTAAGCTCGATATGTATGCAGTTCGGAGGGAGCTTGCAGCTTTCGGCGATGTCCTTCAGCCTACCGCAGAGGTCACGCATATAGATGTCCTTGCGTGAAAGATTTACCGATACCCTCACCGGATTTTCGGGGTGCCTGTCGAGACGCCGCCTTGCGAAAGCGCACGCCTTTGCGAACATATACTCGTCAACCGCACCTATGCAGTCGCTTTTCTCGAGAAGCGGTATGAAGTAAGTCGGCGAAAGAAGCCCCATTGTCGGATGACGCCAGCGTATAAGCGCCTCGGCGCCCGTCATTACGCCGTTTTGGTAATCGACCTGCGGCTGAAACCATATCTCGAATTCTTCGTTTTCCACCGCACGCTCGACTCCGACGAGAAGCTCCTGCTGTTCCTTTTCAAAGTCCATCATGCCCTTTTCGTAGTAGGCGATGCGGCGCACGAGACTTCCCTTTATCGATTGAAGCGCCAAAAGCGCCTTGTAGCTCATGGTGTACGAATCACAGTCGGGTTCGCACAAATCGTAAATTCCCATGTGAATGGTTATCGGAATTTTGAGGTCGTACTTTGCGAAAATCGACTCGAATATCTCGTAGTATTCGTTTACCGACCTCGAATCCTCGGAGCAGAAACGCACGAAATGATCCGCATTAAGGTGCGCCGAAAAGCTTGACTCGGTGTCGTACATTTTCATGTGCGTTCCGAAATCGCAAAGAAGCCTGTTTCCGACCGCATAGCCGTGAATGCCGTTTATGTCACGGAAACGGTCTATGTTGTACCGCTGAATGCGGTATTTTCTGCCGGGATGGCTCTCTATCCACTCCTTGACACGGCGGTGAAAGCCCGAGACGGTGTAAAGCCCCGTGACGGGATCTATCTCGCTTGCGATAATGCTCGAAATGTCCTCGCAGGTGAGTATTATCGGAGAGCCGGCGTCGTTTTTATAAATGTGGCTGTACGTCAGATGCTCGTAGCAGCGCTTGCGTGCCTTGCCGAGAAGAACGAAGAAATCTATCGAATAGGTTTTCTGCTCCGACGCCGAAATTCTTTCGCATACGTGAGAAAGAGAGGTCGCCTTCATGAGCTTTTCCCGGTCCTCCGGCGGAGCTATCGCCTCAATGGCGGAGCACATCTGCGTGTCATACGGCACGTCCGTGAAGCTTGCGAAGCTGCCGAGCTTGCCCGTGAGCCATGGGGCGGTTTTGACGAGAAGACCGCTTTTTGCGTCGATTATAACCGTGCCGTCGAAGCGTTCGGTCAGAAGTCGGCGTACTGTTTCCGCTTCATATTTTCCTATGCGGAGCCTGTTTTCCGAGCCTGTCGTCAGAATTTCGGTCATACCGGACGGTATACCTGAGGGTCTGCCGGATTTTACGTCCATAATGCTTCCTCATGTACCTGCGGCAAACGACGCACTGCCGTCAATCGTCTGCGGCGGATACTTTACTTTCCTCGGCAATTTTTCTCTGCCTTTTTTCGTTGTACATCGAGCGGTCGGCACGGAGAATTAGGTCGTGTACGCTGTCCCCTCCGAATTCGTACCTTGCGTAACCGATACTCACTCCTATGCTGTGTCCGTCGATTTTGTAGCGGCGGCAGTTTCTCTCGACCGCACTGCGTACCGCTTCACGGTATTCTTCAATGTCGCTGTCGTTTTCAAAATCCTGCGTCAGCACGAATTCGTCTCCGCCGTACCTTGAACAGAAGCCGTGCCTTTCGGCGCATATGTCCTTGAGGGTTGCGGCGATGTCCTTCAGAAGCTCGTCGCCTATTCTGTGACCGTAGGTGTCGTTTACCTGCTTGAAGTAGTCGATGTCGAGAAAGAACAGGTAAAAGTTGTCGCATTGACGAAGTTTACCGACCTTTGCGGTGAGATACGATATCGTTTCACGGTAGTTGCCTATTCCCGTGAGAGGGTCGAGGCGTATTATCGATTGCAGAAAATTAAGGTACAGCAGTAAATACAACACCGCAATTCCCACGGAGCTTATCGGAAGCTCATACGTGAACACCTGCAATACAGCCCCGAGAATAATCGGCACGGAGTAAAGCGGTATCGACAAAAGCTCTTTTCTTCGGGGGTAATTGCTCTTTACTCCGGCGTTTACATACGCCCTTGCCGCCGCCGCAACGATGTATCCGAACGAGAGGATAAGCTGCAAAAAGAAAAGCGGACCCCGTTTGTAGGCGAGAGAATCGTCTATCGTGAATATCCATCCCGTGCGCACCGACAGCAGAAGAAGCGCAAGCATCGCCGCCGCAGGAACCGAAACGGCGGCAAACCGCTTTACGCTGTTCAATGAGGGCGAGGGACTTATGCTGTCAACACACGGATACCAGAGGTAAGCCGACAGCTCGAAAAATGCAAAGTACATGAAATTGAAAATCCACAGCAAAGCTTTAGGAAAGGTCACTCCGTCAATAAGGCTGAGACTCCAGAGAAATTCCGATGCTATTGCCGCTACGGAACACCAAAGTGCCGCTGTGAAAAGCTTTTTGCCGAGAGAACGGTCGAATGCGGAAAATGTGGATTTATACGATATAACAAGCAGTATCGTTATTGAAAAAAGCGTTGCTTCAGAGTACAGGGCGTGTGACATATGCGTATCCTTTCTCTTGTGTTATCATGCCGTAAGAAGATTTTCCGTGCGCCGCACCGTGCATTTTTGTGCGGACACAGCCTTTTCGTCGCCGCCCCGGACGACAGGCATAAAGCAAGGACTGCTCAGAGAGAAAGAACCAGCGTATGTATGTATGTATGTATGTATGTATGTATGTATGTATGTATGTATGTATGTATGTATGTACATTATACCACTTTTTTTCATACGTATCAAGCCCTTCGGTGAATAGTTTTTGTAACATTTGTGTGCCATTTCGGCGTACATTCAATATCCCACTATAAGCATAACAGATGAACGGCGTAAAGTCAAGAAAAAATGCAGAATTTGCAATATTTTGTAAGAATTTGCACTCCGCACGGCGGAAAAGAACGAAAAAATTAACGTGGCGTAAATAAGTGCCGCACTCTGCGAAAGAATACGGCGCTCGCTTTACCTTATTTTCCCGGCTTCACGCAGAAGCTCGTATTCCTCGCATATCGCCCTGAACGCCTCCTTTGCGCACGGCGATTCTCCCGGTGCGTCGTCGTACAGCACGGCAACCGCAATCTCGGGGTTGTCGATTGGGTAAACTCCGGCAAACCATATGTGGTTAAGCTCCGTGCCGTTCTCGGCGAAGCGTCCGGTCTGTGCGGTGGCGGTTTTTCCCCCGGCGGCAAGCCTTGACGGTGCGGCTTTCTTTCCGGTGCCGTTTTCCACGCACGCACGCAGAAGAAGACGCATTTTTTCGACGGTCGCTTCGGAGAGTACGGTCTCGCCGCTCTCGCTTTCGGAAATATCGGAGATGCCGCTTCTGCCGTCGTAAAAGCCGAGTACCGCACGAAGCCGCACACACTTTCCGGTCGCCGCACAGAGCATCATTCTCGCCGCCTCGACGGGAGTCACGAGTACGTCCCCCTGACCAATCACGCAGTTTGCGACCATTGAGGGAGGGTAGTGCGCCGCTCTCGGCAGAAATCCTGCGCAGTCGCCGACTCCGTACAGCACCCTGT